>JAYSTO010000165.1:0-2550 GCA_043719675.1 Gammaproteobacteria bacterium | reverse complement strand
GAGGCCAATTCCGGTGGGGTTTGTTCCAGTGCGGTTTTCACCGCGCTGACGATCCCCGACAGTGGTTCTTGCAGGGCCTCGAGAATTTCATTGCTATTGAGGGTAAAACTGCGGGGTACGCCTTCGGCGAGGTTACGGCCACGGACTTCCATTTCGCGGACTTCGCTACCTGGATAGGCGGAGCCGATGGTTTGTTTAATGGTCTCCGCCGTGGATTCACCGATCAGGCTGCCGTAATTGCGGCGAATATAATTGACGATGGCGTCATCGAAACGATCACCACCGATACGTACCGAGGCGGCATAAACGATACCGCTTAAGGAGATCACCGCGACTTCGGTGGTACCGCCACCGATATCCAGCACCATCGAGCCGCTGGCCTCGGAGATGGGCAGGCCTGCGCCAATGGCGGCGGCCATCGGTTCTTCAATCAGAAAGACCTCCCGCGCACCGGCACCGAAGGCCGACTCACGAATCGCACGGCGCTCTACCTGGGTCGAGCCACAGGGCACACACACGAGTACCCGCGGGCTGGGGCGGAAAAAACGGTTGTCATGCACCTTGCGGATAAAATGCTGCAACATCTTCTCGGTAACAGTAAAATCGGCAATCACCCCATCCTTCATGGGTCGGATGGCGACGATATTCCCGGGTGTTCGGCCTAACATGCGTTTGGCCTCTACACCAACGGCAGCAATACTTTTGGGGCCACCGGGGCCACGTTCCTGTCGGATTGCCACAACCGAAGGTTCATTGAGTACAATACCTTTACCCCGGACGTAAATGAGGGTGTTAGCGGTACCCAGATCGATCGAGATATCGTTCGAAAATAGTCCTGTTAGGCGTTTAAACATACTTTCCTTTTGTGCGTAATTTGCAGTTTTGAGTCGTTTGTAATTATTGAGGATAACCAATAGCGTACTTTAATAAAACATAGGCCCTTTGGGCAAGCAGGTAACTGTGATAAGTTAAAACTTTTATGCAATTGCACATACCACCGCAAAACCACTTGAGAAGGATAGACTACATGTCTTTGGATACACAGACCGTGAAGAAGATCGCCAAATTGGCCCGACTCACCATTGAGGAGAGGGCCGTTGCTGAGTATGCGACACATCTGTCCAATATCCTGCAGCTGGTTGAGCAGATGAGTGCCATCAATACCGACACTGTTTCGCCCATGGCACACCCGCTTGATGAGCCTCAACGCCTGCGGGAGGATATCGTGACCGAGACAAATCAGCGTGAATTGTTCCAGGCGATTGCACCCCAGGTGGAAAACGGCTTGTATCTTGTCCCTCAAGTCATCGAATAACCGTGACAGTAACACAAATAGCGAAATAACATGAAATTACACGAAAAAAATTTAGTCGAATTGGCGCAAGGCTTGCGCGCGAAAAAATTCAGTAGCGTTGAGTTGACCCGCCACTTTCTTGATCGCATCGCCCACTATGACCAGCGGCTCAACTGTTTTGTCACGCTGACCCTCGAACAGGCCTTGAACCAAGCCCAACAGGCAGATGCACAGTTGGCGACGGGCCGGGCAACGGCGTTAACCGGAATCCCCGTGGCGCAAAAAGATATTTTCTGCACGCAAGGCGTGAGGACCAGTTGCGGGTCAAAGATGCTGGATAACTTTATCGCGCCATACAACGCCACCGTGGTAGAAAAATGTCAGCAGGCGGGGGCGGTAATGCTGGGTAAACTCAATATGGATGAGTTTGCAATGGGTTCGTCGAACGAAACCAGTTTTTACGGCCCGGTGAAAAACCCCTGGGATCTGCTGCGGGTGCCGGGGGGTTCTTCGGGCGGCTCCGCCGCAGCGGTGGCGGCCCGCCTGACCCCGGCCGCCAGTGGCACCGATACCGGTGGTTCTATTCGCCAACCTGCGGCGTTGTGTGGCTTGACCGGGTTGAAGCCCACTTATGGGCGCGTCTCGCGCTACGGCATGATCGCCTTTGCCTCCAGTTTGGATCAAGCCGGGCCGATTGCGCACAGCGCAGAAGATTGTGCGGTGTTGTTGCAAGTGATGGCGGGTTTTGATAACAAAGATTCCACCAGCGTGAATACGCCGGTACCGGATTACCGCGCCACGTTAAATGACTCGATCAAAGGGTTGCGCATCGGCTTGCCCAAGGAATATTTTGCGGAAGGACTGGATAGTGACGTGGCCAAGGTGATCGATACGGCCTTGCGTGACTATCAGAAACTCGGTGCTGAGCTGGTTGAGATCAGCTTGCCAAGCAGCCATCTGGCGGTGCCTGCCTATTACGTGATTGCACCGGCGGAGTGTTCGTCGAATCTCTCGCGCTTCGATGGCGTGCGCTTTGGTTATCGTTGCGCAGAACCCAAAGACCTGGCGGATTTATACCAGCGCAGTCGTGGCGAGGGATTTGGCGAGGAGGTTAAACGTCGGATCATGATCGGTACCTATGTGTTGTCGGCGGGTTATTACGATGCCTATTATCTTAAGGCGCAAAAGGTACGGCGTTTGATCAGCGATGACTTCAAGCGTGCGTTTGAAAAAGTGGATGTGATCATGGGGCCGAC
>JAYSTO010000164.1:0-5485 GCA_043719675.1 Gammaproteobacteria bacterium | reverse complement strand
TCATCACAGTGAAGCCTGCCTCTACCAGTCGATCAACGAATGTTGTGGGTGTGCGGAATAAGTAGCAGTGCTTCGTGCTTTTACACTGTTTGATTGGTTTGCCACCATCCAGCAGGGTACCTTCAAAATTTCCAAAGGTGATGTCTGCCTGACGCAATACCGGTGTTATCTCTTTAAGTAAATCGGCGCCATCATTATCGGGGAGGTGATTTTCTGGATAATCGGTACCTAACATGATGTCACCCACCGCTATCACCCTCAGCGTGGTTGCCGCAGCCACTGGCTGTTCGGGGGGAGTGATGACGGGTGTTGGTTCGACAACGGGTGCAGTTTGCCCTGGTGTCTGTTCGGCGATTGTTGAACAGCCAGCCAGTAACACCGTGAACACAACAGCTGAAACACTACCTGGGGTAAAAGCACGCATGCTATGAAAAAACCTAAAGAAATTAAACGGCGGGAGAGTGTACCTTACGGGAATGACAGAACAAAAACTACAGCGTTATAAATCTTCTTCAGCGGCGTTGATATACTTCTTGGGGTTTACTGCACGCCCGTTCACCATCACTTCAAAATGCACATGGGGTCCTGTTGAACGGCCTGAGGTACCCATTTTGCCAATCACCTGGCCTTTCTTCACGGTTTCACCCACGCTCACCATGTTTTCTAAATTATGGCCATAACGCGTTGTATAACCATTACCGTGATTAATTTCGACCATATTGCCGTAACCGGAACGTTTACCCGCAAAGCTGACGACGCCTGCAGCGGCAGTCACCACATCCGAACCCAATTTCCCCGCAAAATCCACCCCGGAGTGGTGGACCCGTAAACCGGTAAATGGATCGGTACGCTGACCAAAGAAGGAGGACAACCAACCCCGAGACACAGGACGACCCGTCGGCGTGACCTTGGCCTGCAGGTTACGTGACATCAGCATGGTTTCTAAGACACTTAGCTGCTTATTGCGATCATCGAGTTGTACGGATAAGTCATTCAAGGCCGCCACAAAGTCCGGGACGGCAATCATCGTTCCCGTTTCGCCTTCCGCCATGGGACCACCTTGGGCAGGTGGATTATCAAAATCAAACTCACCCTTCTCGAGGTTGGCCATCACAGTTAGGCGTTGGCCCAGGGCGTCCAGGCGAATCACATGGGCCTGCAACGAACCCAAGCGCAAGGCAAGGGCGTTAAGGTTTTCTTCGGCTTTGCGGGAGACTTCAGCAAGTTTGAGGCGTTGCGTGTCGACCTCAGACTGTACCGCAATGGTCAGATCATCGGGGTGAGCACGCATATGTGACATGCCTATCCGGTATCCGGTATAGATGGTCACCGCAGGTAAAACTACAAAAAAGGTAAATACTACGGAAAAAAACTTGCCATGACCTAACGTCACAAGCCCTGCACAACCCTTTTTACGTCTTAAAAATACAATATTCATCCCAAACCCACTGTCCTCACAATTAGATTGTGCTGGTTCTTCGTCTGGTTATCGGTTAGGTTAAGGCATAACTTTATTTTCGTGTAGGAACAGCCTTATTGCTACTTCGCCTTAACCCTCGGGAATGTAACTCAAGCCTTTATAATTTGGCAAGAATTAATATGCAACTAGTATGAAGAGTCCTACCTCGATAGACAAGCTGTTAAACAGCGGAAATCACGGACTTGCGAGCTTGATCACACGGACGCGGCAATTAGGCCGGTTTACGAAAGGGCTGCATGAGTTGATTGGCCCTGAACTTTCCCCACACTGCACCATTGCAGATATTCATCAACAGGAGCTGGTTTTGGGCGTTGACAAAGCGGCTTGGGCCACCAAATTACGCTTTGCCGCCCCCGCCTTACTCAAGCAGCTGCAGCAACGCTTTCCTGAGTTATCCACCGTGGAGAGGATTACGATTCAGATGTTGCAACCGTTAGAGGACCCACGAGCTACCTCGGCCTCCAACACACCCCCACACCTAAGTGCAAAAAATGCACAACTGCTAAAAAGCCTGGCACAGACAGTCGATAACACGGAATTGCGCGCCGCCCTTGAAAGATTGGCACGGCATGCGGACGAAAAAAGCTAACAGCGGAAGTGCTTATATTGCATGCACCGGCTGCATGAAGGAAATGGGTGCTTTCTTTTCATCTTCGAATGTCACCAGCTCCCACGCTGTCTCATCTGCCAACATGGTACGCAATAACTGGTTATTCAGGGCATGCCCGGATTTATAACCGCTAAAAGCGCCAATTAAGCTATGGCCCAACAAATAGAGGTCGCCGATGGAATCAAGAACCTTATGTTTGACAAATTCATCCATGTAACGCAAACCATCTTCATTCAGCACGCGATAGTTATCCAAGACAACCGCGTTGTCTAAACTACCTCCCAATGCCAGATTGTTTGCACGCAAGGCTTCAATCTGACTCATAAAACCAAAGGTGCGTGCCCGACTAATTTCTTTCACAAACGAGGTGGTCGAGAAATCCACTTCGGCGACTTGGCTGCTTTCTTTAAAAATAGGGTGGTCAAAGTTGATCTCAAATGACACTTTAAATCCTTCAAATGGTTCAAATTGAACCCATTTTTCCCCTTCTTGCACCCGTACAGGGCGCTTAATGCGGATAAATCGTTTGGGCGCGTTCTGCTCTTGGATGCCTGCGGACTGAATTAAAAAGACGAACGGTCCAGCACTTCCATCCATGATAGGTACTTCAGGTGCGTTTAAATCAACATAGGCATTATCAATACCCAAACCGGCCATTGCAGAGAGCAGATGTTCAACGGTTGAAACCTTTACACCATCTTTCACCAGGGTGGTCGATAGGGTCGTTTCACCGACATTTTCCGGTGTGGCTGGGATCTCAACGGGTTCTGGAAGGTCAACACGGCGAAAGATAATGCCCGTATCTGGCAGCGCAGGGCGCAGCGTCAAATACACCTTCTGGCCGGTATGCAAACCGATACCGGTCGCGCGGATAATGTTTTTTAATGTGCGTTGTCTAATCACGGATTTTCCTGTCCTTGAAATAGTTAGTAAATTATGACTATGTTAAGCAAATTCCATTCCAAAAATAACGGTCTATCTCAACACTACCCGGCCAAGCAAAGGGCGGGAATACTAAAGCATGCATAGTTTTCAGGCAACCTCTTTTTTCAGGAAAGGTAGCGTCATTTCACAATAACGCTTTAATACATAACAATATTTAGCCCTATCTGGCCAAATGTCCAGTTACCATACTATTAATATAGTCTCACCTTTCTATCAATCAGCTTGCCGACGCAAAAAAGCCGGGATATCAAGATAGTCCAGATTTCCTTCGGTATCACCCCGAAACCGCTCACCCGATACCTTCTTACGAATGATGGTAGGCCGATCCAACTGGTCGTAATCCACCTCGCCGGTACTGGTTCGGTCAACAACCAATTTGGGTTTTTCTTTTGCGTCCACTCCCAAACCTAAACCCGTTGCCACCACTGTGACACGTAATTCCCCGATGAGTTCCGGATCGATCACGGTACCGACAACCACGGTGGCATTTTCCGAAGCAAACGCCTTGATGGTATTACCTACCTCTTCGAACTCACCAATCGACATATCCAGACCTGCCGTTACATTCACCAGAATACCGCGGGCGCCAGCCAAATCCACATCTTCCAACAAGGGGCTGGCAATGGCGGCCTCCGCTGCCTCCCGTGCACGATTATCACCACTGGCACGACCAGAGCCCATCATCGCCATCCCCATTTCGGACATTACGGTACGCACATCGGCAAAATCGACGTTGATTAAACCAGGACGCGTGATCAATTCCGCAATGCCTTGCACTGCACCTAACAACACATCATTCGCGGCTTTGAAAGCATCTAATAAACTGATATTTTTTCCCAATACACTCAATAACTTTTCATTCGGGATTGTAATCAAAGAATCCACATAACCCTTGAGCTCTGCGATCCCCTCGATCGCTACCGCCATGCGTTTCTTGCCTTCAAATGGGAAAGGCTTGGTTACCACGGCAACCGTCAAAATACCCATTTCCTTTGCCACTTGCGCGACAATGGGCGCACCACCAGTACCCGTGCCACCACCCATGCCCGCAGTGATAAATACCATATCGGCACCTTCCAGCACTTCGGCAATACGTTCACGATCTTCCAATGCGGCCTGACGACCAATTTCAGGATTCGCGCCCGCGCCCAATCCCTTGGTGATTCCTCCACCCAGTTGCAGCAATGTCTTGGCGGAGCTGTTTCGCAACGCCTGAGCATCGGTATTGGCAACAATAAAATCCACACCATCGATATTTTGTTGCACCATGTGTTCAACAGCGTTACCACCGCCGCCGCCCACGCCAACCACTTTGATAACCGCACTTTGTGAATAACCATCCATTAATTCAAACATAACTGCACCCTCCTGACATTCATACGTTAAACAGCCAATTTATTACCCAGTTAAAAATTACCTTGAAACCAACTCTTCATGCGTCGCATTGCCGTTCGCCAACCTCCACCCATGCGTGATTCAGCGTCCCGCATTGATCGATTGCGGTAGCCGAACAACAACAAGCCAACCCCCGTGGAGTAAATTGGATTACGCACCACATCCACCAATCCCGACACGTACTGCGGCACACCTTTACGTACCGGCATGTGGAATATCTCCTCCGCTAATTCAATCACGCCCTCCATCTTTGAGCTGCCACCGGTTAACACGATCCCCGCTGCACACAAATCTTCAAAACCACTACGCCGTAGCTCCGCTTGAACTAATGTGAATAATTCTTCAAAGCGTGGTTCGACCACTTCCGCCAATGTCTGTCGTGCCAATCGACGCGCCGCTCGATCACCCACACTCGGTACTTCAATGGTCTCGTCAGGACTTGCCAGCTGTGTTAAGGCACAGGCGTACTTGATCTTGATTTCCTCAGCATGTTGCGTGGGCGTGCGTAACGCCACGGCAATGTCGTTGGTGACCTGATCGCCGGCAATGGGAATCACTGCAGTGTGCCGTATCGCACCTTCGGTAAAGACCGCAATGTCAGTTGTGCCGCCGCCGATATCCACCAGGCAAACACCCAGTTCCTTTTCATCTTCCGTCAACACCGATTGACTCGATGCCAATTGTTCTAAAATAATGTCATCCACTTCCAGGCCGCAACGCCGCACACATTTAATGATGTTCTGTGCCGCACTGACTGCACCCGTCACCATGTGAACTTTCGCTTCAAGCCGCACCCCTGACATGCCAATGGGTTCGCGTACACCTTCCTGATTATCAATAATAAATTCTTGCGGCAGAATATGCAGAATGCGTTGATCCGCCGGGATCGCCACGGCCCGTGCCGCATCGATCACCCGCTCCACATCCGCCGCAGTCACTTCCTTGTCACGAATCGCCACAATACCGTGCGAATTCAAACTACGAATATGACTGCCGGCAATCCCGGCATAGACAGAATGAATCTGACAACCCGCCATCAATTCGGCTTCTTCGAC
>JAYSTO010000163.1:0-5490 GCA_043719675.1 Gammaproteobacteria bacterium | reverse complement strand
TTTTTTGGCTATCGCACGCCTGATTATTACCAGTGAACTACAAGCGGCAACAATTTATGTCATTAGTGTTACGGCTATCGGTATTGCGGCATTTACTTACCAACTCTTTTCTAACCGGCAAGATAAAACCAAAACACAGCACCTCAGCGAACTTGGCTCACTGGTGTTTAGTTTATTGATTGGTATTTACATTGGGGTCTTGTTGATCTTGATCAGCGTGCCGCTGCTTGCCGAAGTTGTCGCATGGTTCATCAAATTCGACTGGCTGAGTACGATTGGCCAGTCACCCATTGCGATATTATTCGGGATTTTTTTCACCTACACCTTGACGCTCTTTATTGGCCTGCCTGTCCTGCTGTGTGTGTTGTATACGCGCACGTTTTGGAAAAAATACCGGGCCTCGACACACTTGTTCGGTTACCGCCTGCCACTCGCTCTTGTCACCGCGTGTATTGCCATTAACGCCGCTATTTTCTATCTGATCAATCAGCAACCACAAGCACAGGCCCTCGCATTATTAGAACAACCCCTGCAAAATGACCAAGACCGTCAAAGATTATTGGCGCAACAAGACAAGATCAGAAGTGGCTTGATTAACGCTTATCTTAAGGATTTCCGCTATGCGGCTACTACCAATAATATCGGTTTTATTGAAGACCTCTATCGACACGCGTTCAACATAGAGCGCGGCGGCTTACCTAACAGCATGCAAAAAGCCTTTAATTTTGTTGCCGCGCCATTTTTGTTTGATGACTCAGACTCGACTCATAAAGACAGGAAATATGATAACCAAACTATTGCCAACCATTACGCTGAATTCTTTGATGCGCCCATTGAAAAGGCCGAACGAGAAGCCATTCGCACTGCATTGAAAAGTAATTGGCGGCGAGCCGGATTTGAAGCCGGTTTAATTGACAGCAACAGTGAAAAGGTCTGGATAGAAAATCAATCAATACACGTCACCGAGTCAAAACACAGCGCCTTGATCACTCTGCAGGAAACCTACCGTAATCGAACCTTTGATCAGCAAGAGGTTTTATATCACTTTAGTTTACCGGCCGAGGCCGCTTTAACCGGTATTTGGTTGAGCGACGATGCAGCAAACCTTAAAAAATACAGTTACACCGTGGCGCCGCGTGGCGCGGCACAAAAACTTTATAAACAGGAAGTACAACGCCGCATTGATCCTGCCTTGCTTGAACAGGTTGGCCCCTATCAGTATCGTTTGCGCGTTTTCCCGATCCCGGCGCGGACGGAGTATTCTCAAACATCGATTAAAACGGAAGCCAAGCCGATGTATATGCAACTGCAATATGGCGTACCTCTTTCTGGCCAGGGTTTATGGCCAATGCCAAACTTGTTGGAAAGACGCAATGCCTATTGGGATAACGATACGGTGTTCACGATGAATGGCAAAGCTGTCCGCCGTAGTGAAGATAAATGGCTTCCAGCCACCGTATCCGCGCAGGGTGCGACGCCGCTACTGCAACAAACCCTGCACTTCGGCGATAAAAATGGCTTAAGCCATGTCATCGATGTTAGAAAACAAGCTGGTCTGACGGCAGGTCGTACTAATAAGCGATATGCAGTTTTAATCGATACTTCCTATAGCATGCAGCACCATCAGGCGGAATTAAAAACTTTCATAACTGCAATGCAAGACCAGCTAAAGTCCTCTGTGACAAAACCGGATTACTTTTTGGTTGGCAAAACACTACAGGCAGTTCAAACCGTCAATATGGATGAAATAGTTTTTTTCGGCCACTCCGGTCATTTGTCGCACCTCAAGCTTTGGCAACAAAACAACTCGACAACCTCGTACGACGCGATTGTTTTGGTCACCGACGAAGGGGCGTATGAATTAAAGGAAGAGATAAACTTGAATCCATCATCCAACACCCCCATCTGGTTACTGCATCTGGGTGCTACCCTGCCCTACGCCTATGATGATGCCTTGCTTGATCTGTTATTAAAATCCAAAGGCGGTGTCGCCACTACGTTTGAGACCATTATCCAGCAGACCGAACAAACCGACCCCACACTATTTTTCAGCGGTGATTATCAATGGCACTATAAAGGTCTTGCCAAACCAATCAGTGAGCCAGGCGACCCATTACTTGCCGCCCTGGCGGCAAAACAGTTTATTAATTACCAATATCGCCAGCATAAGAGCAATGGCCTGAAGACACTGGACGCATTGCATGCCATTGCCATACAACACGCCATCGTCACACCCTTCTCCTCGATGATCGTCGTGGTGAATGATCAACAGCAGGCGGATTTAAAAAAGATGTCGGCTGAAAAAGATCGTTTTGATCGTGAAGTTGAAGCAGGCGGTAAACTTTCCAATAACACTACTATACCTTTCTCAGTAGAGGGTGTCCCCGAACCTGAAGAATGGGCATTAATTTTTGTTTTATGTCTCTTATTATTTAGTGCTTATTTGCGTAAACGGGTATTGCCCTCAAATAGAATGGCTTGTTTATGAAAAGTTTGCATAATCAATGCTATTTTGAATGATAAACATAAAATATTTCATTAGCCATGGCGGTGGGAATCAAGATTTGGAATCACGTTGTTTTCTCCAATCTGTGGGGGAAACGCCAACGTGGGTGATAAAGGCGCGAGACAATGCACTGGCACTTGCGTAACCCACCGCATTCGCAACTATCTGCACGGGCTTGCCCCGTCGTAACAAAGATTGCGCAACGCCAATTCTCCATTCCGTAAGATAACTGCCCGGCGTGGTTCCCACCGTGTCACGAAATTTAGTGGCAAAGCGCGCACGAGACATTCCTGCGACCTTGGCAAGATCTTCCAATGTCCAGGTACGTGACGGGTCAGAGTGCATGACATTAATGGCCCTGGCCAGTTTTGGATTGGCTAGGCCTGCGAGCAATCCAACTTGCAATCGATTCTCATCCATTAAATCCCGCAGCAGCAGTACAATGATGACCTCAATGAGACGATCAAGCACGGCTTGTCGTCCGCTGTGCGCTTCCTCCGCTTCAGCGAACAAGAGATTCAAAGATGCGGCGAGTGCCGGTGTGTCGCTCAGTTTTAAAACCAGCATATTGGGTAATGCTTGCGTGAGTGGGTTTTTCATTCCCGATCCAAAATCAAAGGATGCACAGACGATGTCAATACCATTGCCTTGTGGCAGCAAATGATGATTGGTCGGATTCATATAGAAGAATAAACTGGATTCTTCGAGCAAAAGAGCGGGTTGTCCGGCGGTTTCGATCTTAAGCGTTCCACTTCTTAATACATGGATATATCCCAGGCCATCCTGTGCATCAAATCTGGCGGAATGGCACATCGATCCGGCCTGAAAGACGCGCGCACGCAGCTCAAAATAATTTAGCAATTCTACAAGCCGATCATCCAAAATGATACTCCATGAACATAAAATTAGACTGGATGGTACCACGAGTATTGTATTTACTGTCAATATGCGTACACGCCATCAAGGCGCTAACAAATCTTTAATTGAGAGGAAAGTGTATGCCACGCATCAAACCAGTAAAACCGGAATCAACGGATACCCGTACCGCTGAGACTTTAGCATCGGTGAAAGCGAAGCTGGGCATGCTGCCCAATCTTTTCACCACATTGGCACAATCACCCGCCGCTTTAAACAGCTATCTGTATCTAACAGAAGCGGTAACTACCGGCCATCTGACCAGCAAACAACGAGAGTTGATTGCTATTGCTGTCGCACAGGAAAACGAATGTGAATATTGCCTGAGTGCTCACGCCGCAATCGCCAACGGATTAGGGTTAAATGCTGAGGCCATCAAACATGCTCGCGCAGGTACTGCTACTCATGCTTTAGACAATGCAATAGTTGTATTCGCTATAAAGGTTGTGCGTACTCGTGGCGGAGTGAGTGATGCGGATTTCATGGCGATACGTAAGGCAGGTGGTGACGACAGCTTCATCATTGAAATTACCATGAATGTCGTTTTAAACCTATTGACTAACTATGTGAATCGGCTCGCAGATACCGAGGTTGATTTTCCCGTTGTCAGTTTGACTTCGGTTGCCTGAAGATTATTCCACAAATCATACCAAATTAAACAAAGGAGATTATTCTGATGAAAAACGTTACTTCAATAACTATTCGTTCGACACTATTCTTGACGTCATTGTCGCTCTTATCTCAGCTGTTCTTCGCAGGCAATGTGTTGGCGGGTGAAAGCGTTGCCAGATTCAATGACAACGGTGAACTTGCCCGCCCCACAGGTTACCGCGAATGGATCTACATCGGTGCGCCACTCACTCCTAACGATATGAATAATGGTAAAGCTGTATTCCCTGAGTTTCACAACGTCTACATTGATCCAGACAGTTGGAAACACTGGAAAAAGACTGGTGAATTCAGAGACGGCAGTGTGATTGTCAAGGAGCTGGTCAGTGTTGGCACGAAATCATCATCCAGTGGTAATGGCTATTTTATGGGTGAATACATCGGCCTGGAGGCCGTCGTCAAGGATACAAGTCGTTTTCCAGCGTCAGACAAGCATTGGGGGTTCTTCCGCTTCACCACGGAGGACCACAATAAACTGCTCAGTAAAAGCGCTGTTATGCCCTCACAGTCGTGCGCTACGTGCCATATAACAAACGCGAAACAGGATCTTATCTTCACGCAACACTACCCAGTACTGCGAGCGGGAAAAGCCAAGGGTGAACAGGGAACGGGCGGCAAATAAATACAAGATTAATTTTCAACTGTGAAGCTCGGTCTGCGGCGAAATAATGCCGCAGACCGTGTCAATAAAACCGGATTGCTAAGAGAAAATTAATGGTCACAACTTATTATTATCTTGATCGGATCACCGTACTGACGCTTGTATTACGAATACATTACATACCAGCTCGAATAGCCGTCGGGAGTACACCTATCTTTGCGGTGGTTCTCGCAGCCGAGTTTCTATTCTTATGAACCGTGCATTTCGAGTATTGATCAAAGAGATAGGCAACTGTCATATCTGTGCCGATCATTTTGAGCATGAACCGAATCCAATTTTTCAGTTGAGTCCAAAAGCGTCAGTGCTGGTGGCCGGCCAGGCACCAGGTCAAAAGGCACATAAGTCAGGCATCCCCTTCAATGATCCTAGCGGCGCTCGGCTTCGTGACTGGATGGGCGTGTCACTGGAGACGTTCTACGACGCTGACAAGATTGCAATTCTGCCGATGGGTTTTTGTTTCCCTGGGCATAGTCAAACAGGTGATCTACCTCCACGTCGGGAATGTGCTCCGGCATGGCGGCAACAGGTTCTGGATGCCATGCCGAATATACAACTTACGCTTGTTATCGGCAGTTACGCCATTGACTGGCATCTTGGTTCCCAAAAAAAACATAGCCTGACCGACGTTATCCGTGCGTGGAAGTCGTATGCACCCGCTATTATTCCGTTACCTCATCCCAGCCCAAGGAATAACGTATGGTTACGGAAGAATGCTTGGTTTGAAAGAGATGTTCTGCCT
>JAYSTO010000162.1:0-2558 GCA_043719675.1 Gammaproteobacteria bacterium | reverse complement strand
AAACTGTCCCTTAACAAAGAAATAAATTGGCACTGCCACATAAATAAAGCTAAAAGCCATATGAATCTTTTCTCTTGATAGCAATTGCAAATGTTTTGAAACAGAATTAACTACTTTTATACCATAAAACAGAGCCAAGCTAGGAATAGAAAAAAATATTATATACATGCCTATCAACATAGACATTCCGGTAAATATAAGTAATGTTAACCAACCTAAAAAGATATGAGTTGGTTCTGTATTAAAACCAAGCGGCACAGCCGTTTTTTTCAAGCTGCCTATCAAACTTGGCTGTGCTTGTGTGACCTCATCTAACACATAAATAAGCCACGGGCTAACTATTATCAATAGTGAAAAAAGACAAGCTTCAGAGTTTCTCTCTTTATGTCCAAATACCATTCTAATGACAAAAAAATAAATAAATTAATAAAAAATATTATTGAGAAATAAAGATTCGGCGTTAATTCTGAAGTCATCATGATAAAAGCAACTACGAACATAATTGCGGTGGATATCGCCAATACTCGCTTTACCTTCTTAAGGTCACTGACAACATCAGCATTTGCCCGCCAATTAACTATAGAAATTGCACCAGACTCTAACCCTTCAATGAACAATCTACCGCTATTGAATTCTTTTAACTTTGAGTCCATAACAACAATTACGCTTACAGTGTAGAGGGCAAATATTAAAATATCCATATTTTCAGTCTTACAATATAATTTACCGTCAGCTCTTATTCAACCAGCTCAATAAATTTGTTCTGTACGGGAGCGGCACCTTCGGCTACTTTGCTCTTGATGGTAATACCCAGCGACATAATTAACTGCTTGATTTTGTGTTGATCCGATTTTGAGAACGTCGTTAATTTTATTTTCACCGGTTTGAGGTAGGCCTTTGACATGATAATCACCGTGTCTTCCGAATTCATCACGGCATAGATGTCCTTGATTTGGAATACCTGTCCTCGCACTATCGCAAAACGTCGATAAGTAAATTTAGCCCGCGCCCAGGTGAGTGCGGGCATAAAACTCAACACAACGATAAAAAAACTGGCACCTAACCACGCCCATGCCGCCAGATCAATATTGATGGAATTGATAAAAAAACTTAAAGCCACCAATGCCAGCCCTATTGGGAATAAAATATACCCTAACTTCCGCATCCGACCACTAAACTGGAACTGTGAAATAACAGGGGTATACATGCGAATCACTCCTTTGGTTGGCGCTTTCCAAGATTGAACAATGGCTAATCTGTCTGTTTAAAAGTATACGGTATTACCAGGAAATTGAAAGTGAAGTACGTCATAAAATTATGGGCGATACATTACTAACATCTGTCCATAAGCAAATGCTGTTTGACAGATCAACATCACATGACTGGTTACAATCTGTCAGTATTACCGTCCACTTACTAACGAGACGCATGAAAAGGATACCCTCCAACCAAGACCGTCAGCCGCAGGGATGCGGCTGTCGAGCCTACACGGATGTATTTACGGCGTGTCTTGGTTGGAGGGTATCCTTTTCATGTAACTTAGTAAAATGCCATCACTGCATATCTGGTTTTGAAATGCGCATATTTCCGCCGCTACCCTATTGCAACATGACACACATCCGCGTAGTTTTACCGCACATATGCCCCTACTCCGCCGCAGTTTTTTCTTAACCGTGTTTGGTCTGTTTGCTTGTAACGCAAGCGATAGCATGGAACTACAGTTGTACAACAGCGATGTATTTGGTATTGAGCTCGCCATCCCGGCGCAATGGGAGATGACTGATTACCAGCATCACCTATCCAAACCGGAACAGGCCGACCTGCGCAACTACATCACGCAACGCACCGGCAATCCACCGCCGTATCTGCCCGTGGTGATTGCCATGTCAAAATCTTACCAAGGCGTGGAAAGCCAGCATCCCTTGGTGGGCTGCATGGCTTTTTTTGATAAAACCATGACAGTGACCAGTTATCTCAGTACGGTCCAGGCAGAATTCGCCCGCACCGAACAAGGTGCGCGGATCAGTAAGCCGGTGCTGATTAACCATGCCGGTAACCAGGCCTATGAAATACACATTGAGTTTGCCAGCGCCGGTACCACCGCAACCAACACTACCTTGGTGTTTGAGCGGCCGAATCACTTGCTGGTGTGTGCCTTTACCGCCGACACATCATCGCGCACCACCGTCAACGATGCACTTCGCAGCCTGCGTCTTCGTCCTCCGCTCGCCGATGATCGCCGCGATCAATGAATTGAGTGCGTCGTTATTTTAAATCAACGATAATCCCCCTGGTACCGATCACGGTTCCATGTCATGTCTTTCCAAATTTTGAACCCTTGCAGTGACCCCTCCTGAAATTCATAGAGGTTACCTGCGTATTTATTTAATATCACCGCGTCCCGCGCAAGCTCTTTATCTTCGTTCGTTTTGATGTAGTTATTTAAGCGTGCGCCTTGTTCATTCAATAAAGCAATGGCCAGATAATTCCGGCCCTGCCTGATGATGCCAGCGGTATTGGCAATGGTTTTATGTGTATCAAGAATAAGTTTGGAGCGG
>JAYSTO010000161.1:0-2559 GCA_043719675.1 Gammaproteobacteria bacterium | reverse complement strand
CTTGCGCAACGAGATCACGCCGAAAAATATTTTGATGATCGGCCCCACCGGTGTCGGCAAGACCGAGATCGCCCGCCGCCTCGCCAAACTAGCCAATGCGCCCTTTATCAAAGTGGAGGCCACCAAGTTTACTGAGGTCGGTTATGTCGGCCGCGACGTGGATTCGATCATTCGTGATTTGATGGACATGGCGATCAAATTAATCCGCGAACAGGAAATGAATAAAGTACGGCACCGGGCACAGGATGCCGCCGAAGAACGTATCCTCGATATTTTATTGCCGTCACCACGTGGCAGCAATTACACCTTTGGCACGGAAGCAGACGTGAAGGAACAAGACAAGGAAAACACCACTCGGCAAAAGTTTCGCAAGAAATTGCGCGAAGGTGAACTTGACGACAAGGAAATTGAAATCGAGGTGGCAGTGGGTGCTGTCGGCGTTGAGATCATGGCGCCGCCGGGCATGGAAGAAATGACCAACCAATTACAAAGCATGTTTCAGAATATGGGGGGTTCGCGCAAAAAACTGCGCAAGCTGCCGATCCACCAAGCCCGTAAATTATTACTGGATGAAGAGGCCTCACGTTTAATCAATGAAGATGATATCAAGACCCGCGCACTGGAAGCCGTTGAACAAAACGGTATTGTCTTTATTGATGAGATGGACAAGATCGCCAAACGCGCCGAACACTCCGGCGCCGACGTCTCCCGCGAAGGTGTGCAACGTGATTTATTGCCCATCGTCGAAGGCTCCACCGTCTCCACCAAACACGGTATGGTCAGGACCGATCACATTTTGTTTATCGGCTCCGGCGCCTTTCATGTCGCCAAACCCTCGGACCTGATCCCGGAGTTGCAAGGCCGCTTTCCCATCCGCGTGGAATTACAAGCGCTGACCACCGATGACTTTGTCCGCATCCTCACCGAACCCGACGCGTCGCTGACCGAGCAATATGCCGCCTTGCTGGAGACCGAAGCCGTGGAGATACAATTCACCACTGACGGCATTCGCCGCATCGCCGAGGTTGCCTGGCAAGTCAACGAACGCACCGAAAATATCGGCGCCCGTCGCCTGCATACCGTTATGGAGCGCCTGCTCGAAGACATTTCCTTTGCCGCCTCCGACACACCCGATACCAGTGCGGTGATCGATGCGAATTATGTCAATGAACACTTGGCCGCGCTGGCGGAGAACGAAGACTTGAGTCGTTATATTCTTTGAATAATTTACCAACGCAATTTGAATCAGAGGCACATATATGGCACAGAAAAAGATTAATCCAACCGACATCACCCTGCATCAAAAATCGCATGTACTGGAGATCAGCTTTGATGACGGTGAACATTTTCAATTACCCACAGAATACCTGCGCGTCTACTCACCCTCGGCCGAGGTGGCAGGGCATGGCCCCGGCCAGGAAGTCCTGCAAATCGGCAAACAGGATGTCAACATCAACAAGATCGAGCAGGTTGGTCACTACGCCATCCAGTTATCCTTTGATGACAACCATGACACCGGTATCTTTTCCTGGGAAACACTCTATCGCCTGGGCAAAGAATACGACACCCTCTGGCCACGTTACCTGCAACGCCTCACCGAGGCAGGACATAAACGTCCAGAACCGAAACATACCAGCCACTAACAACTTCTATGAAAGATAAAACCACCGACTTCGGCTACCAACAAGTCCCTTGGCAAGACAAGGCACGCAAGGTCGCGGAGGTGTTTCATTCCGTCGCCGACAAATACGATGTGATGAACGACTTGATGTCGCTGGGGATTCATCGCGTCTGGAAACGCTATACGATTGAACTCGCCGGGGTCAGTGCAGGACAATCGGTGTTGGATTTAGCCGGTGGTACCGGTGACCTCACCGCAAAATTTTCACAGCTGGTCGGCCCCTCCGGTAAGGTTGTGCTGGCTGACATCAACGCCTCGATGCTCGGTGTCGGTCGGCAACGGCTGATTGATCGCGGCATCGCCGGCAATGTCGAATATATCCAAGCCAATGCCGAACACCTGCCGTTTGCTGACAACAGCTTTGATTGCATCACGATTGCGTTTGGCCTACGCAACGTCACCGACAAACAGGCCGCATTACAGTCCATGTATCGTGTGCTCAAACCCGGCAAGCCGTTATTGATCCTGGAATTCTCCAAACCCGCCAAGCCATTACAACCGATCTATGATGCCTACTCGTTCCATTTATTGCCGTGGCTCGGCAAGGTGATCGCCAATGACGCCGAGAGTTACCGTTATCTGGCCGAATCGATCCGCATGCACCCGGATCAGGACACTTTGAAAGGCATGATGGAAACCGCTGGTTTCGCCGCGTGTGAATATTTTAATTTAACCGGTGGCATTGTCGCGTTGCATCGCGGCTACAAGGTGTAACCACGTGTTGACCAAGAGTACGCGCTCCGCATGAGCATCGCCGCCGAACTCCTCTGTGCCGCTATTGAAACCACCGAACAGGCCATCAACGCCTGCCTGCGTTCAGACCCGGTGAGCCTCGCTGCCCTTGCCCAGTTGCACGGCAAGGTTATTGCCGTGGAGAT
>JAYSTO010000017.1:0-8223 GCA_043719675.1 Gammaproteobacteria bacterium | reverse complement strand
ATTTGATCAGCCTGACGCAGACCGACAGGCATTTTCCTGAGATTGTCGAAGTCATTGCACCGCAAGGCAAGTTTGGTCTGATCGACGATCCAAAGATTCTTGACATTAACCCGTTCAAACGCAAGAGTATCTCTGTGCATTGGGAATTCATGTTTACGCGCTCTTTATACGACACCGCCGATATGATTGCGCAACACCACTTGCTGTGCGAGGTGGCCAATCTGGTTGATAAAGGGATTCTCAAGACGACCTTTGCCGAACACTTCGGTCGTATTAATGCAGAAAATCTCAAACGCGCGTACGCGGTGATTGAAAGCGGCAAGGCGAAGGGCAAGATCGTCCTGGAGGGTTTTTAATGCAATGAGTAGACGCAGTGAATTTGTTGAACTGGTACTGGAGCAACTCGCGCCGCTAGGTGGTGCGCGAGTGCGGGCGATGTTTGGCGGCTACGGGGTGTATCAGGGCGATGTTTTCTTTGCGATCATTGCGGATGACCGATTGTATTTCAAAACCGACAGCGTCACCTGCGCAGAATTTAAGGCGCTGGGGCTTCCGCCGTTTAGCTACATCACCCGCAACAAAACCATCGCCATGCAATATTACGAAGCGCCGCCCGAGGTCTTTGAAGAAGTGGCGGCCATGCGCCGCTGGGCGCAACAAGCCATTGAGGTGGCGCGGCGCGCAAAAAAGCCGAGCAAGAAATTACCGAAGACAGTGCGGCGACGAAAGGTCTAAGGTAGTTAAAATGCAATAAAATAATGCGATTAGTTGGGTGACGTTCGGTTAGCGATTTTTAGCGATGATGTTTGTCGGCAAACCATCAAGGCTCGTTTGATTTTTTTCTTCCCAGTAGGTTTTGATACCCTCGGGGCCTTTCTTTTCCGCCCAGTTTTTTAATTGCTCGCGTTCACCCACATACGAAAGATTCGGAACCCCCATGCCGCAGGAGGTTTGCACAAGGTCTATGGTGAGGCGAAATATTTGCCGCGCACCGGGGAGGGGGTTAAACAACGCAAATAGATTTTCCCACTCGGGATCATTCCTGTGAACGACGGTGGCGTTGCCATAAAGACGCAGAATCGGTGAAGGCACAGAACATCAACGTCATCTGCGGATTTTCCTGCACATGCGTCGCCGTCTCATTGCCGCTGCCGGTGACCTTCAACCAGACGACATGATGTTTATCAATGACGCGCAACGAGTCCATGCCCTTGGGCGACACGTTCACGCGACTGTCGGCCGTCGCGGTGCCGACAAAGAAAATCTTTTGTTGTGTTATGAATTGGGCAAGTATTTCTGGATATCAGCAGGTTGGGCGACTATACTTTCGCTCGTGCTTAATAAACAAAAAATGGAATCCGACATGGCAGACATGAAAGTAGCGGTTAAACCTGCGGTGAAAACAGAACAGGAATTACGCGTCCAACGGGAACAAATTTATTGCAAAGAAACCAAAGGCGGCGCACCATACACACCGGGGGCGATAGCTCAAGCATTGGAATTAACGAACGCGAATGAAATACCGTCAATGAATAACCGTGATCATAATTTTAATGATCTGGTTAAATATAATTTCTATGTCGAAAAAGATCCGTCGGCAGTGTATTACAATTTCTCCTGGCCTTTACACGGTCTTACCTACACAAAAGCTTATAAAACTTTGCAGGAATACTCCAAAACACCCTACGGGGCCGTGTTCATTAGAAAAATTCTCATTGATAATAATAGAAGGGACGTGCCTCGTTTTTTTTATCCGACGTGATGATAACGATGGTGCCAGCGGCAGTACGACATACATGACCTTCCCCTCGGACTTTCCACTCATCACAGAATTAAAAACTGGGGATGTGATCGACGTTATGGCGATCATTCATCACGAAACGGGTCATACGCGCTACAACACTGGCCATGCGCATGATCGTGCGCCTACGATTTACGACGAACGCATTGCGGTTATTCACAAAGAGAATCCGGTGAGAATGTACAATAAAAATGAGCCGCGTTACGCCTATTTTAGTCCATCACTGAATCAGACCATTAACATTATCACCGAAGAAGTTGTGGCGGGCGTCTGGACGTTTGATAAAACCGATCCACGCAAATTGATAAAATCGAAATAAGAAAACACCGATATGAAACATGCCTTTCTTGTCTCCTTGTTGCTGGTAGTTACTGCGGCTGGTGGCGAAAATTTCAGTGAGGTAGAAACGGACAAAGTACATTTTTCTTACCAATCCGATCATGTTAGTTACAACGACAATGAGGTCGCCTTCATTGAAACGCCTCAAGTGATTGAAGCAACCATAAAATGGGAGCTGGAGAATGTAACGAATGTCGAGTTTGATGATGTCTCGACGGGTAAATATTATTGTGTCGATCAGGTGCCGAAGTCGCCTTCAAAAATAATGTCCTATACATTCGACCCCAAGGCGAAGATTAAACATATCACGTTTCGCATTCGCTTACCTTGCGCGGCTTATCACAAAGATTTTCAATACCTCATAAAAATTAAAACTCCCCAGCGTGATTTCTTCATGCGAAAGAAATTTAGGGGCGTAATTACCTACCACCATACCAAATAATTAACCATTTTGAAGCTCAGCGGGCGGACAGGGCGCAGCGTGGGGCATGTAAATGCGTTCGATTAGAGATTTTTAGCAATGATGTTTGTCGGTAAATCATCAAGGCTCGTTTGATTTTTTTCCTCCCAGTAGGTTTTTATACCCTCAGGGCCTTTCTTTTCCGCCCAGTTTTTTAATTGCTCGCGTTCACCCACATACGAAAGATTCGGAACCGCCATGCCGCAGGAGGTTTGCACGAGGTCTACGGTGAGGAGGAATATTTGCCGCGCACCGGGGAGGGGGTTAAACAACGCAAATAGAGTTTCCCACTCAGGGTCATTTCTGTGAACGACGGTGGCGTTGCCGTAGAGACGCAGAATCAGTGGATCACCGGTGAAGGCGCAGAACATCAAGGTCATTCTTGGGTTTACTTGAACATGCGCCGCTGTTTCATTGCCACTGCCGGTGACATTCAACCAGGCGACATGTAGTTTATCAATGACACGCAACGAGTCCATGCCCTTTGGCGACACATTCACGCGACTGTCGGCCGTTGCGGTGCCGACAAAAAATATTTTTTGCTCGGTGATGAACTGTGTGAGTTTGTCAGATAGTTCTGTGTATTTCTGTCCCATGGTCAGCTCTCAATTGTAGTGATTTCATCGGCGAAGGTTGCATGTTAGCAGCGGCAGCGGCAGCGGTGAATGGGTATAGCCTACATGTTTAAAATGGTGCGTCGCTGCACCATCATTGAACATTATAGCCTGTGTTTATCGTAGTGAAAATGATAATACATTGATTTCACTGACAACTTTTCCATGGCATTGATATTGCACCTTAAGTGCCAGGTGAGTGTTCAATGGTAGGTTGTTATACCATGACAAACCAGAAATAGATCGCTAGGGTTCCGCTTCTATATTTATAGAATGGCTGGTCCGAGAGCGGTCGGCCTGTACGCATTTCTTGAGATGCGATCTCGCAGGTTACACGGAGGGATAAAAGCCCGGGAGGTATGCAATGCATGTCATTGAACCTCCGTATCCCAATGTGTCGTCGCCTGGAGGTGTCATGAAAGCTTCGCTTAAAAATCTCATCGTCTGTCTGTTGTTACCCCTAACCCTGCTCGTTGCTGAACCGGCCGTGGCCAAAGACAAATTCCGTATTGCCTGGAGTATTTATGTCGGTTGGATGCCCTGGGACTACGGCGACAAGTCCGGGATTGTGAAAAAGTGGGCCGACAAATACGGCATTGAAATTGATCTCGTGCAAATCAACGATTACGTCGAATCGATTAATCAATACACCTCCGGCGCATTTGATGCCTGTGTCATGACCAATATGGATGCGTTTACCATTCCTGCCGCCAGCGGCGTGGATAGCACAGCGCTGATTGTCGGTGACTTCTCCAACGGCAATGATGCGGTGATACTCAAAGGCAAGAAATCGCTCAAAGACATCAAGGGACAAAACGTCAACCTGGTGGAATTGAGTGTCTCACACTATCTGTTGGCGCGTGGATTGGAAAGTGTGAAGTTGTCTGAAAAAGATATTAAAGTGGTTAACACCTCGGATGCCGATATGGTGGCAGTCTACGGCGCAGACAGCGTGACGGCAGTAACTACCTGGAATCCTCTGGTAAGTGCCATTCTTGCGATGCCAAACAGCAATAAGGTGTTTGATTCCAGTCAGATCCCCGGCGAGATTATTGACTTGATGGTCGTCAATACCAAGACTTTAAATGACAATCCGAAACTGGGTAAAGCGCTGACCGGTGCCTGGTATGAAATCATGGCTATCATGTCGGCGGCTGACAAAAAAGCCATTGAGGCCAAAACCGAAATGGGTAAGGCATCGGGTACCGATCTCAAAGGTTTTGAGGCGCAGCTTGCGTCAACCAAAATGTTTTACAAACCCGCCGACGCGCTGACATTTACCAACAGTAAAACCTTGCAGGAGACGATGGCCAAGGTCGCTGGTTTCTCTTTTGCACATGACATACTAGGAGCGAACGCACCCAGTGCCAGGTTTATTGGTATCGAAACACCCGCGGGCGTTTATGGCGACACGAAAAATATCAAATTACGTTTTAATCCTACCTATATGAAAATGGCGGCAGACGGTAAATTATAAAATCGCTTACCGATTGGGCCGGGGAAACTCGGCCTGATTTTTTATAGGAAGATAATATGAAACGATTGATGAACCGCCAGCCGGATAGTTTGATCAGGTATATTCTGGGTGCAATTCCATTTATCCTGATTCTGGTTCTCTATATTGTGTCCTCCGAAGCGCGTCTGGCGGAAAACCCGCAAGATAAGCTGTTGCCATCGTTGCAGAGTATGGCCGATGCGGTTGACACGATGGCGTTGCAGCCAAGCAAACGTAGTGGCGAATATTTCTTATGGAATGATACCGTATCGAGTTTGAAGCGATTGGGAATGGGCGTCGGCTTTGCCGCACTTATCGGTCTGGTATTCGGGATTCTCAATGGTGTAATACCGTTGGTGCGCGCCAACCTGTCACCGTTTGTTACTGCCTTTTCTTTGGTGCCACCTTTAGCCGTGCTGCCGATACTCTTTATCGTGTTTGGGTTGGATGAATTTTCCAAGGTGGCGTTGATCGCGATTGGTATTACGCCGTTTATTATTCGTGATTTACAGGCCAAGGTCTTGGAATTACCCAGTGAGCAATTGATCAAGGCGCAGACACTGGGGGCATCGACCTGGCTGGTGATTGTGCGGGTGGTGTTACCGCAAATTCTACCACGGCTTATTGAAGCGGTACGTTTGTCTTTGGGTACGGCATGGTTGTTTCTCATCGCCGCGGAAGCGATTGCGTCCACCGATGGGCTTGGTTATCGAATTTTTCTGGTTCGCCGCTACTTATCGATGGATATCATCTTGCCGTATGTATTATGGATTACCCTGCTTGCCTTTTTTACGGACTATACGCTGCGTTATATTTCCAATAAACTTTTCCCCTGGTTTCATGCAATGAGTAAATAACCGTGGCAATGATTGAAGTAAAAAATCTGTGGAAGAATTATGGCGACAACGTCGTACTTGAACACGTCAATACCACGGTCGCGGCAGGTGAGTTCATTACGATTGTCGGTACCTCCGGCTGTGGCAAAACCACCTTCCTGCGTATGTTGCTCGGTATTGAAAAACCAACGCGTGGCGCCTTGTTATTGGATGGCAAACCCTTTCCTGAAGAGCCCAGTGAAGAACGAGGCATTGTATTCCAGCGATATTCGGTGTTTCCACATTTGACGGTGTTAAAGAATACCCTGCTGGGTATCGAACTTGGTGAATCACGTCTCCTGGGTAAACTATTTGGCAAACCGCGCAAAGCGGCAGAAGACAAAGCCAAAGAAATCCTTGAATCGGTGGGCCTGTCGCATGTGTTGCATCTGTATCCGCATGAACTGTCGGGTGGTATGCAACAGCGTCTGGCGATAGCGCAGGCCTTAATCAAAAATCCCCGTATCTTGTTACTGGATGAACCTTTCGGTGCGCTCGACCCCGGTATTCGTGCGGATATGCATGAGTTGATCCTGAGCTTGTGGAAAAAAACCGGGGTGACTATTTTTATGATTACCCATGACCTCAAGGAAGGATTCTATCTGGGTACCCGATTATGGGTGTTTGACAAGGTCAGGCTCGACCCGGATAACATCAACGCCTATGGCGCCAGTATTACGTATGACATTGCGGTTGGCAAAACTGATCGTAAGATTTATAAAGACATCGATCATTCCCTGGATAAAAGCCGCAAGGTCCTCGGTGAAGAAGGAATTGAAAAATGACAAATGCCATTTTATCTGAAGCTGAAATACCTGGTGGTGCGCACTGGTCGATGTTAATGCGCAAAGGTACGAGTCTACGCCTGATCGACAAATTGGGCGGTGCGAACGTCGGTATGTTGTTTTACAACCCGGCTAATTATCTGGAGCGCTACAACGCGCCCGATACCCTCAAATGTCAACACACCTTTAAATTAACCCAGGGCAATTGCCTGTACTCCGACATGGGACGTATTTTCTGTTCGATCATTGAAGACACGGTGGGTTGGCATGATACCGTCGGCGGCAACACAACCCGGAAATCCGTTGCGTCAAAATGGGGTGTGCGCAATTATCAGCAATACCGCAATGATTGGTACTTGAATGGCCATGACAGTTTTCTGGTCGAGCTGGCCAAGTATGGAATGAATGTACGTGACATGGCGGCCAATGTAAATCTGTTCAGTAAAGTGGGCGTGGATGATGAAGGCAATCTATTGTTTGATTCGGTTAACAGCAAAGCCGGGGCGTCGATTACGCTGCGCTTTGAAATGGATACGCTGGTGATCTTTCATACCTGCCCGCATCCGCTGAATCCCGCATCGGACTATCCCAAGCGACCCGTGATCTATCAAATCGCTAAAGTCGAACATGTCGCACAAGATGATTGTTGCCGCAACTCCCATGAAGAGAATCAGCGTGGTTTCAAAAATACGGAACTTTATAATATTGGTTGTGGCTGTTGAAGGATAAAAAACGATGATCAAAACCAGCAGACTTACCGCAGATAAGGCCAGCCAACGCGATGTGGTCCTGGCCGGTGACTATTATGTGAAAGTGGTGAAACAAGGCCAGACCGTGCGCATTCTCGATCTCGAAGGTAATCAAGCGGCGGACACGCTTTTTTATAATGCGGTTGACCCGGCTGAACGTTACAGCGCCATCGACACCCTCCGCGAGCAGGGCAACATTTATCTCACTGCCGGAACCAGGTTGTTATCCAATCAAGGCAACGTCATGCTGGAGATCGTCGCGGATACCTGCGGTCGGCATGATACCCTGGGCGGTGCCTGTGCAACGGAAAGTAATACCGTGCGTTATGCACTGGAAAAGAAACACATGCATGCCTGTCGCGATAGCTGGATGCTGGCCGTGGCGCAGCACGAGGAACTGGGTATCAATAAGCGTGACATCACTCATAACATCAATTTTTTTATGAATGTGCCGGTGACCACCGATGGCAGGCTGAGCTTTGCCGATGGGATTTCCGACGCCGGAAAATACGTGGAAATGACCGCGGCCATGGACGTGATTGTTTTGATCTCCAACTGTCCGCAATTGAATAATCCCTGTAATGCGTACAACCCAACACCGATAGAAATATTGATCTGGGATTGAGAATGTAAATTGGTTGAACCCCTCAAGGTTCCTGCGATGGACGGCCATCGTTGCACTGTGAACATCGGGACGACCCGATTCAATGATTCACTGAGCCATGTTTAAAAAAATACTGATTGCCAATCGTGGTGCTATCGCCACCCGTATTATCCGCACACTCAAGGCGATGGACGTGCTTGCCGTGGCCGTGTATGCCGAGGCCGACAGCGATTCATTACACGTGACCCAGGCCGATGAAGCCTATTGCCTGGGTGATGGTAATGTTGCGCAGACCTATCTGAATCAAGATAAACTCTTTGAGATCATCAAACAATCTGCAGCTGAAGCCGTACATACCGGTTATGGTTTTCTCAGCGAGAACCCGGCGTTTGTCCAACGTTGTGAGCAGGAAGGCATTGTCTTTCTGGGGCCAACAAGGGAGCAAATGGCGGCGTTTGGTCTCAAACACTCCGCACGTGCATTAGCGGAAAAAAACCAGGT
>JAYSTO010000160.1:0-5557 GCA_043719675.1 Gammaproteobacteria bacterium | reverse complement strand
ATAGTTATCACAAAATCCTCAGTGTCGAAGAATTGTGTGTTGGCGAGGAATCCATCCTCGATAGTATTTCGGATAATGCCCCCGGTATTCTGGATGGTTTGCAGCGTGATGACATGCAACATATCATTTCCGAGGCGATTGCCTCACTCCCCGAACGGGAACGGCTGGTGATGGCCTTATATTACGACGATGAACTCAATCTTCGTGAAATTGGAGCCGTTATGGGGGTCAGCGAGTCGCGGGTCAGCCAAATCCATAGCCAGGCCGTCATTCGGCTTCAGGCGCGCATGGCCGGTCGTGTCAAAGACAATGTTTAGTAAGTACATGCAGACACCTTAGTTTAAGGTCGCTGTCGGTGTGTGCGCATTTTTCCTGCAACCCCGTGGCTAACATATTCGCGGTGGCAAGCCCAAGGGATGCCGACTGCGGGGTTAACAACAGGCCAGGCCAGGCCGTTTTACTTCTTTAGCGCGGTTAAATCTTTTCGTTCCCCGTCCGATAGTACTGTTGTGTCATGCAGATTCTGCATGACGTGGGATTGGTAAACAATGTAACAAAGGTGTCTGGCAAGACGGACGGTTCTTCTGGAGGGAATTCGTGGACAAGAACATGAAGATACTCATCGTAGATGACTTCTCGACGATGCGACGTATTATCAAAAATTTGTTGCGTGATCTGGGTTTTCAAAACACGGCAGAGGCTGATGATGGTACAACGGCATTACCTATGTTGCAGGGGGGTAGTTTTGATTTATTGATCACTGACTGGAACATGCCGGGTATGCAGGGAATCGATTTGCTCAAACATGTTCGTGCCGATCAAAAGTTAGCGACCCTGCCTGTGTTAATGGTTACCGCAGAGCAAAAACGTGAACAGATCGTGGAGGCGGCGCAGGCTGGCGTAAATGGCTACGTGGTCAAACCATTTACCGCACAAACGCTCAAGGAAAAACTCGACAAGATATTTCAGCGTATTGAAGGAGCTTGAGCCGAGCCATGAGCATGACACAGGAAAAAAAATTCATCAGCGATGACAGCCTGGCGCGTGCACGTGACCTGATTGCGACGATGGAACGTGGCGATGAGGTCGGTGCAAAGGATGTTATTGATGATTTGACCCGTATACGTGAATCCGTACTCTATCAGGAAATGGGAAAACTAACCCGTGAATTACATGATTCGATCACAGCCTTTGGCATGGATGAAAAAATCAGCCAACTCGCCGAGATGGAAATCCCCAATGCGCGCGAACGGTTACGTCATGTCATCACCATGACCGATGAGGCAGCTAATCGTACCTTGACGGCCGTGGAGGAGTCGATGCCAATCTGTGAGCAAATGGAGTCAAGATCCAAGACTCTTTTTTCTGACTGGCAACGCTTTAAGAAACGCGATATGAATTTGACTGAATTTCGCGAATTGGCAACAAAGTTGGACGGTTATTTTGACGTCAACACCAATGATGCAGGTCGGCTGCGAGCTTCATTAAATAATGTATTAATGGCGCAGGACTTCCAGGATTTAACCAGCCAGATCATCAAGAAGGTGATTAAGCTGGTGGAAGAGGTTGAAAATAATCTGGTTGGATTGATCAAGCTAACGGGTGGTCACGACAATAGTTCAACAGGTGGCCGTAGCCAACGGGTCTCTACTGAGGCATTGGCAGGGCCGATAGTCCCCGGCGTAAATGATCATGGTGCTGTGTCAGGTCAAGATGAGGTTGATCAACTACTTTCCAGTCTTGGATTTTAAGTTTGGAAGCGACAGATAAGAAGGGAATGAAGCTGTGGACGATGAATTATTACAGGACTTTCTAGTTGAGGCCAGTGAGATTCTCGAGAAATTGAATGAGCAGCTCGTGGAATTGGAACAACGTCCCAATGACCGCGAGTTACTGAACGCGATATTTCGTGGGTTTCATACAATCAAAGGCGGCGCCGGATTTTTAAATGTCGAGCCGATGGTGATCGTTTGTCATCGTTCGGAAGATATTTTCAATTTATTACGTAATGGCGAGCGCCAGGTATCCGCGGAGTTAATGGACATCATTCTGCCGGTATTGGACATCGTGCACGGCCAATTCGATAGTTTGCGTGCGGGAGAAACCCCGGAACCGGTTGATCCAAAGATTATTGCCGCGCTGGAGGCAATCATTAAAGGTAAAACAGCTGTAGTCAAAACTGCTAAAAAAGAAAACACAGTCGAGACTAAAGCGGCAATGACGGGAGCCAATAAGAATATTGAAAAGCCAGGTAATGATGATATTACCGATGAAGAATTCGAATCATTATTAAACGCCATCGAAAATACAAATGTGACGGGGCCGATTAGTTCCGGACAAGTTCAAGCGGCGAAGGATATACCGCAAGCGAATGGCGATATCTCTGACGCCGAATTTGATGCCTTGCTGGATCAGTTGCACGGCAAAGGGAAGGTAACGGGGCCCGCTGTGCCCGCAGTAAAAAAGGATCAACCGCCCACTCCACCAGCAAACCCGCAGGCAGAAATCGCCGCTCCTGTTGTTAATGAAAATATCTCGGAAGATGAATTCGAATCATTATTGGACAATATTCACGGCAAAGGCAAATTTGACAGCAACAGTGTAGCCAATGGTGCAGCAAAAGATATTCAGCCAGCGGTCATGCCAGCTGCTTCCGCAGTGGAAAATGCCGCCAAAGTGGTGGATAAAGAAAAGGAAAAAGACAAGGTCGCGGCGCAAGACACAACGGTTCGTGTTGATACCAAGCGCCTTGATGACATCATGAATATGGTTGGCGAGTTGGTGTTGGTGCGTAACCGTATCGATCGACTTGGCTCTACCTCCAGTGACGAGGAAATGGTAAAGGCCGTGGCGAATCTTGATTTGGTTACGGCAGATTTGCAGATGGCGGTGATGAAAACACGTATGCAGCCAATTAAAAAAGTATTTGGCCGCTTTCCACGAGTGGTGCGTGATATGGCGCGTAGTCTGAAAAAAGAAATTCGCCTGGAAATGATTGGCGAAGAAACAGATCTTGATAAAAATCTTGTCGAGGCACTGGCAGATCCTCTGGTGCATTTGGTGCGAAACTCAGTGGACCACGGGATTGAAATGCCGGCGGAACGTGAAAAGGCAGGTAAGCCTCGCGAAGGTACGGTCGTATTGACAGCGGCTCAAGAGGGCGACCATATTTTACTAACAATAGAAGACGACGGCCGTGGTATTGATGCAAATAAAATTCGCCAAAAGGCGGTCGAAAAGAAAATAATGGATGCGGAATTTGCCGCGCGCATGACCGATCAAGAGGCATTTAATATTATTTTCCTGCCAGGATTTTCCACCAAGGATGAAATTTCTGACATCTCCGGCCGCGGAGTCGGCATGGATGTGGTTAAAACACGCATTGCACAATTGAATGGATCGGTGGAAATTGAGTCTACCGTTGGCAAAGGGACTCGTTTGAGTGTCAAATTACCGCTGACATTAGCCATCATGCCAACCTTAATGGTGCAACTTGGCAAACAATTATTTGCGTTGCCACTGGTCAATGTCAATGAAATATTCAACCTTGATCTGACCAAGACCAATACTGTCGATGGACAATTGGTGGTTGTGGTACGTGGCAAGATGCTGCCAATTTATTATTTGCGTCGTTGGCTGGTGAAGGGCAATACCGCGGCGGGATTACCGGAAGAAGGGCATGTGGTAGTAATCCAGTCCGGTACACAAAAAGTCGGTTTTTTGGTGGATGAATTGATTGGCCAGGAAGAGGTCGTCATAAAACCTCTGGGTGCGCTGCTGCACGGTACTGTTGGTTTGTCCGGCGCCACGATTACCGGTGACGGTGGCATTGCAATTATTCTTGATGTTCCCGGTTTAATGCGCCGTTATGCGGCACGGCATTAATGGCCTGTGCATAAAAAGTTCGTAATACGGACATTGCACGATTGACAGACAGGAGAGTTGAACATGGTATTACGCGTTTTGGTTGTTGACGATTCCGGTTTCTTTCGCCGGCGCGTCACTGAAATGTTGGGCTTTGATGCCCGCCTGCAAGTGGTGGGCACCGCAGCGAATGGCCAGGAAGCTATCGATCAGGTGAACGCCTTAAAACCGGATGTGATCACCATGGATATTGAAATGCCGGTTATGGATGGAATCACGGCGACGCGTAAAATTATGGCGATGCGGCCGACGCCCATTATTATGTTTTCTTCCCTCACCACCGATGGCGCACGCGCAACATTGGATGCACTCGATGCAGGGGCGGTGGATTTTTTACCTAAGCGATTCGAAGATATTTCAAGTGATCATGTTGAAGCCAAGAAAGTTCTCTGCGAACGGGTGGTTAAATTAGCAGAAAAACCCATGCTTGTTTCGCTTGTAGCAAAAACAGAGACAGCACCGCTAGCAGCAACAAAACCGGCATCGAGTATTACGCAGAAACCAGCGGCCGTAGCAGCGAGTACAACGCCAACAGCTATTGCGTCGCATACTGGAATACAGATGATCGCTATTGGCACTTCTACGGGTGGTCCAGTGGCACTGCAACAAGTATTGATTAAGATTCCAGTGAATTACCCGCATCCACTGTTGCTGGTGCAGCATATGCCGGCATCATTTACCCCTGCGTTTGCACAACGTTTGGATGGCTTATGTGCGATTCATGTTAAAGAGGCGCAAGATGGCGATTTGGTTCAGCCAGGCAATGCCTACCTTGCACCGGGTGGTAAACAGATGACAGTTGAGCGGCGTGGTAATGCTGTTTTCATCCGCGTGAGTGAATCGGATGTAAAGCTTACGTATAAACCATCTGTCGATGTGACTTTCACCTCGATTGCGAATGTGTATCAGGATCACACTTTAGCTATAGTGATGACCGGTATGGGTGCGGATGGCCGTGAAGGTTCGCGATTACTCAAGAATAAAGGCTCTAAGGTGTGGACTCAGGATCAAGGCAGTTGTGTGGTGTATGGCATGCCTGCAGCTGTTAAAGATGCAGGGCTTAGTGATCGTGAACTAACCTTGCTTGATATTGGCCCTGCATTGGCACAGATGCGGTGAGCTAAGATGGACTTCTTAAGCGTGATTGGTCTGTTGCTTGGCTTGGCGGCCATTCTGGTTGGCCAGCACCTGGAGGGCGGACAGTTATCTGCATTATTAAATGGTCCGGCAATTCTCATTGTATTGGGTGGCACAACCGGTGCCGTCATGCTGCAATCCTCGCCCACCACTTTCTTGCGCGGCATGCGCATGGCGCTATGGATATTTTTCCCACCACGTTTGGCTACTGAACAAGTCATTGAGAAGCTGGTTGCCTGGAGCAGTATTGCTCGCAAGGAAGGTCTATTGGGGTTGGAAAATGTCGAGGAATCAGAAACGGAACCATTTACACGCAAAGGTCTGCAATTATTAGTTGACGGTAGCGAACCAGACAACATTCGCAACATCATGGATGTGGAGATATCAACCAAAGAACAGTATGAACTCAGTTCAGCGCGTATTTATGAAAGCATGGGTGGTTATAGTCCGACCATTGGCATTATCGGTGCGGTTATCGGCCTGATTCAGGTGATGG
>JAYSTO010000159.1:0-15302 GCA_043719675.1 Gammaproteobacteria bacterium | reverse complement strand
TATTACAGCCTCAGGCTTCATAGAACCTGGGTTTAGGGTAAATCACTATCGGTTAGCGACAACATTAAACGGCTCTGTGGCTTCACAGCAATCATACTGGTTAGTCCCGTTTTATAATCCTGTGGCAAGCGAAACCGGAATTTGCGCGTGAGTTTGCTTATCATGTAGATTGATTCCGCCAGCCCAAAGTTCTTGCCAATACACATACGCGGCCCTATGCTAAAAGGAATATACGCTTTATTGTGAGCCTTAGATTTTTCGTGTGACAGAAATCGGTTTGGTAAAAACTGCTCCGGTTCCTGCCAATAGCGTGGGTTGCGGTGTAATGTCCAGGGAACAATCCAGATAAGCATATTTTTCCGGAAATTGAAGCCATTGACTTCATGATTTTCCGTGCAGCGCCTGGGTAACATCCACACTGGCGGGTATAAACGCATAGTTTCTTTCACAAATGCGGTCGTATATTCCATCGTGTCCATCTCACTGATATCCATGTCTTCTACGGCGGCATTGGATTCTTTATATAACGGTTCCGCAGCGGCGATATTTGATGCGATCAGATACAAACCCCATGTCAGCAGACTGGATACCGTTGCGTAGCCTGCGAATAACAACGTGGTTAGTTCCTGGATAACCTGTTCTTCGGTAAGATGCAGATAGAGCGATTGTGATAATGCCGGTTTACCTGAAATATTGCTTTCTTTTGACAATTCAATAATGAGACGCTTGATTTCCTGATGCAAACGATGCATTTGGCGATTCATTCGTGTAGGTACAAAATCAAACGGTAACATTAACCCTTCAATGGCAGTGAAATCCATCTCCTCCAGAGACTTGCATAAGTCACTGTATCGCCCATTAAGTTGTACGCCAAACACATACCCTACAATGGTAGCAAATGCCAATTGCGCCACATCGTCGGATGCATCCACAGCTGTACCCTGTTTTTTATACTGCTGCCAATTATCAATGATGCTGGCAAGCGCCGCATCAATTGTCGCCTGCCACTGTGCGCCGTGTTTAGTGGTAAAAAACGGTTTGATTGTGTTGCGTGAGTGCTCCCATTGCTCGCCGTGATTACAAACTATACCACGCCCGATTATTCTGCTGAGCATTTTATAGTTAAATAAATTCTTGTCGAAAAGATAATTCGTTTTTTTCAAAATATGATAGGTCAGCTCCGCATCATTAATCAGATAAAGCGGCCACGGCGTATTGATTTTTACACGATCACCGTGATCTAACATAAGTTTATTTAGAGTAGTTAATGGTTCACCGTACAATTTCCAAATGGGGACGTTAACCGATACCACTTTTTGATCAGGATTATTCATAGCGTACCAATATGGGTTGTCAATTTTTCGGAATAACTTCCATAATACTTTTAGCAAGTTCGCCTACATTCGGTTCAGTTAACAATGTAAAGTGATTACCGGGTGTTGAAATTGCCTGCACCTCGACACTGCTACAACTGCTCCACCCTGCCAAGTTTTCAGCGCTAATAGCCCCAGTTGCCAACAACACCAGCTTGGCATCGATGGTTTGCGGCCGATAAGCGCACACCGCTTGCAAATGCCAGCGAAATGCCGCCATAAAAGCGTTGAAATTGTCTGCATTAAAGTTTTTCGGGGTTTTATTCGTCCACTGCAATATGCTCAGAATTAAATTCATTTGTTGTTGTGGAGTAAACTTGGAAAATAAACCGTAGGGGATCAAGCTAAACAAATAATTATGGCCTGCCAGTTTTTCCAACAGTTGATCCATTGTCAGCAAGGAGTTACGCGGAAATTGCATCTTTTCCGCTTGACTCCAGGTCATCCCCATAAATTGCTTGGCTAGCAGATTCAACAGTCCCCGCAGAACTCGCTCGGAGAACACCAGTTTTCTCTCTATTGGTTTTATATTAAACCCCTCACCTAAGTATTTTAATAAAGATGAAAATGCATGCCATTGCACTTGCCGTGTATGCTCTGGATTATTGGCAGAAGTGATGTTTGGCAAGTAAGGCCATTCTGAATCAATTAATACCAGCAACGATACTCTATGACCCAGCTCCAGCAACTGACTCGCAATTTCAAAAGCAATAATGCCACCCATCGACCAACCCGATACAATATAAGGGCCGTGCGGCTGTACACATAACATTTGACTAACATAATCAGACGCCAAGGCTTCCAGCGTGACTTTGCTGTCTTTACCAATCAGATAAGGATGTTGGATAGCGTAAAACGGATGTTTTATTCCAATAAGATAAGCCAATTTCGCATAAGCCAGCACGTTACCACCCGGCGGGTGAATACACCAGAACGGCGTCGCATCGCCTTGGGTGTTGAGAGGGACGACCACAGATGAAACCGATTCACTTTCCCCGCTGACTATTTTTGCGAGTTGCGCAATAGTTGGATTATTTAAAAAGGTCGCCAGTGGCACATCACAGTTGAGCTGCTTTCTGATTTCAGCCAGTACGGTTAAAACCATTAGCGAATCGCCACCCAGTTGGAAAAAATTGTCGTTTAAGCGGACATCCGTCTGGTTCAACGCCATCTCCCAAATGCCCGTTAGTTTGATTTCGGTTAACTCGTAGGCTTGCTCAAACACCTCTTCGAAAAACGACTGTGATTTTTTCCGCGGTGCGCGAATCAAAAATTTAGGCAGTGCCTTGTAATTTATCTTGCCGTTTGGCAGGCGCGGTAATTTTTCCAAAAGCACATAGTGATTCGGTAGCATGTACGGCGGGAGCGTTTCTCTGAGATATTCGTACATGACTTTATCGATTGTATCTGCAGACAGGTTTGCACTCAACCAAACTACCAATTTGTGCTGCCCGTTTTCCGGCAATAACTGTACGACACATTCCAGCACCTTAGGATGTGCGCCTATGTGATTTTCCACTTCAGTCAATTCAACGCGAATCCCGTTGATTTTTACCTGGTGATCTTTTCGTCCCAGGAATTCCAGATCACCGCTGTCGAGTAGCCGACCGTAGTCTCCGGTCTTAAATATTATTCCCTGTTTTGCATGCGGACTGCTCACAAACACAGAATGCGTCAATTCAGGTTCCTGGAAATAACCGGGCATATCAAAGTCCGGTGAAATCGCTATCTCGCCAATGTCTCCCTGCTTAACCGGTGAGCCGTGATTATCCACCAGCAATACCTCCACCTCGGACATGGGGCGGCCAATGGGGATACTGCGCTTGGATTCATCCCCGGATTTTATAAAATAGAAAAGCTTGGTCATTACCGTCTCGGATGGTCCATAAAGATTCACTAATTGGATGCGATCACCGAATATTTCTAACCAGCGTTTCACGTCATTAGGCATTAACCGTTCACCAGCTAACAATACGTACTTAAGTTTCTGGAAATCAGTGGAAGAGATGTTTTCTTTCAAAACACGATGGAAAATTGTCGGTATCGTATGCACGACACTCACGCTACTGTTATTTATCCAGGATATCAGTTCCATTGTTGTAATGACTGTTTTATTGCTTTGCGGCGCAACAATTGTACCTCCACAACACAATGGCATAAAAACATCACGTAAAAAAGCGTCATAAAATGGCTGGGTCCACTGACTGACGCGCACATCAGTGCCCAAAGCAAGCGTTTCGATCTCCCAGCGAATAAAATGCGAAATTCCCCGACGCGTTCCGGTGATGCCTTTGGGTTTTCCCGTGGTTCCAGAGGAATAGTAGACATAACATATATCATCCAGACCGACAGTCGTCTTTGCCTGTGCTTCGTCGTGTTGTTGGGCTTTATCGGAAAACTCACGGAAGCTCGCTTTGTTGATGTGGATAGTGACTCGCGGCGCTGAATGAGCTATCGAAACAAGCCGCGCATAATTTTCTTCATCCACCAATATGCAATCCGGGCGGATTTCCCGTAGAACGTCGCCAATCCGTCGGGGGGGATCAGAGGGGTTCAGTGGTATAAAAATTGCGCCCATAGCAAATAGACCGATCATCGCCGGAATAACTTCCAGGGGATCCGTCATAAATACAACGACCGGATTTCCCGGCTTGACCAGCGCCGATTGCAAATACCTAGCATACTTATTCGCTTTGTTGTTCAGCTCTTGGTAATTGTACGCACGATACCCATGTAGATTATCGCCTTTCATGAGTGCGATGTTTTCCCCATAAATTTCGGCGTTGCGCTGAAACTGCTGTTCAACCGGCAAATAAAGTTGCTGTTTCATCATCAATGGGTGCTAATTATCGGGCATGGAAAATACTTCAAGAAATATATTGAAGCTCAGTACAATCATTAACAGATCGTCTTCAAATGGTATTCGCAACGCGAAGTTCGGCTCACGATACATTTTTTTCAGATTTTCGATACTGTCTGGATCAAAATAGCCTTGTTTCTTTATTCGTTCGTATGACAACAAATCATCTACCCATTCATTATTGAGTGACAACAGGAATGGACTACCGGTGGCATGAAATCCAAACTTTTCTCGCGAAACAATCGCGCTGGGCAGGCGATCCCGCGCTATTGTCCTTAAGATGAATTTTTCCATACCTTCCCTAATTTTAAGATGTTGCGGTACTCTGGTTGAGAACTCCACCAGATCGATATCAAGAAACGGGAATCGCAACTCCATGGAATTTGCCATAGCCATTCTGTCACCATGATCTGATAACAAATGATCCGCCAGGCGCAGTTTAAAGTCCAGATACGAGCGTTTTGCCATCAAATCGAGAGGCAACAGCTTTTGTTGGTCAATAACCCGGTGGTTAAAACAATTAAACTCATCAAAGCGAGAATTTAAGCTGGTGGAGTATATCGACTGTTTTAGTTCGGTCAGATCGTTGAGGTTTTTTTCGTAAAAAAAGTCGGCATCACCCCAGAGTTTTTGGCGCAATCCGCGTTCTATTTCACGCGCCAGACAGTCCCTTTCATCACTTTCAATGTTCGCATTCGCAAACCGGTAGCCTACATAGCCTCCGAACAATTCATCTGCACCTTCTCCAGACAACATGACTTTAAAACCATGCTGCCTGGTTGCCTGCGATAAGTTGTACGAACACAGGTTATACGATTCTTTGATGGCACATTCACTGTGATAGATGATTTTCTTCAGCGCAAGATAACTTACGTTCATATCACATTCTATCGCATGATGTTTTTCAGGATACGCAGCAGTCAACATCTGTTGGAATTTTGACTCGTCCTGTTCTTTAGTATTGAATGTAATTGAAAAAGTTGACGGCGTTTTGCCGTCATTTAGCTCGTGCGCATAGGCAAAAATCAGCGATGAGTCCAATCCTCCGCTTAGATAACATCCCCACGGCACGTCCGTACTCATGCGCCGTTGTATGGATTTTTTTAACAGCGACTCCAGTTCTTCATAGTAGTATTGATCCGGCCTGACTTTCTCGCCACCTTGCGGGAAACTCAAGTCCCAATAGTTGCAGAAGGTAAGCTTGTGGTTATTCAACTCTAAGTACTGACCGCTTTCCAGGCTGCTTATATTCCGAAAAAGCGTTCTGGGACTGACCAACCCGGGGAAACTGAAAATCTGATCCAACCCTGTCAAATCCACTTGTCTGCTGACCAGAGGGTGCTGCAAGATACTTTTTATTTCAGACGCGAAGACAAGATAGCCTTCTGCGATGGTATAGAACAACGGGCATATACCAAATTGATCTCTGCCCAGATATAAAACATTTTTGTTTCTGTCGAATAAAACAAAGGCAAACTGACCATTGAGACGATTAATAAAGGAGATGCCTTGTTCTTTATATAAATAGATCAAGACTTCTACATCGGTTTGACTTTTGAAACGTATATTTTTATTCTTAAGCTGTGTGCGCAATTCCCTATAATTGTATATTTCGCCATTACACAACAGGACAATGGAGCCATCCTCAGAATAGAGTGGTTGATCACCGCCAAGCAAGTCGACAATTTTCAAGCGACGGAAGCTTAACGCCACGTGTTCTTGCACATAATAACCGGTAGAATCCGGGCCGCGGTGAACCAGCTCCTGACTCATCCGCTCGACAATAGTGCGGTCTGCAGGTCGTGCAGCATTTATGTCAACATAACCGGCAATTCCGCACATATCTACATCTCATTCAAGTATAAAAATTCAGTGCCGCGAGAATAACATAATTGTTTTTTTTCGTGTCTTCTCCGCATCTGGCGACATTTTTGAAAGTACTGACGCTGAAATTGTGACGGAACTTCTTAAATCGAGGATAGGGCCACGTCTGGAACAGCTATCGTATGGGTGTTTTTCTAAGAAGGTGAGGCTCATGGATAATACTCATGATTTATTCAGGGGTTCTTACTGTATACACTATACACCAGAGTATACAGTACAGACACCCTATTCCCTGAAAGTTCACGTCCTGTTGACTGGGTGCAGGCGGTTCTTCACCCGTTGTTCACAGAGAAACCGGCTAAATCTCACTGCTGGCTCAAAGCGCCTTTCATTAAAATATACTCTTTCCACTAGACGTTCAAATATTGCTGCACCAGTTCATCACTGAGCTCCGGCATCGGCCCTTTAGCCATGGTGCGGCCCTTGTCCATGATCACAAATTGTTGCGCGATGCGGCGGGCGAAAGGGAGTTTTTGTTCCACCAGCAGCACAGTGATCTTATCTTCTTTGTTCAATTGCAGGATAATATTGCCAATCTCATGCACGATGTTGGGCTGAATCCCTTCGGTGGGTTCATCCAGAATTAATAACTTGGGATTTAAGGTCAGTGCGCGACCAATCGCCAATTGTTGTTGCTGACCGCCGGACAGATCGCCACCGCGGCGATGTAACATTTGTTTGAGCACCGGAAACAATTCAAAGATACGTGGTGGAATTTGTTTGCGGCCCAATGCCGATAGACCAATCCGCAGATTTTCTTCAACGGTTAATAATGGAAATATCTCGCGGCCTTGCGGGACATAACCAATCCCAAGACGGGCACGTGTCTCTGCCGCCGATTTTGTTAACGACTGATTATTGAATTGTATTTGACCCGACTTGATGGGCAACAACCCCATGATGCTTTTTAACAGCGTGGTTTTGCCTACGCCGTTACGGCCCATCAAACACACACACGCCCCTGCCGGCACCACCAGCTCCACGTCCCACAGCGTGTGACTTTCACCATAAAATTGATTGAGTGCCTGTATATTTAACACGTCATACGCCTAAATACACTTCGATGACACGCGGGTCACGTTGTACTTCATCCATCGTCCCCTCGGCCAACACGCTGCCTTCGTGCAACACCGTCACCGTGCGGGCAATCGAGCGCACAAAGTCCATATCATGTTCCACCACCACCACCGAGTGTTTGCCTGCCAGCCCGGTCAACAGTTCCGCCGTGCGTTCGGTCTCTTGATGCGTCATCCCGGCGATGGGTTCATCGACCAGTAAAATCCGCGGGTTCTGCATCAATAACATGCCGATCTCCAACCACTGTTTCTGGCCATGCGATAACAGCGCCGCACGTTGTTGTCGTTGTTCCATTAGCATGATGGTCGTCAACACCTCATCGATCCGATCCCGCTGTTCAGCGGTGAGTCGCGCAAACAGACTGGCCCAGACCCGTTTGTCGGCATACATCGCCAATTCCAGATTTTCAAACACACTGTGTTCGGGAAATACCGTGGGTTTTTGAAACTTGCGACCAATCCCGGCCGCGGCGATCTCATGCTCGGCCATGCGGGTGAGGTCCATGGTCTGGCCCAGATAAACCTGGCCGGTATCGGGCCGGGTCTTGCCGGTGATCACATCCATCATCGTGGTTTTCCCCGCGCCATTGGGGCCGATGATGCAACGCAGTTCGCCGTCCTCAATATATAAATTCAAATTGTTTAAAGCCTTGAAGCCATCGAAGCTGACCGTGACATTTTCCAAGTACAAAATGATCTTGTGACTGATATCAATCTGACCCTCGACCAAGGCATGCGCACCAGCGCCATTGGTTGCATTATCGGCCAGATTGCTAATGACCGTCGGCGGCTCGGCAAGACCAGCACGAAGATTTCTAATAAACTTCAGCATGGCTGTTTACCTGCCTGCCAACGCTGCTGCAATTGCCGATACACACCTACCAAGCCTTTAGGTAAAAACAGCGTTACAAAAACAAAAATAGCACCCAATGCATACAACCAGGCCTCGGGTAAATAACCGGTAAAAAATGTTTTGGCGAAACTCACTACCACGGCACCCACTACTGCGCCATAGAGTGTACCGCGACCACCCACCGCCACCCAGATGGCCAACTCAATTGAATTTAACGGTTGGAATTCGCTGGGATTAATAATCCCCACCTGAGGCACATACAGTGCGCCGGCAATGCCCGCAAGAATGGCGGAGACCACGAAGATCCAAAGCTTGTAACTCTCTACTTTGTAACCCACAAAGCGGGTACGACTCTCCGCATCACGAATAGCGACGATGACACGGCCAAACTTGGAGGTGACGATGAATCGCGAAATAAGATAACCCAATCCCAGCGCCACGCCGCTGGCGATGAACAAGGCCACCCGCGTGTTATCCTGTTGCAAACCGAAACCCAGGATCTCTTTAAAGTCGGTGAGGCCGTTGTTCCCGCCAAAGCCCATTTCATTGCGAAAAAATGCCAGCATCAACGCATAAGTTAATGCCTGGGTAATAATCGATAAATACACTCCGGTGACGCGTGAGCGAAACGCCAGCCAGCCAAACACAAAGGCCAATAGACCGGGGACTAACATTGTCATTAACACCGCGAACCAGAACTGATCAAAACCAAACCAGTACCACGGCAATTCCTGCCAATTTAAAAACACCATAAAATCCGGCAATAGCGGATTGCCATACACGCCACGATCGCCAATCTGCCGCATCATATACATACCCATGGTGTAACCGCCCAAGGCAAAAAAGGCGGCGTGGCCCAAACTTAAAATACCGCAATACCCCCAGACCAAATCCAGCGCCATCGCCAGCAAGGCGTAACACAGGTATTTGCCCAACAGGGTTATCGTATAAGTCGAGACGTGAAATGCGGATGAGGCAGGAAACAGCAGATTAGCCAGTGACACGAGCAGCACGCCACTGATCAACAACGCCATAAATATTTGCGTGGCGCGATCATTGAGTAGCAATCGGGACAAGTAAGGGCCGCGCGCCATGCTTTAATTCTCCGCCGCACGGCCCTTTTGCGGGAATAATCCGCGCGGCCGTTTTTGGATAAAGAGGATAATAAAGATCAAGATCAGAATCTTGGCTAATACCGCGCCGGTCCACGGTTCAATATATTTGTTAACCACACCCAGCGACATCGAGCCGACAAACATGCCCCAAACATTACCGACACCGCCGAACACCACCACCATGAACGAATCAACGATATAACCTTGACCCAGGTTGGGACCGACATTGGTGATTTGACTCAAGGCCACACCGGCAATCCCGGCGATGCCGGAGCCCAAGCCAAAGGTGAGCGCATCCACCCACTCGGTGCGAACCCCCATCGCCTTGGCCATCGCACGATTCTGTGATACCGCCCGCACCTGCAAACCTAAGCGGGTCTTTTTCAGGATTAATAACAATCCGGCAAAGACCAGCAAGGCAAAAATAAAAATGAATAGTCGGTTGTAAGTGATCGATAAGACCGGATTGATCACCCAGGAACCGCTTAACCAAGCGGGATTTTCCACCGTGACATTTTGTGCGGAGATAAACGTGCGCGGGATTTGTTGCAGAATCAGACTGATGCCAAACGTTGCCAGCAGTGTTTCTAAGGGCCTGCCATATAAAAACCGGATCACACCACGTTCTATACCAATCCCCACCAAACCAGAAACAAGAAATGCCAGCGGGATGGCAATCAGCAGCGAGTAGTCGATGGCATTAGGAAACGCGACTTGTACCAGATAGGTGGTATAGGCGCCGATCATCATTAATTCGCCGTGCGCCATGTTGATCACACCCATCACTCCAAAGGTGATCGCCAGACCCACCGCTATCAATAATAAAATTGATCCCAGGCTCAAACCAAAAAACGTCGTCTCGATAAAACGGTATTTTTCCCGTCGTGATTCAATATGGTTGACTGCGACAATGGCGGCCGAACGAATATCTATATCCACTTCGGCAAAAACACCTTCGCTGGAGACCGCCGTTATTTTCTTTAATTGATTATAGGCCTCGGGTTGCAAGCTAAGACTGAGGTCTTCAATCGCCTTCAGCTTGATTTGCTTGTCGGCACTGTTCAGATCGGTCAGAGCAATCGCGACGTGCAGTAAATCCGCAATTTGTTCATCTTTTTCCTCCGTTAATAATTGACGGAACAGGACTATCTTTTCGGCAGCGGTGTCACCCAATAACTCGTTGATCGCACTCAGTCGCACGCTGCGATCCGGACTGCGCACATTGAGTTGCGCAATATGACCTTTGAGAATACCACGCAGTTTGTTGTTGACGCCGACTTTGTCGATGGTGTTTGCATCGAACGTTTTGAGTTTTTCACCGGTCAGTACGCTGATTGCCGTCGTCGCGTCTCCCTGCTCGTCCCAGTAAATAAACTCGCCAGTGGCAACAACGAAATACAAATGTGCGTCTTGTAACGCCGTAAATACCGCCAGACTGCGCGGATCATTAATCGCCGCAAGCTGTGTTATCGCCGCTTCTTTCTGTTCAAACTCCTCCGCCTTGAGCCCGGCCAGCGCCTGTGCGAATTGCTCGGCGGTGGTGGCCTGTGCCTGCGCCATTGGCGCCGCCATTACCGTCAGCAACAACCACGCGAGCCTGAGTAAGTGCATTAATCTGCCTGTATGATGCATACGGTTTGCCATTTCAGAATATTGGTAACTAAATTATCCGCTATCATCGGCGAAAACAACCCAAAAAAAATTGGCGGTGATTACTCACCGCCAAAACTGGAGCCACTCACATCTTTATCTTTAGTATTTAATAGTTCTGCCCAGAACACTTCTTGGTAACGGTGTTGTAGTTGCCACAGGAAATCGGTGCAGTCCAATCAGCAATGATATTCTTGCTATCCGGTAAAAAATCCGACCAGGCATCACCGTCCACTGCTTGCTTGGTTTTCCAGACGACTTCAAACTGACCGTTCGCTTGGATTTCACCAATGAACACTGGCTTGGTGATGTGATGATTCGACAACATCTTCGCCGTGCCGCCGGTCAAGTTCGGTACTTCCAGACCAATGATGGCTTTGGCGACCTTATCGGTATCAGTGGACTTGGCTTTTTCAACGGCCTTGACCCAGAGATTAAAACCAATGTAATGGGCTTCCATCGGATCATTGGTCACACGCTTGGTGCTCTTGATAAAGGTTTGCCATTTCTTGATAAACGCCGCGTTGTCGGGATTTTTAATGCTCATGAAATAATTCCATGCCGCCAGATGACCCACCAAGGGCTTGGTATCAATGCCGGACAACTCTTCCTCGCCGACTGAAAATGCCACAACCGGAATCGTGCTGGCCGTGATCCCTTGATTACCTAACTCTTTATAAAACGGCACATTGGCATCGCCGTTGATCGTCGATACCACTGCGGTCTTTTTACCGGTCGAGCCAAACTTCTTGATATCCGCGACAATGCTTGCCCAATCCGAGTGACCAAAGGGCGTGTAATTGATCATGATGTCTTCTTGCTTCACGCCCTTGGCTTTCAGATAGGCTTCCAGGATTTTGTTGGTGGTACGCGGATACACATAATCCGTACCGGCTAACACCCAACGTTTGGTCGCGCCTTCTTTCATCAAATAATCCACCGCCGGGATGGCTTGTTGATTCGGGGCCGCACCGGTATAAAACACGTTCTTGGAAGATTCCTCACCTTCATATTGCACTGGATAAAACAACAGGTTATTGGTTTTTTCAAACACCGGTAATACCGATTTACGAGATACCGAGGTCCAGCAACCAAATACCGCCGCGACTTTTTCTTTTTCAATCAACTCACGCGCCTTCTCAGCGAACAATGGCCAATTGGATGCAGGATCTACTACTACCGCTTCCAGTTTCTTGCCCAGCAGGCCGCCCTTCTTGTTTTGCTCATCGATCAACATCAACATCGTGTCTTTCAATGTCGTTTCGCTGATCGCCATGGTGCCGGACAGAGAATGTAACACGCCGACCTTGATGGTGTCCGCGGCCACCACGGGCAATGACAGGCTCGCCAATACCGAGGTTAGTACCGATACTTGTATGAATTTTTTATAGCTGTTCTTCATGTCCATCCTCCTTAATACTGAATGAAAAATAAGTGACTGATTGCTCAGTCACTTAATTCCTGGTAACGATTAAAAACCGTAGGTAATTCCGGCGACCATTGAGTCATTGTACTTAGTGCCAGTACGATCTCTACCGGCAAAGGTATATTGAACGTACATATTGGCACCAGTCTTGGCAATGGGATGAGACAGGGTCACGTTCATGTGTCTGAACCCGGAACTACTTGTCGTTGAACCACCACCTAACCGTGTACCCAATTCGGCGTTATCTGACTTATCGTATGTATAAAATCCATAGTCAAACGCCAGGCCGAAGTCCTGCGGCAGTTTGGCGGAATAACCGGCCTTCCAGTAAGTATCGCCTGAGTTGCCCCACCAGCCATCAGTCAACAGATATTGCACACCTACATAAAAATCGCTGTAGGTCAATTTACCGATGAACTCCAACAAGTCGGAGTCATCCACGTTAACATACAGGTACTGAAGCAAGCCGACACTGTAACCTAATCCTGCACCCGTCTCGCCACTAAACCCTAAATACAGATCATTTTCAAATCCATTCGTATTGGTTTTTCCATCGGTATTGGTGTTTGTCGCACCCGTGCTATTCCGTTCATAACTATAACCTAAGCTGGAAAACCACCATCCCGCATAAAAACCGTTTTTATTCGTGTAATCCAAGCCACCTTGCACCGCTGCACCGGTATGTTCCTCAAAAATACCGCGCAACAAATATTTGGAATGGATCCCCACGTTGCCCGCGAGCTCGGCGTGCGCTGTCAGTGGCAAAGATAAAATCCCTAAAGCGGCGGATGTCGCCAAGGCAATAGCGCTTAAATTTTGTTTCTTGTAGTGCATGGTCCTCTCCTGTCATTAGTTTTAGAAAGTGCTGTACACAATTCAGTTTATTTGGCTTCATGGGAGATAATGCGCCTCCCGATTGCACAAAACATAAAGACAAACTCTGTTGCAAATATATTCAGCAAGCGCCATGCCAAGGCCTTTATTTCTGATAAATCATCAAGTTAGAAAAATATGGCGGAATTGTTAAAAAAACATTTGATCTAGGATGGTGCGGGCAGTTTTCACATGCTCTATTACTGTGCGTAATTACACACGAGAACATAAAGACGGGGTCGTAACCCAAGTGGCGCCGACATACCTGAGAATTTTTATTAAACCAGCGCCCATTAAATCACGCCGACTACACTTTGTTTACTCTGCCGCGAGACGCTGATTTTTCTGTCGTATCCTTTGCCAATGCCACTAGTCTGGCGGGTGACTTGATGATGATTTGCTTGCGCTTGGTTTCAATATATTTTCCCGCCACCAATTGCCGTAGCGGCCGGGCGATAACCTCACGGGTGGTCCCCAGGTGCGAGGCTATCTCTTGCTGTGTCATCCGCACTGTCCCATCGGTGGCCGCATGCAGCAAGAGAAAATTCGCCAGTCGTTGTTCGAGCTTGAAGGCATGAATTCCCTCCAGCTCGGTCATTAACCGAAATACGATGGTAGAGAGGGCTTGCACGGTGATGCCGCGAATCGCTGGTTCGGATTCGAATAAGTCGCGATACAACGCGCCGGGAATGATCGCAACTTTGGTGGCGGGACCGGCCTCCACCCAGGCGGGATACAGCAAGTCATTAAAAATACAATTTAATGCCAACACGCAGGTTTCACCGGGATTGATCAAATACAAAGTTGCTTCATTGCCGTTGGGGGTGAGGGTAAATACCCGCAGTTGTCCGCTCAGCACGATGTAGGCACCGGAGACTTTCTGCCCTTTACGCAACAGTGTCGTGGCCTTGGCGCTGTGTGAATACTGAAGTCCACGGCGTAATAACGCCAGGCTGCTTGCCGATAAATTCTGGAACGGCGCGAAGTCTTGGAGCTTGGCCGTGGACTTCATTTTTTCCAAATAATTATCTCACTCTTGATGTTTCATCCCCAGCTTCTCGGCGGCCGCCTTGGTTGCTGCAAGGTGATGCTCAAATCCGGGCAATACCTTTTTAATGAGTTTTTTGAATTCATCATTTTTAACAGCTGGCAACAACGTCGTATTTATAGCATCGATCACCGACTGATGAAACAGAATTTCATGATGCAAATACGCCCTGTCGAACTCGACACCGGATTTCGACTGTAACATCTCGACCGTTTCTGCCAGCTTCGCGGCGCTGGTGTCATTATCCGGCGGCACGGGGATGATGCCCAGTTTCCTGGCCAGATCACGCCCCAGCTGTTGTACCGCGACGTGATCGGTGGCGACCATTTTACCTAACTCGCGCACCTCGGCGGAATGTCCGTATTTCACCCCCAATCTCCCTGTCCAGATATCCGCGCCGTTGGCTTGATCAAAGATCGCGAACAGGGTTGCATCATCTAAAGCCGTTGCTGCCACCGCACTGGTGGAAAGCCCGGTCATCGATAAGAAAAGACCAACCGTCATGATTTGATAATGGAGTTTCATAAACCAGCACCTGGGTTAACGCCACGAAATGTAGCACCCCAAGCATGCCGGTAAACCATCCCGGCGATCTGTAGCAAATGTTACACAGTAAAACGCCCGTTACTTGTCAGGTAACAGGCGCTATTTCACTTCACAATTTTGCGGATTGATACCAGCAACTTATTTCCGGGGTAGCTGTTTTAACGCCGCCAGGATGTCAGCAGGCTCCATGCGTTTTTTGTAGTCGTTATCCGCAAAGGCCGCACGAATAATCCCGGCTTGATCAATCACAAACGTTCCTGGTACCGGCAAGCCCAAGCGCCCTTTACCGTTAAACGATGCCACGTCCAAACCGAAGGCGTGTTTATAGGCCGCGTCCATTTCCGCTGGAACTTCCCAATACAGGTTGTACGATTTAATAACGGAATAATCCAAATCGCTCAACACATCGAAGGGATAACCGTCCTTGCTAAATTGCGCAACGGATTTATCCGGTGTTTGCGGGGTAATCGCAATGATCGACGCACCGTACTTCTTGAACTGCGGCAGTGACTCCTTCAGTTGATGCATTTGCAGATTACAATACGGACACCATGCGCCACGATAAAACGTCAACACCACCGGGCCCTTTTTCAACATC
>JAYSTO010000158.1:0-5581 GCA_043719675.1 Gammaproteobacteria bacterium | reverse complement strand
GAAACGTCGCAGCCGATTCGCACTTGCCATGATTACCATGGCTTATTTCAGTTTTCTGGATTTCTCACGCATTTACGCCAGTGAAACTTTACCGGCTGTTTCGTTCAAGACCTTGCAGGGTCAGATAAATCTTAATCAATATAAAGGTGAGGTTATCTACCTGGATTTCTGGGCCTCCTGGTGCGGCCCCTGCCGTAAATCATTCCCCTGGATGAATGAGATGCAGCAACGTTACGACAAGGACGGGCTGCGTATTGTCGCAGTCAACCTCGATCAGGACCCGCAATTGGCCAGGCAGTTTCTGGCGGAGTACCCCGCCAATTTTACCGTTGCCTTCGATCCCGAGGGTATCGCTGCGCAACAATTCAAGGTCCAAGGTATGCCCAGCTCGTATTTAATTGATCGCACCGGCAAGCTGCATTCCAGCCATCTGGGTTTCAAGGAAAAAGATACCACAGCGGTCGAAGCCGAAATTAAATTACTGTTAAAAAAGTAACCCCACCGACTTTCATCCGAGGAGAAAATTAGCGTGAATATTCGTCGTATTGGCATTGTGACGTTGCTGTTAACGGGTGTCTCTGCCTGTTCTCTGGAACCACTGCAATCCTGGGAGCGTGATGTTCTGGCGCAAAAAAAGATGCAATTGGATCCCTATCCCCTCGATGCATTTTTAGATGATCATATTTATTTCAGCAAAGAGGCCTCGCGGGGCGGCGCAGGTGTTGGCGGCGGAGGTTGCGGATGCAATTAAGGAAAAAGCAAAAGCCAATTCGCCAGACTCTGGCAATGGCAACCGCAACGTTATTGGGCAGCGTCGGTAGTGCGCAGGCGGCAGACAGTGAAAAAAACTGGGAAATTGACAGCTCCGTTATGTATTATTCCGAAACGGATCGTGTCAGCCTGGTTGAACCGGTGATTCGTGCACGCAGGGACTTGGGTAACGATGAATTCCTGAATTTACGCCTGGTCGTAGACACCTTAACCGGTGCCTCTGCCAACGGCGCCATTCCCACCAGCAGTGCACAAACGTTTACCACCCCCTCAGGTGGTAGAACCTATGTTGCCGGAGCAAATGCAGTACCATTGGATGATAGCTTCCTTGATACCCGCGTCGCCATCAGTGGTGAATGGGAGAAAACGCTGGGGCAAACCACGCGTGGCATATTTGGTCTGAATGTATCGACTGAATACGACTACCAGTCTATCGGTATTTCCAGCATGTTCAATTTTGATTATAACCAGCGCAACACCACTTTCACCGCCGGGGTATCCTACAACATGGACACCGTTAACCCTGTCGGTGGTGCGCCGGTCGGACTCACTGCGATGCCTACCTTCCCCAGTGTCAAGGCCACTCAGGGTGACGGTCTCAGCAAAGATGTTTACGATATTTTATTGGGTATTACCCAAATATTGGGCCGCAAAGATCTGATGCAGTTTAATTTGTCCTACGGCAACGAAAACGGTTACCTGACAGACCCATATAAAATTCTCAGTGTCGTCGATGGCACCACTGGCGTCTTGAATTCTTATGTCTACGAAAAGCGGCCGGAAGATCGTACACGTCAGGCATTTTTCTGGCGTTGGTCACATCAATTTGAAAAAGATGTGCTGCGCCTGTCTTACCGCTATTACACCGATGACTGGGGCATCAACTCACACACCATCGATAGCCATTATCGTTGGGAATTGAGTGATCGGCATTACCTCGAACCGCATCTGCGTTTCTACACACAGACCGCCGCTGATTTTTATCATACCAGTTTGGTCAATGGTGCGACGGACACCTACGCCAGCGCCGATTATCGCCTGGCTGAATTGACCAGCACCACCATCGGCTTGAAATACGGCTGGCTGGTTGGCAAAGACAGTGAAATGGGCGTCCGTGTTGAGTACATTACACAACAGGCGACTGCCTCTCGTGTCATTGGTGTGCAAAGTGCGCAAGACTTGTTGCCTGACGTAAACGCGTTGTTGTTCCAGATAAACTACAGCACCAAGTTCTAAGCGTCATGGTCACGATGGATGGTAGACAATGAATCAATATGCTACTGTCCATCGTATGTCCACCCCACCCATCACGCTTGAACCACACGGTGATTATTGGCTAGGTCGATTTTCTGCCATGGCCAGCCCCTGTGAAATCCTGATGGATGTTGATGATGAGACCACGGCGCATCAACTTACGATGGCTGCGTATCAGGAAGCGATACGCATCGAACAAAAATTCAGCCGCTATCGGCAAGATAATATTCTCTATCGCATCAATCATTCGCACAGTGTACCCATTGAAGTCGATGATGAGACTGCCGCCTTGTTGGATTATGCCGCCCACTGTTACGCGCTCAGCGACGGTAAGTTTGATATTACCTTGGGCGTGTTACGCAAGGTATGGCGGTTTGATGGCAGTGATCACGTCCCCACCGCCGCAGCGGTAAAAGATCTGTTGGTGCATGTCGGTTGGCCAAAGGTAACCTGGCAACGGCCATGGATTACCTTGCCCGCCAACATGGAAATTGATTTGGGTGGTATCGGCAAGGAATATGCCGTGGATCGCACCGCCGTCATCTTGCAGCAATTAACCACGGCCAGCCTGCTGATCAATTATGGCGGTGACCTGTGTGCCACCGGTCCACGCCGCAACAAACATGGCTGGATTGTTGGGGTTGAAGACCCCGGCACCATCCAAAAAAAACGCGTCACCGCGAATCGGCCACACAGTACCGATGAATTTGAATTACTGCACGGCGGCATTGCCACCAGTGGCGATACCCGCCGCTATCTGCTAAAAGAGGGTATACGTTATTGCCATATCCTAGACCCGCAGAGTGGCTGGCCGGTGCGCGGCGCACCACATTCGATAACGGTTGCCGCAGGGACCTGTACCGACGCCGGGATATTAGCAACGCTGGCCATGTTACACGGTAAGCAGGCGGAAAAATTTTTACGCAAACAAAAAATACACTTCTGGTGTCAGCGATAAATTTTCCATATTAAGGCAAACATGTGCGTATCTTATTGGTAGAAGATGATCCCATTCTTGGTGACGGTATCCGTGCCGGTCTGCGCCATGACGGCTATACCGTCGACTGGATCACCCAAGGGCAACAAGCCAGCACCGCACTGAAATCCGCTGAATTCGACTTGCTGGTGCTGGATCTGAATCTGCCCGGCAAATCAGGATTGGAAATATTACGCGAGTTGCGCCAAAACAAAAATCCGCTCCCGGTTCTGATCCTCACCGCGCGCGACACCGTTGATGATCGTATCAAGGGCTTGGACACCGGTGCCGATGATTATCTGGTTAAACCTTTTGACCTGGATGAGTTACTGGCACGTATCCGTGCCTTGCTGCGCCGCAGCCAAGGCCGCAGTCAACCGATCATTACGCACCAGAATCTGCAATTGGATCCCGCCGCGCATACCGTTTCGGTAGATGACAAGCCTGTAGATATTTCACGCGTGGAATTTCAAATATTACACACACTGCTGGAGTCGCGTGGCCGGGTGTTATCACGACAACGATTGGAAGAAGGCCTGTATGGCTGGACCAAAGATACCGACAGCAATACCATTGAAGTCCATATCCATCATCTGCGCAAGAAACTCGGCAGCCTCATCATTCGCACGATTCGTGGTGTTGGCTACATTATTGATAAACCAGTGCCATGACATCCATACGCACGCATCTTGTCCTGTGGTTATCAATATTATTCAGCGGTATCTGGCTGCTGGTCACCGGCTTAACCTACTGGTCATCACAACACGAGGTGGAAGAGCTTTTCGACGCCCAACTGGCACAAGCTGCCGCGGTGCTGGCGCAATTTCAGCATCTCAATGGGAATGCACAACCCACACCAGAACATACCCTTACCCAGGCAGTTAATGGTCATCAATACGAAAAGAAAATAGCCTTCCAGATTTGGGATAACGGCACGTTGATATTACGCTCCTTCTCCGCGCCGGAAAAAATCATGTCGACCGAGCCTGGCTACACTGACCAGTCGATTGCTGGGCATGACTGGCGTGTCTTTACTTACTTTGACACACAGACCCAGCACCACATCATCACCAGTGAACTGTATGAGGTGCGCGATGAACTGGTGCAGAAAATCACCTTGGATGTATTACTGCCGTTAACCATCGCCCTACCCTTGTTTTTGCTCATTATCTGGATTGGTATCGGTCGTGGTTTATTACCGGTTAATCGCATTGCGGATCAAGTAGCGCGGCTCTCGCCGCAGAATCTTGAACCAGTCGTGGTCAAACACGCAATTCCTACTGAAATTCATCCACTGTTGTCTGCATTAAACTCATTATTTGGAAAACTCAAGACCGCGTTCGAACGCGAACAACGTTTCACCGCCGATGCGGCGCATGAACTGCAAACCCCCTTGGCCAGCATCAAGACACAGGCCCAGGTCGCCTTGCGCGCCAACAACTCTGAAGAACTGACCCATGCACTCCAGCAAATAGAAGCAGGGGTCAACCGCACCTCACATCTTGTGCAACAACTACTTGCACTGGCGCGTTATAACCCGGAATCCCTCAGAAAAGAATATAAAAATGTCAGCCTCGACCAACTGGCTGCCGATGTCATCGTCAATCTTGAATCAACCGCACATCAGAAACAGATCGATATTAGTCTGGTGACAGATACGCCCATCATGATGACTGGCAATGCCGCCGGTATACACATCATGCTGCGCAATCTGATTGATAATGCCATTCGTTACTGCCCGCCACACGGTAAGGTCACCGTCACTATTGATAGCGCAGCTGAGCACATTCAGCTGCGCGTATGCGACACCGGCAGTGGCATTGCACAGACCGACCTCGGCCGCATCTTTGAACGCTTTTATCGTGGTGAAAAAAATCAGCATCTCACTGGCTCGGGACTGGGCCTATCCATTGTGCAACGGATCGTCAGCCTGCATCAGGGTGAAATTAGTTTTACCACGAACAACCCAGGCGAGGAATTTTGCGTCAACGTCACCTTTCCGATCAACGACGCCAATGAGACAACGCCAGCAAACGGTAACCACGATTCCTAAGGCATCGCATTTGTGACTTAGCCACTCATCTTGGCGCGAGTATTGATAAGGCGCGCCTGCGGATCAACCAGCGCCAATTCCAAGGCCGCCGCATGGCGTTGACGTTGCGTACCGCGGGTAAGCTTGTTCTTGAGCCAATCCGCTGTAATGGGCTTGCCGAGAAAATACCGCTGCCCTACCAAAAAATGCTGGCCGTGACTCCGCCATGTGCTGGCAACTTTATCCGCATCTGGCCAGGGCAGGTTTTCATCCTCATCAATCCCGACATGCGCATCACTCACATCGTCATCCGGGTTCAGCAGCTGGCCTTCAGGGGCCGCACGGGTGAGTTGGTATTTATCTAACTCAATACCGGTGATATGGGTAAAGGCCTCGCCTGCCGGCCGTGCCAGCAACGGCTCAGCCATCTTGCCAATCAACCAGTTCACCGCGTGCGGGTCGCCTAATGCACCAAGGGCCTGGATCACCGCCCGTATCTGTCCCGCATCGGACGCAAGTTTGGATACCCACTCCCGCCCCTGCTCAAT
>JAYSTO010000157.1:0-2598 GCA_043719675.1 Gammaproteobacteria bacterium | reverse complement strand
GGTTAACTTTATCGATCAGGATAAAACCCGGTTCGGCGAAGTCATAGGTGGACGTCATGATCATGTCCCAAACGCGCTGCGCCTTCATCACCTTATAGATTTTGCACGCTACCAATCCTTCGGCATTGCAAACATAACCCTCAGTGATCGGCCACTCGCGCCATACCACTTTGCTCGCGTCCTGCAAATCCAGACTATCTTGTTCGGCTTCTTTTTCGCGGATCGGAAACACCAGCGGCCAATCGCCATCGGTCTCCACCGCGTGCATGAATTCCTCGGTGACCAGCAACGACAGATTAAATTGCCGCAAACGCCCGGCCTCGCGCTTGGCGCGAATAAAATCCTTCACATCGGGATGACTGACATCAAACGTCGCCATCTGTGCACCACGACGGCCACCGGCACTGGAGACGGTAAAACACATCTTGTCGTAGATATCCATGAACGACATCGGCCCGGAGGTATACGCCCCGGCACCGGAGACATACGCACCTTTGGGACGCAGTGTGGAAAATTCATAGCCAATACCGCAATTATGGATCACCATCAGTCCATGATTACCGGCAAGATAATTGTTGTGCTGCTCGACGGTGAAATCGTAAAAGGTTTCGGCCAAATCCAGATCACGACGGATGACCTCCACCGGACGTAAGCTGCGCACGCGTGCGATCACGGTGCGTAGCTGCGGGAAATGCGCCTGCCAGCGATCCAGCCAGACGCGGCTAATGACACGTGCCTGATGATAACGATGATAAAAACCGAGTGTCTGTTTGTCCCGATGCGACAAATCGGCTTCAAGATCACACAAGGCATTGCGCAGCGCCGTTGTCATGACGTAACGATCATACTGCCCGGACTGCGAGGCATGTTCATGGATGCGCCGACGCTTGCCACTGTCGGCCATAAAGCGTGCTACCTGGCGCAGAAAATCAGAATCCGCGATCTTCAGCATTGACCCGCCGTCATCACGAATCATGTTACCGCGGTACAGGTGTTCACGCGGCTTGCGTACGGTAATGCCAGCGTGCACACCAAACAAACCCAGCAGTGATTTGAGTTCCTCGGCAAAACGATTATTTTGCATCGCAATCGTGACACTGCCGTGCTCGGTACTCACGGTGCCATCGGTATCGATCAATCCGGCGAGAAACGGCAGGAAATGGTGTTGGGGTTGTGCGCGTATCCACGCGGGGACATGCAGGCTTGCGGATTTCTTGCCAATCTGATGATCGATAATAGCCACGGCGCGACTGGCGGCAAAACTGCTGACGCAATAATCCCACACTGCGGTGCCATTGGCGGTGGCGGCAGTGACGACCTGTGCACGCGAACCGCAGAAGGTCTGGAAAAATTGCGCATAACGTTCCACCACTTCACGTTCTGCTGCGCGGATCTTAAATACCAAGCGCTGACCCTGGACACGGGCGCGTTGCGCCCAACGCTGACGCGTGGACTGATATTCCATCGGCTTGATATACGCACTGCCATCACCCAGATGTGCCCCGGCAAACCACGCTGTTAACGCCGACTGATCCTCCGCACGCCAGGCGAATTGATGGTGCACCAGCGCATCGTCGGCACACACCTCATCGGCGCGGACATAAATCAGCTTGTCATCACGACAGACCAGCACCGGATGTTTGATCGAGGTTTTGAGCGAGACACCATTGGAGATGATCTCGATATTCTCGGCACGCGGCACCTTGGTGGTCAGGTGTTTTTCGATACGCCGCAGCTCAAAACTGCCGCTGTTGCGATCATAGGCAAGTATCTGCTGATGCTGTTCGCCGACGGCTTGATCCGCCGTGACCAGGCCGCGCTCGGTATAGACCCAAGTACCCGGTGCGACACAACCCGACTTGAGCGTTAAACCCGCTTCATGCACCTTGCCCAGGATGTCATCCATCGAATCGCGAATGGTGCCGGACACGGTGCAGTTGATGGTCGAGGTGGCGGGTTTGTGTTCCAAGGCACCGGCGTTGGAAATAATGCGCCCGGCCGGGATCGCGCCGTGGCGCAAGGCCCACAGAAATTCGTTATACCAGTACTGCTGTTGGTCGTAAGGTTCAATCTCCGCCAAGGCGTGCGCCACGCGTTGGTAGGTTTCATCCATGGTCTGATCCAGGATGGTGCCGTCCTTGGTTTTGAGGCGGTATTTTTTATCCCAGATGTCCTCTGAGGCACGTTGAAAGGTGATATTGGCGAGCGAGTCGGGTTTCACTTCTGTTAAAAATGCACGCTTCATCGCGGGTCACTTCCTCCTTAATGGTATGGATGAGGGGGTTGCTGTGTCCCCCGGTATATATATTTTAGTGCTTGTCACTTCGTGCCGTTTGTGAGTCGAAACGTAGAAGCTCATAACCACAATATATAGTAGATGCGAACAAGCTTATGACCTCCCACGGCAGCTGTCAACAAGCGCAAAAAATAAATTTTGAAATGCATCTTCACGTCTAACTTTCAATGAGTTAGATAGACTTAAAAAGTTTTCCACCACTTCTCCACAGAGTTATCAACCAAAACAGCGCTAACACTATATGTTGTGTTTCTAATATGCCCCTGTTTTGCCGCTTTTAGATCGGCCCTTCCACTACTTGG
>JAYSTO010000156.1:0-2610 GCA_043719675.1 Gammaproteobacteria bacterium | reverse complement strand
CACCCACGGTTGCCTTCAAACTCGGCGAACGCAATGCTGATCCTATCACTATGTACTTATGCGACATTTACACCATCGCCGTGAATCTCGCCGGTCTGCCCGGCATGTCGATCCCGGCGGGACTGAGTCAGCAATTACCGGTGGGGTTGCAATTGATCGGTAATTATTTTGGTGAAGCAAAACTATTGAATGTTGCGCATCAGTATCAGCAAGCGACAAATTGGCACCAACAAATCCCTAAAGGATTTGAATAGAATGGTCGGGCTGGCCGCTCCTGGGCAATTATGCCCTTGCAGCATTTGTACATCCTGTACATCAAGCCCGATCTACAATCGATCAACGTAGACGAGTAGGTAGAAATGTATGGAATGGGAAACAGTCATTGGTTTGGAGATTCATACGCAGCTGGCGACCAAGAGTAAAATCTTTTCCGGCGCGGCGACGGCGTATGGCGCGGAACCCAACACCCAGGCGTGCGCGGTGGATTTAGGTCTGCCCGGGGTACTGCCGGTATTAAATAAAGAGGCCGTGACCATGGCGATCAAGTTTGGTTTGGCGGTGGGGGCGACCGTGGCGCGGCATTCGATCTTCGCGCGTAAGAATTATTTTTATCCGGATTTACCCAAGGGTTACCAAATCTCGCAATACGAATTACCGGTGGTCGGGCAGGGCAAGATGACGATTGAACTGGACGATGGTGGCAGCAAGGTGATTGGTATCACACGTGCACACCTGGAAGAAGATGCCGGTAAATCCTTGCATGAAAGTTTTCACGGTATGACGGGCATCGATCTCAACCGTGCCGGTACACCGTTACTGGAGATTGTCTCGGAGCCGGATATGCGTTCCGCCAAAGAAGCCGTTGCCTACATGAAGAAGATCCACTCGCTGGTGCGGTATCTGGGGATCTGTGACGGCAACATGCAGGAAGGTTCCTTCCGTTGTGATGCGAATGTATCGGTGCGGCGTAAGGGTGCAGACAAGTTGGGCACGCGTGCGGAATTAAAAAATATTAATTCCTTCCGCTTTGTTGAACGTGCGATCAACTATGAAGTGGAACGGCAGATCGATATCCTCGAATCTGGCGGTAAAGTAGTACAAGAAACCCGCCTGTATGATGCCGATAAACATGAAACCCGTTCGATGCGTTCCAAAGAAGAGGCGATGGACTATCGTTATTTCCCCGATCCGGATCTGTTGCCGCTGGTGATCAGCGAGGCGGATATTGACGCCGTGCGCAAGACCCTGCCGGAATTACCCGATGCGAAAAAGACACGTTTTGAAAATGAGTTTGGTCTGGGTGCGTATGATGCCGGTATTCTTGCCGGTGATCGTGAGGTTGCGAATTACTTCGAAGAAACGGCTAAAGTATCCGGAGAGCCAAAGCTTTCCGCTAACTGGATTATCGGCGATCTTTTTGGGATGTTAGATAGAGAAAGTAAAGAAATTACCCAGAGTACCGTTACCGCGCCGATGTTAGGCGGAATGCTGAAAAAGATCGTACATAAAACAATTACGACAAAAATGGCCAAAGAGGTGTTCGAGGCGATGTGGAACGGCGAAGGCGATGCCGACACCATCATCGAAAAACACGGCCTCAAACCATCGGATTCCGGCGAGGTCGAAAAGATCATCGATCAACTCATTGCCGCCAATCAGGGCCAGGTCGAACAATACCGCGCGGGCAAGGACAAGGTCTTAGGATTTTTTGTCGGACAAGTGATGAAGCTCACGCAAGGTAAAGCCGATCCGGCGCAAGTAAATACCTTGCTGAAAAATAAGTTGCTTGGAACCAAACACGAGTGACAAAGCATCCATGCCTTGTCACTCGATGCGTTAAATCATGAATGACAGCTTACAGCGTTTTATCTTCGAGCATGCCGCCATCCGAGGTGAGATCGCGCATTTAGATGCGACGTGGCAGGCTATTCTCGAACGCCAGGATTATCCACCGTTAGTGCGCAGTCTGCTTGGCGAGGCCATGGTCGCGGCGATCCTGCTCTCCGCCACATTGAAAGCAAACAGTCGAATGACAATTCAATTGCAGGGACATGGACCGTTGCGCTTGTTGGTGGTTGAATGCAGCAACGCCCAGGAATTACGTGGTCTGGCGCATTGGCAGGATTTACCGGAGCACGGCAGTTTACAACAGCTGGTGGGTGATGGTCGGCTGATCATTACCCTGGAGCCCGGTGATGGTCAGGCGCGTTATCAAAGTATTGTTGAATTGCGCGGCGACACCTTGGCGGAGGCGCTGGGCAACTATTTACAACAATCCGAACAACTCGATACGCATTTGTGGTTGGCCGCCAATGGTAAATCCGCCGCCGGGATGTTGTTGCAGAAATTACCCAGCCAACAAAGCCAAATCGACACCGACATGTGGAACCGCGTTATCCATTTGGCCACCACCGTGCAACCGCAGGAATTACTTGAGTTGACCCAACTCAGCTTGTTGCACCGGTTGTTTCATCAGGAGCAGGTGCGGGTGTTTGAGCCAACACCCGTTTGTTTCCGTTGCCCTTGCTCAAAAGATCGGGTGGTGAATATGTTACGTTCCCTGGGTTACGCCGAAGTGCAATCGATCCTCGTTGAACAAAAACAGGTGAG
>JAYSTO010000155.1:0-15489 GCA_043719675.1 Gammaproteobacteria bacterium | reverse complement strand
CATCAAACTTTTTACCGACCACGACATCCACTGCAATCGGAATCTTGGCGCCGCGTTTGTTCATCTTGTCGATCAAGGCCTTGGCGGTCGGTACCAGATCCGCTTCACACAGCGACTTGCCGATCTTCTTGCCGGTTGCCAACAAGAAGGTATTCGCAATACCGCCGCCGACGACCATCTGATCTACTTTCTCTGATAACGATTCCAACACCGTCAACTTGGTTGACACCTTGGAGCCGCCGACGATGGCGACCATCGGCCGCTTGGGATTCAGCAAGGCTTTGGTTAATGCCTCTAATTCTTCGGTCAACAAAATACCGGCGCAGGCAATCGGTGCAAATTTGGCAACACCGTGGGTGGAGCTCTCGGCACGATGCGCAGTACCAAACGCATCCATCACAAACACATCACACAGCGCGGCATATTTTTTCGCGGTGTCATCAACGTTTTTCTTTTCGCCTTTGTTGAAGCGCACATTTTCCAGCAGTACCAATTCGCCGTCAGTCACAGTAAAGCCGCCGTTGATCCAGTCTTTGATTAATCGCACGGGTTTGCCGAGTTTCTTGCTCATGTCATCGGCCACTGGCTTGAGTGAATTCTCTTCCGAGTAAACACCTTCCTCCGGACGGCCCAGATGTGACATCACCATCACCTTGGCGCCCGCCTTCAAACAATGTTGAAAGGTCGCCATGGATGCGGAAATACGCGCATCGGATGTCACCTTGCCATCCTTCACCGGCACATTAAGATCCGCACGGATCAGCACACGTTTACCTTTGAGATCCTGATCAACCAGTTTCTTCACCGACATGGATACATCTCCGCCTAAATTTGAAAGAAATTTGCGAACCCGTTAGTTTATTTCGCAGGGTTGGCAAATGTCTCTTTGATAAACTGTATAAAACATAGGGTGGGCTTACATGCCCACCCCACATTGAAATTACCTGTTACATACGAGCAAGATTATTTCGCGACGTGCTGTACCAAACGCAACATGTTGCAGGTATAGCCATATTCGTTGTCGTACCAGGCCACGACTTTGACGAAAGTGCTGTCCAGCGCAATGCCCGCTTCCGCATCAAACGTGGAAGGTGCGGTGTTACCCACGAAATCGGTGGAAACCACTTTCTCATCGGTATAACCCAGCACGCCTTTCATCTCGCCTTCCGAGGCCTTCTTCATGGCAGCACAGATCTGTTCGTAACTGGCTTCCTTGATTAATTCGACGGTGAGATCGACAACGGAAACGTCTGAGGTCGGGACGCGGAACGCCATACCAGTGAGTTTTTTGTTGAGTTCCGGCAGCACCTTGCCGACGGCCTTGGCGGCACCAGTTGAGGATGGAATAATATTTTCCAGAATACCACGACCACCGCGCCAGTCTTTGCTGGAGGGGCCATCAACGGTTTTCTGGGTGGCGGTGGCGGCGTGTACGGTGGTCATCAGGCCACGTTTGATACCGAAGTTATCTTGCAATACTTTGGCAACCGGCGCCAAACAATTCGTGGTACAAGAAGCCGCGGAAACAATGGACTGGCCCGCGTAGGTCTTGTGGTTTACGCCGTACACAAACATTGGTGTATCATCTTTCGAAGGGGCAGACTGAACCACTTTCTTGGCACCCGCTTTGATATGCGCCTGGCAGGAGTCGAGGGTCAGGAAAAAACCGGTACAATCGATCACGATGTCCGCGCCTACTTCGTTCCACTTCAGGTTGGCGGGATCTTTTTCAGCGGTCAAACGGATCTTCTTGCCGTTAACCACCATGTTACCGCCTTCGACCTTGATCTCACCATTAAAGCGGCCATGCACGGAATCATACTTCAGCATGTACGCCAGATAACTTGGTTCAAGCAGATCATTGATAGCGACGATTTCGATATCTTTAAAATCTTTTGCGACAGCACGGAACACCATCCGGCCAATACGACCAAAGCCGTTAATACCAACTTTAATTGCCATGTAATTTCTCTCCCAGATTTTTTAAGTAATAAATTTTTATAAAACCGATTCAACCGCCTTCACCACGTTTTCCACGGTGAAGCCGAATTCCTTGAACAGCACTTTGTCCGGTGCGGATTCGCCGAAACGATCAATACCAACGACGCGACCATTTAGACCAACATACTTGTACCAACCTTCGGTCACGGCAGCTTCTACGGCAACACGTACGGTAACGCTCGGTGGTAACACAGCATCGCGATAGGCTTTATCTTGCGCATCAAACAAGCTGGTGGAAGGCATCGAGACAACGCGAATCTTTTTATTGCTGAGTTGTTCGGCCGCGCCCATCGCCAGCTGAACTTCCGATCCGGTAGCGATGATGATGACATCCGGTGTGCCAGCACAATCTTTAAGGATGTATCCACCTTTGGTGATATTGGCAATTTGTGCCGCCGTGCGAGTCTGGTGTGGTAAATCCTGACGCGAGAAGATCAAACAGGAAGGACCGTGCTTGCGTTCAATCGCTTGTTGCCAACACACCGCCGATTCCACCGTATCACACGGACGCCATACCGCCATGTTCGGAATCATGCGCAAGGTGGGGATCTGTTCAACCGCTTGGTGCGTTGGACCATCTTCACCCAGTCCAATGGAATCGTGGGTATAAACAAAGAGGCTGCGGATTTTCATTAATGCGGACATGCGCAAGGCATTACGTGCGTATTCTGAAAACATTAAGAAGGTCGCGCCAAACGGAATAAAACCACCGTGCAGAGCCATCCCGTTCACGATCGCCGACATACCAAATTCACGCACCCCGTAGTTCACGTAATTGGCATCGGTATGACCGACCATGGGTTTAAAACCAGACCATTCGGTCAAATTTGAACAACCCAAATCCGCTGAACCACCAATCAGTTCCGGCAGTATCGGGGAAAATGCCTCGATTGAGGCCAACGAGGCCTTGCGTGTCGCCACAGTCTTGGCATCACTATTGGCCTTGGCAATAAACGTCGCCGACTTGGCCGACCAATCCTTGGGTAAATCACCGGCCATGCGTCGCGTATATTCTGCGGCTAATTCAGGGTAGGCTTTTTTATAGGCGGCGAACTTGTCGTTCCAGGTCTTTTCCGCGGCTGCACCTTTGGCCTTAGCATCCCAGGCGGCATAAATATTGGCAGGCACCACAAAGGCGTCATGATCCCAGCCCAAGGCCGCTTTGGTTAAGTTAATCTCGTCCTGACCTAAGGGTGCGCCGTGGCAGGCATGGCTGCCCGCTTTGTTCGGTGAACCAAAACCAATCGTGGTTTTACAGCAAATCAGGCTGGGTTTGTCGGTCATCGCCTTGGCCTGTGTGATGGCCTTTTTCAGTGCGACGGGGTCATGGCCATCCACATCGGCAATCACGTGCCAGCCATAGGACTCAAAACGCATCGGCGTGTTATCGGTAAACCAACCCTCGACGTGACCGTCAATGGAAATCCCATTGTCATCCCAGAAGGCGATCAATTTGCCCAAACCCAGGGTCCCGGCCAGGGAACAGGCCTCATGGGAGATACCTTCCATTAAACAACCATCGCCGAGGAAGACGTAGGTGTGATGATCGACAATCGGGTGGCCGTCGCGGTTAAAGTTACCCGCCAGGACCTTTTCTGCCATCGCCATGCCTACGGCATTGGTAATCCCTTGACCCAGTGGGCCGGTCGTGGTCTCCACGCCCGGGGTATAGCCATATTCGGGGTGACCAGGGGTTTTGGAGTGTAACTGGCGGAAGTTCTTGAGTTCTTCAATCGGCAGGTCATAACCGCTGAGGTGCAAGAGCGAATAGATCAACATCGAGCCGTGGCCATTGGAGAGGACAAAGCGGTCGCGGTCGGGCCATTTCGGATTGGTAGGGTTGTGCTTGAGGAAGTCATTCCACAACACCTCGGCGATATCCGCCATGCCCATCGGCGCACCCGGATGGCCGGACTTGGCCTTTTGTACCGCATCCATACTCAAGGCACGAATGGCATTGGCCAGTTCGCGCCGGGACAGATTGCCCTGTGTCTTTGCTTTGCTTGCCATCTCAGTTGTCATCTTGCTTGCCCCAAAGTTGATAAAAGAATTCTTCCGCACTCCTGTAGCGCGGTCATAATCGCTGGGAAACCTCAACCGAGGCTGCCCACCCATCGTCGCCGATCCCATTCGGATCGGCGGTTCGGCACCGCCGTTCTGCGGCGGATAGACCCTGCCGCAAACAGAGCGGGCGATTTTCCCACTATTTGCCCCACAGGGGCAATACCGCATCCGATCAAAAACCGATAATCGCCCGTGTTGATGATAAGTAGGATTTATCTAGTTATTAGCATGCCACTGACAACCGGCCCGGTGATGATGGGGAATAGTGCAACGTCAATGTGATGTGGTGAAGGTGTGTCGATGGCCTGTATAACAGACTGGTCAGCCAATGTAACTTGAAAATATTGTATGCCAGCAATCCATTGCCCTGGCGTATTGACAATAGAATGCAATCGAATACAGCGCTACTAAACGATGCGATCAACACTAAGTTGGATAAACACTGTTAGTTGGTAGCCGCTGGTGATTTTACTTTTGTTTTACGGGTCAGGTTTTTCAACGCTTCAATGGCTGTCTCATGGCCTTGTTCAGCGGCTTTTTTATACCACTGTATCGCCTTGGTTTTATTTTTTTTGATTCCCGTACCGTTGGCATACATGGCAGCAAGATTGGATTGTGCAATGGCAAGTCCCTGCTCGGCGGCTTTTTGAAACCAGCCCAAGGCCTCGACACGATCTTGTTTCACCCCATGACCATCATTGTACATGGTCGCCAGATTATTCTGTGCGGCAGCATGGCCTTGCTCTGCAGCTTTGCGGTACCACGCAATTGCTTCAGAATAATCTTGTTTTACCCCTTCGCCTTCCTGGTATAACAGGGCAATATTAAATTGTGCTTGAGCATCGCCCAGCTGCGCCGCCTTGCGATACCAACTCATCGCTTCGGTATAATCAAGTGGTACACCGTTGCCGTGTTCATAGATGAGACCAATATTTATCATGGCTGTAGTGGTTAAATGCTTACGTTGGCGTGAAAGAGTAAGGTAACGGCGATTGTTTTCGTATCTCGCTTCCTGCATCGCCGCTGCGTCCGCGAAGGGACCGGTTACCCGCGATTTAAGCCATTGCTCCACCTCTACATGTTCACCTGACCGGGCAAAATCCATGGCATTGTAGCCGTCGTAACTGACAGCATTGGGATTGGCATGCATTTCATCAAGAATAATTGGCAATAGTTCCATGCGACCATGATTGGCGGCATAGTGCAGTGGTGCGCGACCCTGCAAATCACCATAATCAATCTTCGCGCCATGCTGGTACACAATGCGCGCGGCATCCAACTTTCTGTAAAGTAATAAATTTGCTAAGGGCGTAATCCCGTCAGCATTGGCGGCGTTAATATCAAATTGCCGCTTTACACTGAGAAACCATTGGAGTTGCTGAATTGAGGCATACGATGCAAACCTGCTGAATACTGTCTCACCCGTGCTTAAGATGGCATCCATGTCTTGTCCATGTTGAATAAATTCCTTGGCCCGAGGTATACCATTCTCATCTGGCATCAGTTTTTCGAAGGCCAGATAGTTTTGTGCATTATAGAGATTTGGATTAGCGCCCAGCTCCAATAAAATTGCGATAGCTTCACTGTTATGGTCGGCAGCAAGGTGTAGCGGGGTGTCGTCATTGACGTTCACGCCATTCGGATCAACCCCGGCTTGAACCACCAGGCGAATTAATGTTGGGGCCAGTGTATGGCTTGAGCGTGCCAGGCGATGTAACAACGTTGCGCCTTCCTTATCACGAATAGTGGCGACTGCACCCTGTTTGAGAGCCCATTCCGCTAACACGAGTTCATCTTGCGCAACGGCTTCCCATAAACAGCCTAGATCCGTTGCACTGCTGTGACGCGCATCGATATGAAACTGCTCGGCCAAGGCGACCACCGGTTTACCGATACGCTCCGCATGACGGATAACGATGCGACAAGCCTCTGCGCCATTATCGACAGATAACGGCGCACCGGCGGCAACGAGCTTGTCCGCAATCAATAATTGATCCGCATTGAGATCAAATGAGGTATCAAGCAAATCACCCAGCAGGGTCTGCCCATTTTTATCCGGCACTGGATTTGGATTTGGATTTGCACCATGACTCAGGAGCAGTTGCACCACTTGCGGATTTTTTTTGCGTATCGCCACGCCAAGCAGTGGCCCCCAGACTTTGACTATCGCATTCGGATTGGCGCCGTACTTTAAAAATAACGCGGCAGCCTCTATGTTGCCCTCATCAATGGCTTCGTACAGCAGCGTTCGATCAAATCGCGTCAAGCGATCTACTTCACCGATTGACGGTAGCAGTAAAGCTAGCTCTGCATAATGTTGTTCTTGTATGAGATCGCGGGCGAAATTAGAGAGAACTTTATTTACGTTATCCTCGTTGGGAAATTTAGCGCCGTTTAACAGTACCGGAAACAGTGACGGCCGCTGGTTTATTGCCACGCCGAACGCACGCACCAGTTGCTCGGCTGTTTCACCCGCACCGTGCTGACGCAGCAACGTCACCATCTCGGGTCCGGCCATTGCAACTGCCACCAATAACGGCACTTCATCCGCTATGGCATGCGAATTCGATGATTCCACTACTGCGCCTTCGGCAATCAAGGTTTTAACCCGATTAAGATCATCGGCGCGAATGGCAGTGAGCAATTCCTGCTGCCGAGTCTCTTGCGCCCGTTGTGCCACCAGCTCTGGATCAAAATCATTCAGATAGGCACGCAATTCGCGCAACGCATCCAGCACGGCATTCTGCTTAACCTTGCCATTTTTTCCTTTTGGCGGCGACATCATGGCCTTGATCCACTGCTCAAAAGCCGCGTCGTCAAGCCGGGTACGCAAATCCGGCAACGACTTGTTGTGGTATTTGGGTATTTTCGCTAAATAGGCATTGGCCTTTGCCCAATGATCTACTTCCATAAGACGTTGCAGTTGCAGATCCGGCTCTTCGCCGCTGAACTGTTGTTCAATTTCTGCACGATGTTGATTGACTTCGGTGATAATTTTCCGGGTGGATTCATTGATCGCGTTATTCAGGCGCGTCTTGGCATCGCGTGCATCTTTTGTCCCTTTTGCCAACCCCGTGGCGAGTTCATTCATGCCGTGCAGCATGGCCTGATTCAGGGCAATGCCGCGGATGGTAACGATCAAAAAACCTGAATTAATCACCAGCAATCGCGCGGCATCATGCGAAGCATTCTCATGCGTGAGTGTCGTTGCTTTCAATGGGGCTCCGCCGCTATCCGCGAGGACGGGGATCGATAATAGTAAAGTGATGCAGACAGCAACCTTGCTCCAAGTGCGTAACATTTATAGTTCTCTCTTTGTATCACGATATTATCTATTCTACCTTATAGATCAGGCTTTAGCCCAACTTGGCCGTCTCGCCTTGCCACTTGATTGAACAACCCATGCTGGGGATCTGCTCAGCGGGGCCTTTACCGGTCTTGGCTACCTGCGCCATCGCCTCAAACAAATCGCGCTTGGCAATCCACACCATAGACCTTGGCGACGGGTTGATCTTCATCCCATAAATAGGGAAACGGGAACGGCAATTGTCTGGCCAGCTTTTGCATATTTTCAAATGAGTCATCCGGATAATCGTGGGTGTCGTTGGACATGATCGCAACACTACTTGCCAGTGTCCTTTACAGTAATACTGGCTTCAAGTGCTGCAATTTGATCGGGTTTGAACTGCGTGAGCTTATAAGCCGAATCACGCAGGAGATGGATAGTTTGATTTGTTGTGTCATGGGCTCCCTCAGATGGCACTATGTTACTGAAAATGTACCGTAATGTACTGTAATGCCCGGCAGATGCCGAATACCCTGCTCGTCCTCTATTATCATGGGCGAGGGCTGTGAGGCAATCTGGATTTTACTGCCAGGAAGGAGGAGGAACTGGGCGAACTGTTCGCAGAGTGGCTTGACCACTACACTCAAAGTTTCTAGACCAGTAGGGATCACAGGTCTGCACATCAATTAAATTCTACCCCATAGATTTCTAACCATAATTCTTTAAGCCATTTATTCAGGGCCTCTTGACTATCAAAATCTTCATAGGTTAAAGCTTCATATTGTTCTGGAGTAATTGTGTTTTTAGCTATTGCCTCCGCCAACTGTGTACGAAACAGTTGTGTACGTTCCGACGCCTCAGTTTTACTAACATATTCTGATAATTCATTAAGTAAACAATCGTCCACATTGCAGTATGTTTTTAAAAAATGACCCAGCGGGTCTGGAACAGAATGGCGAGCAGGACTGTGCATCAATTAAATTCGACCCCATATATTTCTAACCATAATTCTTTAAGCCATTTATTCAGGGTCTCTTGGCTATCAAAATCTTCATCTGTTAGGAATTCGTATTGCTCGGGTGTAATAGTGTTATTTTCTATTGCATCACGCAACTGTTCTCGGAAAGCTTTAGCACGCTGGCTTTCTCTGTTATCACGGAGATATTTCGCCAAAAGATCAACTAAAGGTGCGTTAACGTTACAAAATGATTTTATAAAACCAGCTAATGACTCAGGTGCTACAGAAATGCTTGGCATAACAATCCTTAAATCTCTTCTGGATTAATAACTTGGATGCATAGGTGGTGTTAGCGATGATCTAGGTACTAATGCAGAACATGATCATACCGCCGAAATTGGGTCATCTCCAAAAAGTTCCTTCCATAAGCATCTCAGCCATTTGTTGAAATCTTCCGGAGTGTCAAAGTCTAAGCCCGTAAGTCGTTCGTACTGTTCAGGTGTAATCGTTTTGTTGACAATGGCGTCAGCCAATTGTTGGCGAAACAACGCTGTGCGCTCCCGCCATTGCGGCTGACGTAAGTCGTCTCTTAGGGCTTCAATGCCTTCAGGAGCCTCGACTTGGCAATAGTGATACAGAAGATGTCCAAGAGGGTCGGGGATTGATTCTCGATTCATACTTTGTTCTCTGTTGTTTGGTAGCTCAAGGGATCCAATTAGGAGAGGGTTCGGGATACATCGTGAGCAAATTGTAGTTTCCGCTGGAATCTTGTTTGAATACTGCCTTCATGTTTCCATTGGTAAAGTCGGTGTCAACTACACCCCTGGGATCGCTCTTGGTTCCAAGGCGCGTTTTGCCTTGTACATGAGCACCATAACTGGAACCATAAATTTCTTTCAACGGCGTTTCTACAGAGAAGACCTTGGCGTTGGATTTATTTGCAGACGTCAAAACGTCGTTGTATAGCTTAGTTGACGTGATATGATCTGCCGACTTGACATAGGCTTCTTCTGACGTAACCTTCGATGCATGTCTTCCAACGAGGTGTGTTTTTCCCGTATACGCATCTGTCATCGTCCCACTCACTGGATCGATCCCCTTCACCACGCGATCATCCAGTTGCAGTGGCGTTACTTGGCCCTCATGCCGCTGTGGTCCATGTCCTTGTTTTCCAAGATCGCTTATTCGACTTTTGACATAGAGCTTATCGTCTTGGTTATTGTTACCGGCACTTCCCCCCACATGCGGCCCCAACGTCGCCGGTCTGTTCCCCGGCCCATTCGCGCTTTCCACTTCGAGGGGCTTGGGGGGTGCCGCAGCGATCATTGTCTTTTCGACCACCACCTCGCTCTTGGCCAACAGTTCAATCAACAAGGTGGTCATTCGCGCACTGCTGCGTACCGTGCCATCCGCCGTGGGCGGTGCATGCAGCTTGATGATCGCCTCCAGGTGCGCGTCGGTCAGATTCAGTAATTGGATAAATTGCTCGGCGCTGCCGTGGTCGCGGAAGATTCGCACGTTATCACGCGGGAAATGATCGGTCAGCAACACGCTGGCGGGGATGAAACGGTACTGCATGCCTTCGCCAGCGGGAACGCCGGGATAGCGCACAGTCCAGTGGTGTTGCGTGAGGTGAGGAATCAAGTAGACCTGGATGGTGCCACGCACGATGAAAACAGCGGCGTCTTTGTGGACGTTGACGTTGTAGGGATGACGCGGTTTCTGGTCGATGCTGTATAGGATGCGAATCCACTCATAGTCTTCCATGCGTGCACTACTGCGGCACAGGCCTCGGACAAATGCCTCGGCGAAGTGGTGATCATGAAATTCGAGGGGCTTGAATACCCCGCCAACGGGCCACTCACCGGGGAGGCATAACCGGTAATATCGATGACCATTATTCAGTACGAGCGGGCTCATGAATCAGGCTGTCCTTTTGCGCTGGTCTCGGCCTGCTTTACTTCCTCCACCATGCGGCGCAGTTGCTCGCGCCCTTGTGCGGTTTCCCCTAAGCGGCGAACAAACGCCAGGGCTTCTTCCTGAGTTTTAAATTCCATTGCCACATCGGTTCGGCCCTGAGCCTCGTCACTGGTGGTGAGTTCGAAGGCATTGCCTTCCTTGTCGTGAATGATGTGACTCAGGGGCGTCTCCTTTTCAGATGAATAACGATAGTACGTTTTCATCCTGTACCTTGCAACATCAACATAAGTAAGGGTGTTGCACGTCGAATTTGAATCTGCGGGGCTGAACCAGAAAAGTCCGTGACTTTTATTTTTGATTGGACAGTTACGGTGGTTGCTATATTGTTAAATATTATGCGCTAGTTATTTCGCAGACCATGCTATTGATACACTGCGGGGATCGCGCACATCAACGTTATGGTGATACGATAGGCCACAGCAAAACCAATTGGGATCCACCAACGTAAATTATGCTCCCGTGCGCGTGATAAAAATGGTTTCCTTTATTTTCCTGCAGCCTGCGCCGCATAGATGCGTTTAATAAACCAGAGAGACCATAACCAGCTCATCAACCAGCACAGGGCAAACGTCACCAGATCATGACTGGGAAAATGTGCGCCACGGATCTGCTGGGTCAAACCAAACACCAAGCCCAACAACACCCCCGGTAACAACGCCCAATACTGAGTTCGTCCGGTGTAAGCGCGCACCGCAAAAAACAAACTTATCCAAATATAACCCCCGCTGGCATGACCCGCTGGAAAACAGCTGCCCCTCGGCCATACAGGATTAAACATATCCAGCATCGCCAGGTGTGGCACCTTGCCGCCGAACGCCGTTACATCCCAGGCGCAAGGCAGGTGAGTCACTTCCTTCAAGCCCACGATCAATACACTACTACTGATACTCGCAACCACGACGTAAGTTAACGTCCAGCGCAGTGTCTTGGTGAGCCGCCAACTCACACCCACCCACATCACCAGCAAGATGATCGCGAGCCACTGTGTCAGTTGTTGTCCACCCGTATGTAAAATCCCGGACGCCAGCCAATGATCGCGATAAGGCCAGGACTGTGATGGCTCATCCCAGAACAGGCGCAGCCAGATAACATCCCAATTAGAAACTTGCAGCCACAATGCAATAGCCACCGCAACAAAAACAGGGAGTAAACCCAACGTCAGCTCTTGCCACCACGCCAGAGGAATGCCCTTCTCCATCACGAATACCTATTTAGAATGTACGAACAGTTATCTCAGGCGGCCGCACCTTTCCATTTGATCGAACAACCCATGCTGGGGATTTGCTCGGCTGGGCCCTTACCTGTCTTCGCCACCTGCACCATCGCCTCAAACAAATCGCGCTTGGCATCGGCGGGCGCGGCCTCTTTGCGACTGGCGTCGAGTCGGCCACGGTATTGCAACTCCAGTTTGCTGTTGTAACCGAAAAAATCCGGGGTGCATACCGCACCGTAAGCCTTGGCAATGGCTTGGTCTTCATCCAGCAAATACGGAAACGGGAATTGCAATTGTTTGGCCAGCTTTTGCATATTTTCAAACGAGTCATCCGGATAATCGTGGGTGTCATTCGACATGATCGCCACGCTCTTGATGCCCAGCACCAACAACTCTCGCGTATCGCGCACGATACGATCCCGCACTGCCTGCACATACGGACAGTGATTGCAGATGAACATCACCAACAAACCCTTCGGGCCGACGCAATCCTTCAGCGTCCAGAACTTACCATCCACACCTTGCAATTTAAAATCGATTGCCGGTTTACCAAAATCACAGACGGGGGTTTCCATGCGTACCATCAATTTATCTCCTGATGTTTTTATCAATGTTCACTATCACATTATTCAACAAACAAATAACTGTGAGCGTTGTAACCGATTAATATTCTATTGTAAAGAAAATATCCCCACTGGTAACCGACTGCGCGCCACGGTAACCGCTTTCCGATTGCAGCTGCACGCGTTTGGAAAGTTGATAGCGGAACTGCACGATGTTACTGGATTCGATAATACCAGTGAAATAGCGCACATAGAGTTTGGGTGAGAGATATTTGCCAACCACCAGCGAGGTATATTCCGCCGTTCTCCCCGCCTCGACGCGAAATTCATCCACACCTAATCGACCACCGACTTCGCGCGCCAGCAGGTCACCACCCACCAGCGACATGGCAGCAGCGGTATCACGGACTGATTCACCTTCAGCGTTACTTGCCTGACTCAGTGGCCGACCCATGATCAAATACGCCAGGGCATCGGCCTCTGCCATCGCCGGTTCGGCAAAAATAGTCAGTTCTGGTTTTTTTAAAGTCCCGCGCACGCGCACGCCGGCGGTGACGGCGTCGACCACGCGCACGGCTTCGACATCCACACCAGGATCATCCAGTAAACTGTTGGCATACAACAGCCGACCGCGCCGAATCGTCAGATTTTGGCCGCGCATGCGATAGATACCTTCACTGATACTGACCTCGCCCTGGCCAATCGCTAATTTATTCGGTTCATCAATTAATACGATGGTTCCCGTCAAACGGCCGCTGACACCGAAACCGTCAATATCAACCAACTCACCCAGTTTCACCCGTACCTGGGTATGAATCTTCCACGGCAAATCTTGTTCAGAGATTTTATCCTTGGTGATAATGATCACATCCGGTGAGATCTCTGCACTTTCCTTTGGCAGACTGCGCGGCCGCAAGCGTGCGCGTGGAACGAGCACCTCGCCTTTGACGGTGATACTGCTGCCGACAATGCCGATCTGAATATCCGGGCTTATACGAACCAACGCCTCCGGGATGTTCACTACCTCAACATTTTGTCCATACAAACGCGCCTGCGTTGGCCAACCTTGTGCCGGTTGTAACTGCGTCTGACCATCAAGATGGATCACGCCATCACCTGAGCGGGCCTCAATCTTAAATTGCAGCGTATTGGTTTGCGCACTGTGTAGGGTCGCGGTGAGATCGCGCAAGGTAATTCCCAACGCGGGCAACACCACATTGCCGTGTTGCCAGCTTGCTGTCGCACTTAATTCTGGTTGTCCCAAGCTGCCAAACAAATCGATATCCGCCTGAAGCGTACCTTGCACCGGACCCAGCTGCGGTATGAAACGCGCAACGGTTTGCGCCGGTACTTGATTGATCCGCACGCTACCGCGCAGGGCTTGTTCGCGCACGAAGCCGTGCGCCGGTAACCACGCGGGCAATTCAAGGTGCGTCTCCATACCACCGGCACCACTCAGCGGCATGCTGAGGTTGGCGGTCAGGCCCTGGGCATTGATATCCATACGCAATTGACTGGCGCCCAATATCAATTGTTGATCCTGCTCAATAAAATTCAGGATGACATTGTCCTTGGCGGTATGCAGTTCAAGTTGCGCGATGTTGAGTTGCAGGTTGGTGAAGCTGGCCTGCGCATTGAGATCGGCCTGACCCGTTAAGTCGAGATGACTGGGCAACCAGCCATTGAGTATTGCCAGTGGCAGCGCCTTGCCTTGCACGTCCAGCTTGCGTAGCGCGGCGTGCCCGCTGACGCTGACACATAGCTGTGCCGCGGCCTGTTGCAAACAAACCGGTGGTAATTGTACTTGCGTGGGTGACAAAATCACTTCGATGGGTGATGCCAGTTGCCAGGTACCAATCGGCGCATACTGCAAATCCCATTTTTCAATTACCGCCTGCCAACGTTGTGCATGATATTTGCCGTTCACCGTCTGCGTTAAACTCGATTGTTTGCCGTCCACTTGCCAGTGGATACGGTGTTCCGCCAGCGTGCCACTGCTTTGCAATTTGACAGTTTGCCAATCCCCGGCGCGCGTCTGTACATTGATGGCTACTAAATCAATCACCAGCGGATCACTCTCCAACAAACCCACGTCGAATTTGGCACTGAGGTGCTGAATATATTCGGTGGCATACACCAGTTCACGCGCCTCGAGCTGCGCCAGCAGATGCGGGTTATGCACGCCACCGCGAATGTCACCTTCACTATGCACTTCGCCGTCGAGATAAAAACCCAGCGCATACACATCAGCTGCCTTGAGTTGCCAATGCATATTCCATTGCTGATCAACACGCCCATCCACTGCCAGGGTATTTTTACCCAGGCTCACCCGCAATTTGTCGATGTTCAGCACACCTGGCTGCCACATCACCTTGGCACTGCCGCGCAACGGATAACCGTGGAGTTCACCACCCAACGAATGAAGCTGCATCTTCAGTTTGGTAATACCCTGATGTTGTGTGGCGTGCAAGGCGAGCTGCGCGTCCACTCGCCCGCGCCAGTCCGGCCAGACGCGACTGGGATCAAAATTGCTCAGCGCCAGGTTTGCAGTTACATCAACGTGCGGCAACCAACGAATTTTGGCATTGGCACGCACTAAACTTTCCAGGCCTTGCAATTGAATCTTTTGCATCTGCATACCTTGTCGATCACCTTGTGCGACCAACGCCACTATCAACGGTGGCTGATCGGGCTTGAGCCAGTTACCCTCCATCGTGAGTTGATAGTTGGCAAACGCATTATCGGTGTGTACCGTGAAGCGTGAGCTCAGTTCGCCCCAGCGGTTATCACTACCGCTACCGCGTACCTCACCCTGCACGTCGATCTTGCTGAAATTACCTTTGCCGCTCAGCTTGCCACTGATGTTAATCGCCGGTGCAGCCGCGTGCCATTGTGCCGGCACCAGTTGTTGCAGGTTGAGTTGCGCCTGCCATGCCGGTGATGTTTGCAGTGCCGTGATCTCACCGCTGAGCATGGCTTGCACGGCGCCTTCGAGTTGCTGTGCCACCACCAGTTTATTGACATCGCCGTGCAGCGTCCCCTTGCCGGACACTGTCGCCAAATCCGGTGGTTGATATTGCCACTGCACATTGAGTTGCACAGGATAGGGATTGCGCAAAGACACCGTGCCCTTGGCCAATACATGGGCGTGATACGCGGCAACGGTCAACTGTTCAAGCTGGATATTATCGGTCTCACCGCGGCCTTGCAGGGTTATTTGCTCAATGACAAGGGGGGTGGCGCCCTTGGCACGGATGATCTGCAGCTGTTGCAGCGTTGCAGCACGCACCTCGATCGCCATTGGCAGCGACAAGGCGGTAGTCGCTTGTTTCTCCGTTGCCGCCAGCAATTCAACACGTATCCCTTCGGCATGCACCGATGTCAAACGCCATAAGCCATTGACAAGCCGCAAAGGTTGCCAATC
>JAYSTO010000154.1:0-2615 GCA_043719675.1 Gammaproteobacteria bacterium | reverse complement strand
GGTTGCCAATCTTCCCTTCTTTTCCCGACCACAAATTCTGAATGTTACTACGGTGTCGCCAGATCAAAATGATCGTCATGATACCGGTGGCAATGATCAACTCGTGTTGTGCGCCCCAGTGTAACCAGACATCGCGGATCAACCAGACATACAAGGGGGCGAGCAGGGCGGCGATCAATCCGGCAATGGAGGATATCCTGAAAACCTTGGCAATGATCAGCCAGGTAAGGGCAGTCGCCAGCCCCACCACCCAGTGAAAACCAAACAGTACACCCAACAATGTCGCCACGCCCTTACCGCCCTTGAAACCAAAAAAGATCGGAAACAGGTGGCCGATGAAGGCGGCCAAGCCAACCAAAGCCAGCGCAAGTGGATCGAGGTGCAACAAATAGGCGGCGAGGGTCGGTAACAGTCCCTTGAGCGTGTCACCCAGCAGGGTGATCGCGGCGGCTTTTTTGCCGCCGATGCGTAAGACGTTGGTGGCCCCCGGATTGCCTGAACCCTCTGCACGCGGATCCGGTAAGCCCATCAGTTTGCAGACAATCACGGCGGTGGAGATCGAGCCAATCAGATAAGCAGCAGCAACAAAGGCAATCGTGATAAGGGGCATTGTTCATCAATAGGTAAGTAAGCCGATGGGCATTATACGAAGCTTTATCCGTGCCGCCTAGCCGAGTGCTGCCGTGTTATGCACATTTGCGGTATAGTGACGGCAAATTTATTCAGGCGGGACTATGGACACCATCTTCATCACAGATCTACGCATCGAAACGGTTATCGGTGTTTTCGATTGGGAGCGGCGCATAAAACAAATGGTGAGCATTGATCTGGAAATGGGTACCGATATCCGCAAGGCCGCAGGCAGTGATCAGTTAGACGACACCCTGAATTACAAGGCCGTAGCCAAACGTTTGATTACCTTTGTTGAGCAAAGTCAGTTCCAATTAGTGGAAACCCTGGCCGAGCGTATCGCCGAGATCATTTTGCAGGAGTTTCAGGTGCCGTGGGTGCATGTGTGTCTGCATAAGCCCGGCGCGGTGCGTGGCGCCAAGGATGTGGGTATCAATATTGAGCGTGGCAGTAAAGGTTGATGATTTGTCGCTGGCCAGCATGATGTCAGACATATATATAAGTATCGGTAGCAACATGGCGGCAGAACGACATATTCGTCGCGCCCTTGCACAATTGCAACAACACTACGGGCAACTGCAATGTTCCTCCGTGTACAAAAGCAAGGCAGTGGGGTTTGATGGGGAAGATTTTCTAAATCTGGTGGTGCGCCTGCAAACCAACGAAAGTGTGGCCCAGGTGGCGGCAGTGTTACGCCAAGTGGAGCAGGACAACGGCCGCGAGCGTAACGGCCCCAAGTTTTCTTCGCGTACCCTCGATCTTGATTTGTTACTGTATGGCGAGCAGGTGATTGATCACGATCATATTCACTTGCCACGCGCTGAGATCACGCTGAATGCCTTTGTCTTGTTACCGCTGGCCGAGCTTGCGCCGCAGTTACAACATCCGGTTTTAAAAAAATCCATGCAGCGTCTGTGGGATGAGTTTGATCATTCCACACAGCCGATTACCCGTTATGCGATGAGTCTGAGCGACGATTAGCTGCCAGCCTGGGTTTGCAAATAATCCAGATACCGGGTTTCACAACGGGCCACTAATTCGGGAATAGCGGCAGCGGAGAATCCAAAACCATTCCAGTTATAAACCTGAGTGCGTGTCGTTTTGATTAAGGGGTCGGGATTCATAAACGAGTCGCCACGATGCAACGCACAGAGATAATCTTGTTCCTGGTAACGCAGTGTGCTGATGTCTAACAATGGCCAGGCCAATGCAGAGCCGCGCCATTTTGCAATCAGGCCGTGTGGTCCCAGCGTATAGACATAAGGGCGCGGTGCGGTTTCATTATCGATTGCCGAGGTTTGCAGCTGTAGCGTCAGCAACCAGGGCGAATTGCTGTTGTCCGCAAAATTAACCGTGTCGAGCCATACCACGGTAGTGGCAGGGACGGTGACTTGTTTGGCGCGGGTCGTCACCAGTTGTAATTTCATCTCGCTGGCAGAAATGGCTCGGTTCAACACCTCGGGGGTAATAAGGTTGCCCTGGAGTTGTAGCGGACTATGCAGGGTGATCGGGCACGTATCCAGAATAGTATTGTTCTGGTGATCAACATCAATGCCTGTTGGAAAGGCGGAACCATTGGCCGCGAGGGTACGTTGCAGCTGACAGCGAACGCGATCATCGCCGACATCACAGGTTAATACCCCACCGATTTTGCTGATCGGATATTTCTGATCAAATAAATGATTACCGAGGGAAAACACCACTGGCTTACCTGCAATACACTCGACGGGCTGGATGACGTGCGGGTGATGGCCGACGATCACATCGGCACCTTGTTCAATGAGCCATTGCGCCGTTTGCCGTTGCAGCGGCGATGGCCAATCCTGCAACTCGTTACCCCAATGAATGTAGATCACCACCAGATGCGATAATTGTTTTGCCAGCCGGATTTTTTGCGCCAAGGCAAGATTGGCGATGGCCGGTGTGCGGTTGTTGCCATGCCCAATGGTGTCATAGGCAATGACGCTGATAATCCGTTGGTTGAT
>JAYSTO010000153.1:0-5632 GCA_043719675.1 Gammaproteobacteria bacterium | reverse complement strand
ATACAGCCCCGATAGCAAGCGCCTCGCATATGTAGTCGGGCGTGATTTCGAAAAAAAATCTGTGATGGTGGACAAGGAAAAAGGTAAGGCATACGACCACCTCAAATTTCAGCCTCTGTTTAGCCCAGACAGCATGCGTGTGGCCTACCTAGCCACGTCAAACGGTAAAAAATTTGTGGTTGTGGACGGCAAAGAAGGAAAAAAATACGACATCCTCAACGGAAACTACGACACCGTCGTTGTTTTTAGCCCTGACAGCAAGCGCGTGGCGTATCGGGTTACGACGGGTCGTAAACCGACAAACGACAGGCTAGATGAGCCCGTTCTTGATCGCAAACAATTCATCGTGGTCGACGATAAAGAAGGCAAGACCTACGACGACATCCCGACCCAGAGTCCTATCTTCAGCCCAGACGGCTTGCGTGTCGCCTACCTAGCTAAGTCTGGCAACACACAATTTGTGGTCGTAGACGGCAAAGAAGGTAAAGCCTACGATCACCTAGACCACCTCGTCTTCAGTCCCGACAGCAAATACTTAGCGTATGTCGCCTATTTCGGCGAGAAATGCGTCGTGGTGGTTAACGGCACAGAAAGCTCGGCCTATACAAATTTCCTGCATGGATCAAAGATCGTTTTCGATTCCCCGGACAGTCTTCACTACCTGGCGATGATCGAGCAAAGTGTGTATTTAGTGCAAGAAAAACTTAAACGCAAATAATACAAGCTTCGCTGGAATAAAAAGCAATGTTTCGAAAAAATTTCATTCTTTTCACAATACTCATAAGATACACAAGTGAAAAATACTTGCATAAACCCCTCGACACAAGCGCCTCAAATAAAGCGCCGCTACGCGCTTGGTTTCGCGGTTACCTTTTCAATTATCCACTCTGTCCTGGCTGCAGGGTAGACCAATTAAAAATAAATTTCCTATGGTGATCTCCTTGCCTCGCGCTACACTGAGTAATGAAGAATGCCAGCAGCTGCAAGCGGCGGCACTGCGTGTGCGCGAATCGATCCTCCGGATAATGTATCACTCCGGCTCCGGCCACGTCGGCAGTGCACTGAGTCAAACCGATATTCTGGTCGCGTTATACCACCGTGCGCTTCGTGTTGATCCTGGTCGCCCGGACTGGCCTGAGCGTGATCGTTTTGTCTTGTCAAAAGGCCATGGCGGTCTTGGGTTGGCGGCGGTGCTGGCGGATTGTGGCTTCATCAATCCGGATGATCTGTCGACGTTCGGTAAAACCGGTAGCGCATTGGGCATGCACATGCATCATCGCAAAGTGCCTGCGATTGAAGTTGCAACCGGTTCGCTGGGTCATGGCTTGGGGATTGCCGTCGGCATGGCCTTGGGCATACGTCTCAAGGCTTGGCCGTCGCGCACGGTTTGCTTATTATCAGATGGCGAGTGTTACGAAGGTTCGACCTGGGAGGCAGCACTGGCTGCCGGTGCGCAGCGCTTGCATCGTCTGATCGCCGTAGTGGATCGCAATCGACTGACCATGGATGGCTTTACCGAACAAGAACTGCCGTTGGAGCCGTTAGCGGAGAAATGGGCGTCGTTTGGCTGGCGTGTGATTAACTGCGATGGTCATGATTTTAGGCAGCTTTGTGCCAGTATAGAAACCGCACTCTCAGTGCCTGACGCGGTTGATGCGGGAACAATGCGTCCAACGGTTATATTAGCGCAAACGGTCAAAGGCAAGGGCATCGACTTTATGGAAAATGAACCGAAATGGCATTACGGTGCACTCGATTCGGCGATGTATGCCAGAGCACTGGCCTCGGTTCGACACCAGCATCAGGCGTTGTCATGAAAAAGGTGCAAGGTTTTACCTGGACAGTTGAGGATGTCAATCTTATCAGTGCTTCTGAAACCTGGGGTGACGCCTTGGTGGAGGCAGGTCGTCGTGATCCAACTATCGTTGCGTTAACAGCTGACCTCGGTAATTCAACCAAGATCCAACGCTTCAAGGAAGCTTTTCCAACACGTTTTTTTAACGTCGGTATCGCCGAACAAAATTTAATGGCGGTTGCGGCAGGACTCGCGTCGACCGGTCACCTTCCCGTTGTCTGTACCTATGCGACGTTTGCAACTTTGCGTGCTGCAGAGTTCGTCCGGACTGACATTGGTTACGGCCAACGTAATGTAAAAATTATCGGTACACTCGCCGGTGTTGCGTATGGCCAGGGAGGACCAACGCATCATGCGTTTGAGGATATTGCCTTGATGCGCAGCATACCGGGCATGATGGTACTGGCGCCCGCCGATGGCGACGAGCTGACGGACGCCTTGCTCGCCGCGCTGGCTTATGAAGGCCCGGTGTATTTGCGCACCGGTCGTGGCACGGAGCTGCCCGTGATGAAGGATATTAAACAGGCGTTCGCAATCGGCAAGGCACGGATCGTGATGGATGGCCATGATGTCACGGTGTTTGCCATCGGTCTTTGTGTGCAGGAGGCGCTGCATGCCGCTGTGCGTGTCGCCTCGCAGGGGATTAGTGTCAAAGTAGTGAACATGGCCGCGATCAAACCGTTCGATGTAGCGGCAGTACAGGATGCAATCACCGCGACACAGCGCATCATTACGGTGGAAGACCACAGTATTTTGGGCGGACTGGGTTCTGCGGTAGCCGAAGTCATTGCCGAGTCTGGCAAAGCTTGCGCGTTTAAACGCTTGGGTCACCAGGATTGTTTCCTGCCGATGGGCGTGCCTGAAGACTTGATGCATCTTGGCGGCTTTGATGAAGACGCGATTCACGCGGCGATAGTCAGCCTTATGCAAATGAGCAGTCATGATGCCGTCGATTGGGAGGATGGCAATTGATTAACCCAGTCACCATGACGGTGGCAAGTGCGGTGGTGCGCGAACAACTGCGCTCACGCTTGTTTTTACGTGCAGTGCTGCCTTTATTGGCAACGGTGTCGGCGGATCAACACGGCAATTCAAGCAAACGCACGCGCCCGCGTTTGCCACAAACCGTGCAGATTGGCAGCAACGCAGCAGCGATGGCGGTGCGCTTGATGTTTGTCGATGACAGTGTGCAGGTGGCACAGGGGAGTGGCCCTGCCGCTTTGCAAATCAACTTCCACGATCTCGGTAGATTGAATGCTTTTTTTTCTGGCAAAGCGACCCTGCCGCAGGTAAAAGGCGGACTGCGTCATCCGCTGTTGCTGATCAAGGTGTTGCGCCTGCTGTTTGCATTGAAGCTGCTGCAACCACAGGCCGCACCCAAGGATGCGCGGGAACGCGCGTTACGAGTAAAGTTATTGCTGTACCTGGTGTCGCGTGGACTCGCCGAACTGCATCATGGTGGCCATACGGCGATGCGTGAACTGGTTGCACAAAGTCCGGATCGTGTCTATCAATGGTCAGTGCAACGCGAGGGCATCGGCGCATGGTTGCGCATGCAACACGGCAAGGTAAAGGCGGGTTATGGAATTTGTACCGCACGTGCGCCTTTCGTGCAATTTGTGTTCCCCGATGCTGAGGCGGCATTAACAGTATTGACCGCTACCGAAGGCCAGATCAACGGGGTGCGCGAGGGTTTGGTTGTGACCTTGGGTAGTCCTGAATATACCCGCAAGATCAGCCTGCTCATGCAGCAGCTGGATGAACTGCTGTTGGAAGGTTAATGAATGAAGGCAATGGAAACCACGGCGTATTACGCATTCGGTGTGCCGCTGTATCTGCTCATCACCTGGGTGGAGGCGCGACGTGCAAAGGCACGCGGCATGCCGACGGTTAGCTTGCCGGAAAGCGTGGGCAATGTTTCCACTGGTGTGGGTACCATTGTGCTGGGTTTGTTTCTGGGCCCCGCATTGATTTTGTTATACGACTGGGGCTATCGTCATTTAGCCCTTGTGCATTGGGCAGATAACGCCTGGCAGTCTTGGCTACTGGCGTTGATTTTGGCGGACTTCGGCCATTATTGTCATCATTGGTTTGATCACCACGTGGCGCTGTGCTGGTCGGTGCATGGCGTGCATCATCAACCCGAGCAGATGAACTATACCGTGGCGATGCGGCATGCGTGGTTCTCGGATTTATACTCGTTTCCGTTTTATGTGTGGCTGCCCTTGCTGGGCGTGCCAACCACCCAGTTTTTTATTGCGACGACGATTCTATCGGTGCATGCCTTGATCACGCACTCCGAGCAGTTTCGTTTTCCAGGATTCGGCATTTTCGTCACGCCACAGTCGCATGTGTTGCACCACGCCAAGAACCCGCGTTATCTGGATCGAAATTATGGTGCAATGTTTTGTCTCTGGGATCGAATGTTCCGCACCCAAGTGACATTCGATCCTGCCGATCCCCCAACGTATGGGGCGAAGAATGGTTACGAAACCCATGACGGCGTGAAATCTCAGTTTGTGTTGCTGCGCGATCTGTTACGCTTGGTTAAACAAGCTAAAACCTGGCAGGAACGATTGAAAACAGTCTTTGGCACACCGGGTTGGTCGCCTGCTGGAGTGGTGATGCCGCGTGTTGCGTCACCGCTCTCGACCCAGCAAATTCCACAACGAACCAAAATATATGTGCTTGTGCAATTCTCGCTGACCTTGCTGTTCGCGTTATTTATTTTTATTCCACGCGACGATTACTCCTGGGAATGGAAACTGGTGTCTGCCCTGTTGATCCTGGCCGCATTGTCGACCTTGGGTGGCTTGCTGGATGGTCGGCGACACGCCTGGCTGGTTGAAGCAGGACGATGTGTGATCACGCTGGTTGCCCTCCTGGGGGTTTATTTGCTATACCCGCATAGCAGTTTGTTGGTCGTTATCGATGTCGCGCATATGCAATGGAGTATGGGATGACGAGTTTAGCAAAACCACAGGGCTTACCCTTTTTTCAACAGGCATCGCGCGACGTTCGATTTCTGACGGGCCTGTTGCGCAAGAAGCCCTTTAATGTGCTGATTCAGGTTACTAATCGCTGCAATATGCGCTGTTCTTTTTGCGATTTTTGGTCGAATGGGGTATCGCCGAAGTTGGAATTGAAGGTCGCTGATTACCAGCGTATTGCTGCCGAGATGGCTGATCTTGGCAGTTTTCTAGTGTCAGTGGAAGGTGGTGAACCGCTGCTGCGCCCAGACATTGTCGAGATTGTCCGTGCGTTTAGTGCGCGTCATGTGCCAGTGCTCTACACCAATGGGTGGTATGTTAATGAGAAAAAGGCGCGTGGCTTATTCGAGGCGGGTATCGCGCAAGTCGGCGTCTCGATTGATTTTCCGGATGCGCAGCGGCATGACGCAAAACGCGGTTTAAAAGGCGGTTATGACCGTGCGTGGCAGGCTATCGATACCTTGCTCGCGCACGCGCCGCATGGCAGTGCACAAGTGCATGTCATGACGGTGCTGATGAAGGAAAATCAGCAGGATCTCGAGGCGCTGCTAAAGCTGAGTGCCGCACGTGGCGTTGGCCATTGCGTCACGTTGTTGTCTACTGATGGCTTCCGGCGCGGTAAAAGTACCGATGACCAGATGCCAGACGCCACGCTTAGCCCGCTGTTGCTCGATTTGTGGCAGCGTTATCCTCACTTTAGGTCCTTCCGCCATTATTTAGAGCATATGGATACATTCATAACGCGTGGTGCAATGCCCACTTGCCATGCCGGAGAGCAATCGTTCAA
>JAYSTO010000152.1:0-5642 GCA_043719675.1 Gammaproteobacteria bacterium | reverse complement strand
GCATTGCTGGATCAGGGTTGCCCCCATTGTCCAATATTCCCCACTGCTGCCTCCCGTAGGAGTCTGGGCCGTGTCTCAGTCCCAGTGTGACTGGTCGTCCTCTCAGACCAGTTACCCGTCGTTGCCTTGGTGAGCCATTACCTCACCAACTAGCTGATAGGACATGGGCTCATCTGATAGTGCGAGGTCTTGCGATCCCCCGCTTTCCCCCGTAGGGCGTATGCGGTATTAGCCTAAGTTTCCCTAGGTTGTCCCCCGCTACCAGGCAGATTCCCATGTGTTACTCACCCGTCCGCCACTCGTCGCCAGGGTTGCCCCCGCGTTACCGTTCGACTTGCATGTGTTAGGCATGCCGCTAGCGTTCAATCTGAGCCAGGATCAAACTCTTCAGTTATATTTCTTAACCACCGAAGTGGCTTTAAACTTTACTGATGAATTACAATCCCTTATCAAAACGCATTGCTTTTTGACAGAGTTGCTTTACATCGATATTACTTGGCAAATTTCACCTATCGACGCAAGCACCCACTTGAATTATCTGATCAATTGTTAAAGAGCATACCGAAGTATAAACCATCGGCACAGAACGGGAATTGTAATGCTTCTATTTCCTGTCCGTCAAGCTAAAACTAATATTTCTTTTCTCCCAACAACTTCTGTGGAAGAACTGTTTCACGAAGGGGCGCATTATACGGACTCATCTTCTCGAGTCAATAGGCCTTAAGGTGCTTTAAGCCGAAAACTTTCAAGGGTGAAACTCATTCAATCAACTATCACTTACCATCGTAAAATATTGGTGACTTAGCTTTAACGAGAAGAGGCGAGGTGAATAACAAATCCCTGCAAATAACCAACAGCAGTAGCATGTCGTGCACTATGGTGACGGCGGATTCAATAAGTCCAGCAGTCGTCTTAGCGTCAGCTACCGCACCTATACGATTAATCAATTCAACGGCGACTACAGTTATAGTGTCTACCCGCATATTACGGATAAAACTGCCGTCTACTCTTGAATAATCATGAGGGTCAACTTCAAATATGCGGATGCGCTCAGCACCGCGCAAATATCGTCGAACACGAATTGAATACTCAAAGATTTTATTTCACAGGTATAATACAAAGTATTTTTTATACTTATGTTCGCAGATGTTGCCATGATTTAAAAATAACCCTTGTTGTTTGTAATATTGCGTAGCTTCGCCCGCCAACTTTTCAATTAGAAAAATATTTCCTCACGTTGAGCAGTACCCTTTCTGCTGCTGCCAGGTTGTGAATTTCAGTCTTGATACCAAGACGCTTGCCCAGATCTTGGTACACCTAATCCAACACGCCGTCCTGTTCCTCGGAAGTTACCGGGGAGTAATAGGAAGAGTTCAGCACGAGTATCTGCTCTGCCCAGGCAGGGTTAAGCAGCAGATCGATAACAACAACCAATATGACACGTGTTTTCAAGTCATTCTCTTTGCTTGTTTAACAAGTACCTATTTTCAGCGGTGACGATAACTCCCCTGCCTGTCAGTATTTCCATGTCCGGCGAGCATATAACCGGCATCCCCTGGAGTATGCGAGGCCAGACATGGAAATAACGTGTGAACCTACCCTGAGTTAGGCTACCAATTGAGAGTAAGGCCGCCTATCTAAGCGATATAACAATCAGCACCTGTCTTGAATGCGCCTGGACGAACTCCCGTGTATCAATAACCCTCAGGGCTCTCCTGGGTTATTGTGCCACTGTAGTAAAAAGGCAAATTGTTAAATAGTCAGTGTGTATGACGAAAATGAATTCTATTTATGTGGCCTCACACGACTTATCAAGACTTATTCAGTTTGAGAGTGTAATGCGCGCAAATTTACGTTTACCCACCTGATAGACATGTGTGGTGCCGGCTTCAATGATTGTCTTTGGTTCCACCACCCGTTCGCCATCAATACGTACCCCACCCTGCTTGATTAAACGAATCACCTCTGAAGTACTATCAACCAGATGAGCCTCCTTCAACAAATTCGCGATCGGCAGCTTGCCAGCTTTGGCGGTCAGGGTTATCTCCGGCATGTCGTCAGGCTGCTCCCCTTGCTGAAAACGCGCGATAAAATTTCCCCGCACCTGTTTGCCTGCTTGTAGTGAATGAAAACGCCCGACCAGCTCTTCGCCCAGCAAAAATTTGATATCCCGCGGGTTGGCACCGTCACGTATTTGCTGTTTGAACGTATTAATCTCACTAATCGGCCTAAAGCTGAGTAATTCAAAGTAACGCCACATCAAATCATCCGATATCGACATTAACTTGCCAAACATCTCGTCAGGCGCTTCATTGATACCAATGTAATTATTCAATGACTTCGACATCTTGTTGACACCATCCAACCCTTCGAGGATCGGCATCGTCAGGACAATTTGCTGCTCCTGGCCGTAGTGTTTCTGTAGCTCACGTCCAACTAATAAATTAAATTTCTGGTCGGTACCGCCCAGTTCGACATCGGCGCGCATCGCGACTGAGTCATAACCTTGTATCAACGGATAAAGAAACTCATGTATCGCGATTGGCTGGCCAGTGCTGTACCGTTTGTGGAAGTCATCGCGTTCCAGCATACGCGCGACGGTATGCTTGGCGGCAAGGGCGATCATGTCGGATGAACGCATGTCATTCATCCAACTGGAATTGAACATCACCAGGGTCTTGGTTGGATCCAATATCTTGAAGATTTGCTGTTCGTAGGTGCGGGCGTTCTCGATGACCTGATCTCGAGTCAGTGGCGGGCGGGTCGCACTCTTACCGGTGGGGTCACCGATCATGCCGGTAAAGTCACCAATCAGGAACAATACTTCGTGCCCTAACTCTTGGAATTGCCGTAATTTGTTGATTAAAACGGTGTGGCCCAGGTGTAAATCCGGGGCAGTGGGATCAAAACCTGCTTTGATACGCAGTGATTTGCCGCGTTTAAGTTTTTCGACCAATTCGGCCTCAACCAATAATTCATCACAACCGTATTTGATGAGGTCCAATTGTTCCTGCGGCGTTATCATCCCAATTCTCCAATACTCAATTAACCAAAGATACGTAGATTAGCATAGCCTTATATATACAACCGAGGCCTTCCATTTTATGTGTGCAATTTGACCGTTTAGGCTTTTCGGGTTATCTTACGTTATGAAAAAAAGTGTCGATAATTCCGTGGATTACAAACCCTTCTTTACAAGAGATTATAAGTCTGTGTCAACGAATAAGCATCTGGGACAATCGCGCCTGACGCGGGTACATATTGTTTTGATTGTAGCCTCTGTTATGGTGGTCAGTACACTACTTACGTTTTTCTCGCTAGATGCCAGCGCAAACCGTACGTCTGCTCTTACTGCCTTACCTGCGCCAACCACACAAATCCCCCTCCCAGTAGAAACAACAACAAACGCCATTGAAGAAACGAAACCGGCGCAGTCACTGCAAGAACAACGTGAATGGGTCTCAACCACGGTCAAAGCAGGTGACTCCCTGGCGCGTATTTTTGATCGCATGGACTTACCCGCAGAGGAATTGCACAAGATCATGCAATTGGGTGAACCGACCAATCACTTACGCCGTTTACTCCCGGGGCAAAATATTAAATTCTTGCTCAATGAGCAGAATGTCATACATACCCTGATATTAGAACTTAATCGTTTCGACACCTTTGCTCTTCAGCGTGACAGCGATAGCTATATCGCCTCTACGCACCATCGTGATGTTGAGAAACGTATTGGCCATGCCGTCGCCAAAATTGATAGCTCATTGTTTGAAGCCGGGCAACGTGCCGGTATGGGCGACCCGTTGATCATGGAAATGGCCAATATTTTTGGTTGGGATATCGATTTTGCCTTGGATATTCGCACCGGCGATCAATTCGCATTGATTTATGAACAACATTATCTGGACGGGGAAAAAATCGAGGAGGGGCCTATCCTTGCCGCTGAGTTTACCACCCAAGGACAAACCTATAGCGCGATCCGCTTTACCGACACAGATGGCAATAGCGAATACTACACGCCTGAGGGCATGTCGATGCGCAAAGCATTTTTGCGCACCCCGGTTGATTTTCGCCGTATCAGCTCGCGCTTTGGTAATCGCCACCACCCCATTCTGAATTCAATGAAAATGCACAAAGGTGTGGATTATTCCGCGGCGGTGGGCACACCGATCCGCGCCTCCGGTGAGGGCAAGGTAATCTATAAAGGCACCAAAGGCGGTTATGGTCGTACCGTCATTATCCAACATGGCGGCAGTTACAGCACTTTGTATGCACACATGTCCGGCTATAAAAAAGGCGCCGACATCGGCAAACGTGTACGACAGGGACAAGTGATTGGTTATGTCGGTAAGTCAGGGCTCGCCACGGGTCCGCACTTGCATTATGAATTTCGGGTTAATGGTGCCTACCGCAATCCACTGACCATTAAATTACCCAATGCCGAACCTCTCCCGGTAAAATATCAGCCTGCGTTTGCAAGTCTCACTCAAACCTTGCTGGCGCAATTGGCCGCGGTAAAGCAATCCACACGCATCGCCCTCAATCAACCCTAGACGGTTACCATCAATGTCGGACATTTACCTTGGCTTGATGTCTGGCACCAGCATGGATGCAGTTGACGCAGTAGCGGTACAATTTGATCAAGAACATCTCCAATTGCTGGCCAGTCACAGCGTGACGTTACCCTCCGATCTTCGTGATAAATTGTCCGCATTATGTCGTGGCGAGTTACATAACATGGCGGAATTTGCACAGCTGGATATACAGTTAGGAAAGTTATTTGCAAACACCGCCTACCAGTTATTAACATCAGCAAAATTATCTCGCTCGCAGATCAAGGCTATCGGCAGTCATGGCCAGACCGTTTGGCATATCAGCCAAGGTGCAGACCGCACCTCGATTCAACTTGGTGACCCCAATATCATCGCCGAACAGACCGGCATCACCACCATTGCTGACTTTCGTCGCCGTGACATAGCGGCTGGTGGTCAAGGCGCACCGCTGGTGCCTGCATTTCACGCCGCTTATTTTCGGACAACAAACGAAAATCGTGTCGTCCTTAATATCGGTGGCATTGCCAATATCACGATATTGCCTAAAAACAGACATGAATCCGTGCGTGGCTTTGACACCGGACCGGGCAATACCTTGCTGGACATGTGGGCCAATGGCAACCAACGTGGCCGTTTTGATCAAAATGGCGCGTTTGCACAACAAGGTACAGTGCTGCCCGAAGTTCTGGCAAAACTAATGGCCGATCCCTATTTTGTGCTTGCACCACCCAAAAGCACCGGCCGTGAATATTTCAATCGTCATTGGTTAGAAAAGACGGTGGGGAACGTATCCCGCTATCCAGCGGCGGACTTACAAGCCACGCTAAGCGAATTAACCGCACAAACTATTTGCGATGCAATTCACGCACAGGCAGCAACAACTCAACGCATTCTGATATGTGGTGGAGGCATCCACAATCGCAATTTAATCCAGCGATTACAGGCTTTACTTCCTGCTATCACGATAGAGTCGACGGTGATTTATGGCATTGATCCGCAATGGGTAGAGGCCATTGCCTTCGCCTGGCTGGCAAAACAAACAACAGAAAATCAACCTGGCAATTTACCCAGTGTCACAGGGGCAAGCCG
>JAYSTO010000151.1:0-5654 GCA_043719675.1 Gammaproteobacteria bacterium | reverse complement strand
AATAAAAACCGATAAATGCTGCGTAAAAAATTAAAACTCCTCTGGCTGGTCTGCGCATCCATTTTACTCGCTGCTGTGTTCGTCTATCTTGCCAATCCCTTTGTCCAGACCAACCGTCTTGACAATCTGCGCTATCTCGGTGTTTCCGCCGCACGCATGATGGAACGCCACCTGCAATTCTACGAAGACTACGACAATACCACCCTGCTCGAAAGAGCGATCCACGAGTTCCTGTTCGGTTCCAAACAACATATCGAACAGGAGGTGATGACCACCTATCGCGAGGTCCTCAATCATTTTGGTTCTGACACCGATGACACCGGTCATTGGACCAGCATGAACATTAAAAGCCGATTGATTATCACCATCGCAGAGAAACGTGATCACGCTGAATTAAAAAAGGCACTCACCTTGCTCAGCAACCATCCCGAAGAGGAGGTGCTCGCCAATACCATTCGATATGCGTATCTAAACGACGCGACACCGCGTTTTACCACGGAAATTTATGCGGGTCTGAATATGGTACCGCAAGGCTGGGCAGCGGATCGGCTACGCTACCGTATCGCGCTTAAAACCGGCAATGATCGCCTGGCCGGTATCATTGAACAACGCCAGATGGATCGGGGACGCCAACATCGGCTGTTTGTCATCACCATGGTGCTGGCGGTTGCCGGCGTGATCCTCCTTGGCCTTTACCTGATGATTCGCTATCGTGTCCTCCATGTTGACTCCCCATGGAATAAAGGGATCCTGAGTAACCCCTGGCCGTTGCTCGATGGTCTCACTGTGGCGGTGACCTCCGCCTTGCTGGGTTTGATCATTGTAGTGTCCTTGCAGTTGCTCCTGCACAATCCTTTTTTTACGCCCCATTTCTTTACCTTGTGGTCAACCCTGTTTGCATCCCTGCCCATGCTGTGGCTGATACAACATTATTTATTAACCCCGCGTGGTTTAAACTTTCGCTCGGCATTCGGCTTGCGTATACCTGAGGCGGGCCTGCGACATTTTTTCACTACCACCAGCGCCTTGTTGGCTTTGGAATGGGTGGGTCTGTTGCTCATTGGTTGGGGAAGCTGGAAACTCGGTCTTGGCAGTCATTGGTCGGAAGGCATGCAAGAGCGCCTGGTATTTGGTCCGACGCAAACCGTCGTGCTGGGTACCATTAGTATGGTGTTGTGGGCACCCCTCTTTGAAGAAATCGGTTTTCGTGGGTTGCTGTATTCAAGTTTACGCAGCAAACTGGCACCCACCAGCGCAATTGTCATCAGCGCATTGATTTTCAGCACAATGCATCTGTACTCGGTGGCAGGGTTCTTATCGGTATTCTGGAGTGGATTAATTCTTGCCTATGCCTATGAACGGTATCATAGTCTGTTGCCGGGCATAGTGATCCACGCCGCCGGTAATTTGTTGAGCATTAGTCCTGTGCTGCTATTCTATCGTTAATTGGTATCAATCACATTGAGGTCTACATGGCACGCGTCAAAGTTTATAGCACCGGTACTTGTCCCATTTGCGATAAAACCAAGGTCCTGTTGAAAAAATGGAATATCCCCTACATTGAGGCGCGTGTTGATCAGGATCGGGCGCAGCTCAAGGAAATGTCGGCCATAACTGATGGTGCGCGAACCGTACCGCAAATCACCATTGACGGAAAATGGATTGGTGGCTTCAGCGATCTCACGGAATTACACATGGAAGGGAAACTGGATGCATTGAGTGAAACCACGGGTTAACACGCGCAACTCACACCTGAGTCATGGATGACAATTTATGCTTTCTCTGTACCCATTTTGCCCAGACCACACCCAGAATAATCCCTAGGGTACTGAGAAAGTACGCCGTAAAAGCAGTCAGTGCCAAATAGCCACCATAGAGTATTTGCGTAGAGAAGAGCAGCATGATGATTAACACATAAGCACTGCCTACACTCAATACCAGTTCAGTAAAACCAAGATAGATGTTATTTCCCAGCTTAGGCCTAAACATTACAATGGCCGTTAGCAGTGCTGGCCAAAGGAAAATGAACAGTGCCAATACAGCATCCGTACTTGGCCAAGTATAGACATTGTATGCGTATTTTAAATGTACCTGTTTATCGCCATACGCGGTTTGTGTCGTACATTGAGAAAGCGGTAAGAACAAACAAATCAGCAAGGCAATTGCCGCTAAACGTTTAAAGTATTTTAGTATCTGTTTCATGGCAAAAATTCGCTTAATATTGTAGTGAGAGGTAAGGACTCTTGCAATAGTGGCAATCACTTGGATTAAAGACTTATGTTTGTTTCATTAACACCGCCAAATCAAACTTGCGCTGCTCTCCGCTGAGCGGACAAACAAACGCTAAATACGCGGCGGTGAGCTGCATGCCTTCGGTGTTTTTATTCTGTTGGCCGTATTTCGGATCGCCCATCACCGGGTAACCGATGGCGGCAAAATGCCGGCGGATCTGATGGGTGCGCCCGGTTTTTATTTCGACGCTTAACGTCGAGGTCTGCGCTGTTTCATCAAATTGTTGCAGCGTATATTCCGTCAGCGCCGTTTTATCATCGATTGGCAGATCGATCTTGCCATGCGCGGGGACAACGCACCCTTTCACCACCACCACATAACGTTTTTGAATCTGTTGGGTCTGAAATAAGGCGGATAATTGGTGTGCTGCAACAGAGCTGTGCGCGATCAACATCAGGCCATCGGCTTCACGATCCAGACGATGTACCAAAAAGGTTTGTTTAACCGTCGGCATGGCCACTTCCGCCTGACGCAACAAACAACCGTGATCACCGTAGTGCGTGCCTTGCGCCAGCAAACCAGCGGGTTTATACCAGAGGCTATATTCTTTGCACCCCCACAATTGTTTTGCTCCGGGATAGTCTTTATCCAGCAGCGTCGCATCGTAATAAAATGCAATCTCATCGCCGCAGGCTAAGAGAATAGTGGCGCGACGCACACGGCGCATGGCCGCTTTGCGCTGGCGTAACCACACCGCACCTTTGAGCATGGCAGACTTGACCCGGGTTTTACTGATACCGGTTTTTGTGGCAAGAAAATCGACGAGGGTTTGCGTTTCGTTGTGGCTGATTTTATAAGTGTAATGCTGTTTCTGCATAATAAAACTATTGGTCGGCTTTTTTACCGTACAACATGCGTATTGCCTCGGAAACTATCATCGTCGAATAACCATAGGCCTTGACCGACTTGCTGGCACGCGGCCCTGCGACATTTAATACGCGGACGTTATGCTCCTGAACAAACTCTTTGATAGCGGTTGCCGCCGCCCGCGAGCCGACATAATCGCCGTTAATTAACAGATGGGGCTTGGCATGTTGTCGGCAATATTCCAATGTATTTAATGTGCCACCCTCGAGTTTGCCAAAATAAATCAGTAGTGAGGCATCACTGTCCATGACATTTTTTAATGTCCGTACCATATAGTCGGTGCTGGTGGTCTCTTGTAATGGATAGCGTTTATCGATCGCGCCATCCTCGGCAAGCCGATTCTTCGGACACCAGCCGCCACACGCCAGGCCCGCCGCCATTGCGGCATCCAAGGCCCCCCGATCAACACCGGTTTGCCCGCCGGATACGATTTTGAGTTTTGTCACATCAGTTGTCATATTATTTATACATCCACAAGTAACAGAGCGGCGTGATCGCAGGCAACAATAGAACGTTGCAATATGATCAGGTCAATGCTCGATAGTCAGCACCACTTTACCCTGCATATGGCCTGTCTCAACCAGCGCATGAGCCAGGGCGGCATCGGTCAAATTAAATGTCTTACCCAGAACAATATCCAGATCACCCAAATCGATCAGCGAGGCGCATCGATCCAGTATATCAACATGATGCAGCGTCGCCACGGGTAAATCCGTCAAGAGCGGTGTCAGGACCACCTCAAAACCAATTCGCAAATTACGCGTGCGCGCCTCTTTCCAGACAATATCAGGACCCGGATCCAACAACGTCACCAGATCGCCATAATGCGCAACGGCGGGAATAGTCTGACGAAACACCTCGCCGCCCACGGTATCCAACGCCACGTCCACACCGCGACCGCCGGTTAATTGTTTACAAACCTGCACAAAGTCCGTGTCAGGATAGAGGATAACGACATCCGCCCCCAACGACTTAACGAACTCGGCTTTGATGGCATCACTGACGGTGGTAATCACGCGCGCCCCGGCATGTTTGGCAAGTTGAATCGCAACATGACCGACACCCCCGGCACCGGCATGAATCAATACCGTCTGTTGCGGTTGCAAACGTGCGCGATCAAACAAGGCCTCCCACGCCGTGATCATCACCAGCGGCGCCGCCGCTGCCTCGCTAAAATTGAGTGTTTGCGGTTTGCGGCTGATGTGCGCGGCATCCAGCACGGTATATTGCGCGTAGTTACCGGGTTCACGGCCCAACCCACCGTGACAAAAATACACCTCATCACCGGGCTGATAATGAACCACCGCTGCACCGACTTCCGTTATTACCCCCGCACCATCACAGCCGAGTATCGCAGGCAGGGCATCCGGGAAAAATAAGCCGCGCTTGCGAAGCTTGGTATCAATCGGATTCACACCCGCCGCCATGAGTCGCACTTTGACTTGCGTGTTTTTCTGGATCGACGGTTCATCCAGCGTGACCGACTGCAACACTTCCGGCCCGCCTGGCGCTGTCATGCGCATCGCTTTCATGTTCATATCCTATACATGGTTTTTATTTTTTGTATACAACGGCGTATCTTGTTAAATTATAGGTCGACCTGCAAGAGCAGCGTTCATTCTACGCGGGACCGTGTGATGAATCCACCAACGCCTGCACCGCCGCACACCAGGCATCGGCCAGATTATGCAAATCATAACCGCCGCCACCCATCACCAGGACACGGCCATGCCCCAACTTGTCGGCCAGGTGACATAATTGTTGCGTCGCGTGGTAATGCGCCTTTGCGGTAAATTGCAGATGCGTAATCGGATCGCCACCCAGGCTATCGGCTCCGGCTTGCAAGAGGATAAATTCCGGTTCGGCCTGGGCAACAAACTGTTCGACACGTTGCCATTCACGCATAAAGTCCGCATCAGTTGCTCCCGGTTTCATGGGAATATTCAGCTTACTGCCTTTGGCCGCGCCTTCACCGGTTTCCTCCGCATAACCCGTACCGGGATACAGATAACGCCCGTCTTCATGTATATCCGCAAAACATACATCGACGTCGTCGCTAAAACTGTAAAACACCCCGTCGCCATGATGCGCATCAATATCAATATAAGCGACGCGTTTAACACCGTATTGCTGACGCAATAATTCAATCGCAATACCACAATCATTAAATACACAAAACCCCGCAGCGGTATCGCGTCGCGCGTGATGCAAACCACCTATCGGGGTAAATACCCGCCGCGTTTCACCTTGCATCAGACGTTTCACTCCGTCCATGGTTGTACCCACCACCGTTAACGCTGCCTCATAGACACCCGGAAATGCCGGTGTATCACCACAATCGAGCAGGCCGTGGCCAAGTTTGGAAAGCCGCTTGACCTTGTTAACATACTCGGCGGTGTGGAACGACAATAGTTGTTCTTCGGTACCCATTACCGGCGCCAGCACGCGAGTCAGCTGTTGCAAACCCAGTTGCTGAAATTTTTCAACAAACGCGC
>JAYSTO010000016.1:0-60914 GCA_043719675.1 Gammaproteobacteria bacterium | reverse complement strand
TATGTGCGTCGGAACCTTTACCACCGAAGTTACCCAGCTCAATGTATTTCTTCGCGTTATCCCATGCACCGCCACCGGTGGTCATGGAGATCGCAACGAACAAACCGGTGACGATTGAGCCCATCAGGACACCGCCCAGTGCTTGTGGTCCTAACAACAAACCGACCAAGACCGGTACTAACACCGGTAACAGCGATGGAATGATCATTTCGCGAATGGCGGATAAGGTCAGCATGTCTACCGCGCGCGAATAATCCGGTAGTTGTTTGCCGGTCATGATGCCGGGCATCTCTTTGAACTGACGGCGCACTTCGATCACCACAGCTTGTGCCGCACGACCCACTGCTTCCATACCCATCGCGCCGAATAAATACGGCACCATACCGCCGATGAACAAACCGATAATCACGCGATAGTCGGAAAGATCAAACAGATAGGCAACTTGGAAATGCACGTTGAGCTCGCGGGTGTAATCTGCAAACAGCACCAGTGCGGCCAAACCTGCAGAACCAATTGCATAACCTTTGGTGACGGCTTTAGTGGTGTTACCCACTGCATCCAGGTCATCAGTGATCACGCGTACGCTGGCATCCAGGTGGGACATTTCGGCAATACCACCGGCGTTATCGGTAATCGGGCCATACGCATCCAGGGCGACAATGATACCGGTCATCGATAACATGGCGGTGGCGGCAATCGCAATACCGTATAAACCGGCGAACTGATACGCAACAAAAATACCGCCGCAAACCACTAACACCGGTGCTGCCGTGGCGCGCATCGACAAGGCCAAGCCGGCGATCATGTTAGTACCATGACCGGTTTGTGAAGAAGCCGCGAGTTTTTGTACCGGTGAGAAATTGGTCGCGGTGTAATATTCCGTGATCATTACTAATAACGCCGTCACTGCCAGGCCGACCAGGGCGGAGTAATACAAATTCCACACCGTATATTGAGGGCCAAGATCTTTCATTAACCAGTCTGTCACCGGGTAAAAGGCTGCTGCCGCAATTACGCCTGCGACAATCAAACCGCGGTACAAGGCATTCATGACCTTACCACCTTCCTTGACGCGCACAAAAAAGGTGCCGACGATGGAGGCGATGATACCGACCCCACCCAATACCATCGGATAAATAACCGCTGCCTGGTTACCTGCGCCGAAGGTATAAAAACCCAGTAACATGGTTGCAATCAAGGTGACCGCAAAGGTTTCAAACAAATCCGCAGCCATACCGGCGCAATCACCGACGTTGTCACCGACGTTGTCGGCAATCACCGCTGGGTTACGTGGATCATCTTCGGGAATGCCGACTTCAACTTTGCCCACTAAGTCCGCGCCCACATCCGCGCCTTTAGTGAAAATGCCGCCGCCCAAACGAGCGAAGATGGAGATCAACGAGCCACCAAAAGCTAAACCAATTAACGGGGCTAGGAGATTTGTACCAGCGGGGGCACCTATTTGTAACAGTATCGCGTAATAACCCGCGACACCCAGCATGCCCAAACCAACGACCAACAGGCCGGTAATGGTGCCGCCGCGAAAGGCCACTTGCAGGGCCGCATTCAAACCCTTACGTGCTGCTTCCGTGGTACGCAGGTTGGTGCGCACAGAGATGTGCATGCCAATGAAGCCCGCGACACCTGACAACACCGCGCCGATTATAAAACCGACGGCGGTAAGCACATTCAGGAACACGGCGATAATGACGCACAAGATAATTCCAACGACGGCAATGGTGACATATTGACGTTTTAAATAGGCCGATGCACCTTGTTGTATTGCAAGCGCAATACGTTGCATCGTTTCATTACCTTGCGGTAACGCCATCACCTTAACAATGAGTAAAACACCAACGACCAATGCGACAATAGCACTGATCAAAGCAAAACTAAGACCACTATGCATACACCCTCCCAATATTCGATTTATTTTGTGTGTGAGGATCACGCAAATGATCATACACACGCGTTTTTTTCTAAAAAATTAACAACAGCGATAATCTGCCAGACTGAAGAAGCCTTCACTATGCGCCGAGTACAGTATCACGAGCGCGTCAAGATTGTCGCTGTGTTTTATGCGCAGGTAAATGGCGTGACCACAAAATTTTTCGCTGAAAAAATGGCTTATAAACTGGGCGATATGTAGGATAAATAAGTTGTATGATGTTAGGGAGGCATAAATTTTATGAGCGGTAACTCCAGGCTGCGGCAAAAGCGGATAAATGGTGTTTGCGACCCCGCTGCATTTGACAGACACGCCATCACGCCGCTGTCAACAGCCCGGCGGCGTGATGGTTGTGGCTTAGTAATGCTACTTAACGTTTTTCAGCGTCGTGCTTTTCTTCATAGATATGCTTGCTGGAATCGTTGAGGTCCTGGTGCAGGTCCTTGCGTTCGTCTTTCGTTAACTTGCCATCGGCCTTATAGGCCTGCTCTTTTTCGCGAATGGCTTTGCGTTCTTCACGTAACGCCTGGGCTTCGTCTTTGGTCAATTCACCGGATTTCACGCCGTCTTTAACGCGATGTTGCTGATTGTGTTGCCGGGCATTGACGCCGGGGTCGCGGCTCTGCTTCTGTGCTTTGGGACGTTGTTCGTTGGCAACAGCGGTGTTGTCGATCAGGGTCTGGCCGAGAACCAGTGCCGCCGACAGGCTCAGTGCGGATAACAATTTCATTTAAATCTCCTTGTAGCAATGATGTGTGAGTGGGTCTGACGGTAATAACGCAGCGCGGCAGCCCAGGTTGACAGCGACGAGGGGAGTTTGTTTATGGCGTGGCCTCAGGCTGATCTGTTGGGCTGCCGTTCCCCGGCAGTGGCTCACGGCATCCTTGGCAATTGCTCGGTCCTCGTTCCTGACGCGACCCTACCGAATCCCTCCCTGGATTCGTACCTTTCGCCATCCTTGGCGTCGTGTACATCAAGCCCGGCCTGCCGCGTGACTTATGGAAAAGAAGCCTTCGACTTCATCAATAGCCAGGCCGCTATGCGATATTTAGGTTAACGGTAAACAAGCTTTTGATCGGGCTGCAGAGGAAGCTGTTGGTTAAGTGCCCGTCGCCGCATGCGCGAAATGACATAGACATTAAAAAAATGCATCACCCCGAGCACTAACATCACCAGCCCCACCTTGGTACTTAAGAACTCCATTGCCTCTTGCAGAATAACCGGCTTGGTGCCGTATTTAAGGGTCAAGGTGATATAACCGAAATTAATTAAATAAAAGCCCACCACCAACAAATGATTCACCGAATCGGCGAGGGCCTCGTTCGCATTAAAACAGTCGACCAGAAACACCCGTCCATTTTTGTGCAGGGTGCGTGCCACCCATATTGTCATACCAATACTGATAACTAAATACACTAAATAGGTAATTTCTATCATACGTTACTCCTGGTGGGTGGGTGAAAAAATCGCAGACTACATTGAGCCGAATACATTAAAACCATTGTCAAAAACACATAGAGGTAACCGACGGGGAAAATATACAAATAGATCAACACCACTGCCGTCATTTCTGCAACAAATCCCCAAAGCCCCAGTAGCGCAGCAACACTACTGATCACGGCGCCGAGCACAAGACACCATACATAGAACAATAGGGGCAATAACCACAGCAGAATAATAATGTTGCGTCGATTTAATTTATTCATCACACGCCAGATCACAACATAAAAAATCGCATACGGAATACCACCAAACGGCAGTGATAAAATCATGATCCAAGCGAACGATAATAATACGCCTGGCGCCGCGCCATTGATTTGCGGTGGTGCAACCATCCACAGCAAAAATGGCACAACGAGAGGGGCAAGCAGGGTGAGGCGCAAAAATCGTTTCATGTTGCCAATTTCATGCATAATAGTTACCTTCCTTTTTGAAAATAAAATCAGTTTCTTTTTCAAAGTTAAATACCGCTGCCGCAAGGCGTGATTAACCGTGCTGCATACGGTGAGAGTTAGATTAGTGCGCCAGAACAGCGGCGGCTTCCTGGTTGATAATGGGCTAACAGAAAAATACCAAGCGCCATCTTTTCAATAAGTTAGGCGATTACAGAATGATAAATCAGGAAGAACCGGGTACGGTGGCGTCGTTGAGTTGCAGGGATTTGCGATAGGCACCAGGGGACATGCCGGTGATTTCTTTAAAGGCCGTGTAAAAATTAGATTGGGTTTTGAATCCGGTTTCCAGGCCAATGGCCAACACGGAAGAATTCGGTTCATTGACCAGGATCTTTTTGGCTGCATTCACGCGTTGCTCGCGGATATAGCGTGAGAAATTCATGCCAAATTGCCCATTCACCAATTCAGATAATTGATGACCGCTCAAACCCATGGCCTCCGCCACCAGAGCCAGATTCAGATTATCATTTTGATATAACCGGGACTGGGTCATCAGTTGTTCAAGTTTTTGCAGGCTGGAGGCGACATCCACACCTTTTAATGTCGATGCGGCATAACTGAGCTTGGCCACCTCGGCCAGTTCTGCCAGCAGATCGGGAAAGACAACCAGGGCGGCAACAATCAGTACAAACGACAGGCCGATACTGTTGGCATAAAACAGATAGAAGTAGCCATGGTCGATATACGGCACGGAAACGCCAAGTATTAAAACGAATAATGCTATGACAGAAAACAAGGCAAAGAAAAACATCTCGATCTTGAATCGTTTGCGTTGCGCACGCATGCCATAAATCAGGTTCGCCAGCCAGAAGCTGTAACCCATGCCCACCAGAAAAACCAAAGGAATCGCAATTTCGGAGCGGAGGGTGTAATTCAGCAGCTGCGGGCTCAAGTGCAGCAGCAGTAACGGATGTACCTGCGCCTCCGGTAACAAGGTGGCACGACTGAAATAGAAGAATAATGACGGTGCCAAAAACAGCCAAAATCGATAGCCTGCTGCCTGCAAGATATCGGTGCCGTTGTGTAGATAGTCTAAATGCCACCATTGCAAAAAGCTCAGGCAAATCAACAGACCGGCGCAAGAGCTAACTGCAAACCAGGACTTATTCACATTTTTCAGAAAAAAGGCATAAGCAATAAATAACAGCACGGCACTGAAGATGGAGAAGCCAATGATGAGGATACTGAATGTAGTTAGCATAAACCGCTGTTATTAATTGTAAATGCCCGGTCTTGTGGCAAAACGATAAGTAACAACACCCGCGACCCCCTTGGCCACACTGATTTCAGTGGGGCAAGCCAGCACAGTGCCGTTAATATGAAGCTGTTGCGTAACGGGTTCAAAGCAAAAAAACCATCGCGTGAACCACGCTTGAGAAAGTTTGTTCGTCTGGCTGCATAAATAATGCGTATTGTACAACGAAGCATACGTACACAGGCTATCGCTGTATAGGGAATTTCACGGCCTTTTTCCAGAAAATACCTTCCGTGTTCCAATATACCTACCCACATGTTAGTGTAACGTAACAGGCTGTTTGCTGTGAATTACCCAGAACCATTATCCAAAGGGGTGTCCATGTCAGAACAACAAAATAAACGCTATGGCATGACCATGTTCGTACTCATGTGGGTAGTGCTGATCGCGTTATTGTCCATGGTATTTGGTCATTGGTTTGATCGTGCGCAGAATCCCAATCAGCGTGTGAATACCCAGGTCGGCAAAAATGGCGAAACCGAGGTTGCGCTGGAACGCAATCGTTACGGTCATTATGTTGTGACAGGGGAAATTAACCAGCACGCGGTGCAGTTTATGATTGATACCGGTGCGACCGACGTGTCGGTGCCTGCGCATATCGCCCGGAAAATCGGTTTGCAACAGGGCGAAGAAATTACCTTCAGTACTGCCAACGGTTATGCAACGGGGTATGCGACACGTCTGGCGGAAGTGCGTGTCGGTGAGATTGTCATCCGGGATATTCGTGCGTCGATCAATCCGAACGTTGATCACGACGAAATATTGCTTGGCATGAGTTTTTTAAAACAGCTTGAATTTACCCAGCGTGGCGATACGCTCACATTGCGGCTGTATCCGAATCCATAAGTATTACGGGCCGCACGCAGTCCATGCGGTATGGTTACCGAGGAGCGGGGCATTAACAATTACTTACGGGAGTCGTCATGTCCGGTCAACCACTACTGTTCACGATCTTTTTAATCTTTGCCGGCGCGGCGGTGGCGGCAACCATTGCGTTGTATGCCCGACAAGCCTTGATCGTGGCATATATATTATTAGGTGTATTATTTGGACCGTCGTTCCTCGGCTGGGTGGATGATGCGCGGCTTGTCCAGAATGTCGCGGATGTAGGCATCATGTTCTTGTTATTTTTGCTCGGTTTGAATATGCATCCGCAGAAACTTTGGAAACTGTTACGCGAAGTAACCCTGGTCACGATCGCCAGTTCTATTTGCTTTGCCGTGATAGGTATCACGGTGCTGCGACTATTTGGTTTTGGCTGGCTTGAGGCAGGCGTGGTCGGCGCAACCTTGATGTTTTCCAGCACCATCATTGGCTTAAAATTATTGCCGACCACGGTGCTACATCATCAACGTACGGGTGAGATCATGATCAGTATCTTGTTATTGCAAGATGTGATTGCGATTTTTTTACTGGTTGGCCTCCAAGCCAAAGGTGGTGAGCATACATTACTGATTGAAATTGCCTTGCTGGCAGCCGCATTCATCGGTGTAAGTATCTTTGCCTATGCCGTGGAGCGATTCATCCTGATTAAATTGATTCGGCGTTTTGATAAGATCCAAGAATACATTTTTTTGCTGGCCATAGGCTGGTGCCTGGGTGTGGCGGAACTGGCCAAGTATGTCGGCCTATCACATGAGATTGGTGCGTTCATCGCAGGCATTGCGATCGCCACCAACAGCATAGCCTTGTTTATTGCCGAGAGCCTCAAGCCACTGCGGGATTTTTTCTTGATTATTTTCTTTTTTGCGATGGGCGCAAGTCTGGACGTCGCCTTATTGGGTGATGTCATCGTACCAGCTATCGTGTTAGCGGTGATCATTCTTGTCGTTAAGCCTATTGTGTTCCGTCGGCTGTTGACCCATTCTGGTGAGACACGCGAACGCGCCGGTGAAGTTGGCGTACGGTTGGGGCAAGGCAGTGAGTTTGCGTTTTTGATTGCGGTATTGGCGGTGCAAATGGGGGTGATTGGTCAGCAGACATCGTATTTAATCCAGGTAACGACGCTGCTGAGCTTTGTCTTCTCGACGTATTGGATCGTACTGTGTTATCCAACCCCGATTGCAATCAACCCGAAATTACGGCGTAGTTAGTTGTGATCGTGCTTCTGTCCTGATGATGTAACCATATTAGGCATAATTTTGTTTTAATCGATAGATCTGCGTAGATAGACGCAATCGATGGTCTGGAGTGAGTATCAGGCTTATAATCAATACCATATTTTTATAAAGTTATACAGGGGTGTGTGATGCGTGTAATCAATGCGTGGGTTCTTATTTTTAGTCTGGTTCTGACGGCGTGTGGTGGATCCGAAGCGCCACCCAGCGGCGGCGCAACACCGACGCCAACGCCCACACCAGGTCCAACCCCCATACCAACCAATTGTGTCGCCGGTGCGCGCACCAACAGTGGATCGGTGGCGTTAATGAATGCCTTCCCCAGTTTGACATTCAATTTACCGGTGGCGATGATCCCGGCGCCTACCGGTAATCGTGTTTATGTAGTTGAACTGCCGGGGGTAGTGAAGGCCGTCGAGAATTCAACAAGCACAACCACCACAACAACTTTTATTGATATCACTACAATGGTGTCGATGGATGGTGAAGGTGGCCTGCTAGGGATGGCGTTTGATCCGCAATATACCAGCAATGGTTTTGTTTACTTGTCGTATACCGGGCTTGCGCGTACCGGTGCGAAATTGGTATCGACGATAGCGCGCTATAAAGTCAATGCTGCGGGCACGGCGTTGGAACCCAGCTCTGCATTGATCCTTTTAGAAGTGGATCAGCCGCATAATAATCATAATGGTGGACCGATTGCTTTCGGTAACGACGGTTTTCTGTATATCGCCTTTGGTGATGGCGGTGGCTCGAATGACGGCGAACAAAATGGACAAAACACCGCAGTGTTATTGGGCAAGATTTTGCGGATTGATGTGTCCAACATCGTGCCTACCCGCAATCCGAAATACAGTATTCCTGCATCGAATCCTTTCGTCGCTAGCGTCTCGTTAGGCAGTCCCTTTGCTACTACCTCGCGCTGTGCGGGAGCAGGTTGCCCTGAAATTTTTGCCTGGGGCATGCGCAATCCGTGGCGGTTAAGTTTTGATCGACAAACCGGCGCACTGTGGGCGGGCGATGTCGGTCAGGGTGCCTTTGAAGAAGTAGATATTATTACTTCAGGCAAAAATTACGGCTGGGGTTGTTATGAAGGGACGCGGCGTAATGTCGACTATCCCGGCATTGCATCATGCCCAGCGAACTTGGTGCATATCGCGCCGGTTTTACAATACGATCGGAATGAAGGTACCACCATTACCGGCGGTTATATCTATCGTGGCACGGCGATGCCTGCGTTAACCGGACAATATATTTTTAGTGATTATGGATCGGGGGCGACCTGGGCGGTCAGTACACCCTATACAAGTCCCGTTCGGCGAACGCTGTTAAGTGGATCACCGGGCATCGTCTCGCTTGCTGAAGATGCAGCGGGGGAGTTGTATCTGATCAATATTGGTACCGGAAGAATTGATAAACTAATTCCCGGCAGTAATACACCGCCCACACCGGCCTTCCCGCGCGCGTTATCACAAACCGGTTGCGCCAGTGCTGCGGATCCTAAGTTGCCGGTGACTGGCATGAATGCCTATGAACTCAACACCGCGCTGTGGTCGGACGGTGCCATAAAAAAGCGTTGGTTTGCGATACCGAGTACCAGCCGGATTCAGGTCGAAGCCAATCATGACTGGACCTTTCCCATCGGCAGTGTCTTGCGCAAGGATTTTTATCTGGGAACACAGATTGTTGAAACCCGTTTGTTTGCGCGACATACCGATGGGGAATGGGCAGGTTACAGTTACGAGTGGAATGCCAATCAGACCGACGCAACCTTGCTCGACACCAATAAACAAGTCACGATCAATAACCAAACCTGGTTATATCCGAGTCCGTCGCAATGTTTGGGGTGTCATACGATAGCGGCAGGTCACGTCTTGGGTCCGGAAACCGCGCAATTGAATCGCGACATCACTGATCCCGTTAACGGCGGCAACATCAATCAACTGACCTATTTACAAGGCAACAATGTTTTTAGCGCCCCTCTGCCGAATGTCGCGACCTTGCCTAAGCTGGTTAATTATGAAGATACCGCATTGAATGTGACGGATCGTGCACGCGCGTATTTACATGCCAATTGCAGTAACTGTCATCAACCCAATGGCCCGGGACGTGGGCCGATGGATGTCCGTTATAGCCGTACATTTGCCGAAACAAATGTCTGTAATACATTACCCACGGCGGGTAATGTGCTGGGCGCGACGCATTTGTTAACACCCGGTAATGTTGTAGATTCGATCTTGTACCAGCGCATGCACGACACAGGTGTGTCACGCATGCCACCGTTGGGTTCAATAATAGAAGACACCGTTGCCACAACCCTGATCGCGGACTGGATTAACAGTATCAGCATGTGTCCGTAAAGTGCCGGCGATGTGCTTAACCTTTTAATATCGAGCCAAGAATGCCACGGACGATCTTGCGACCGATGGCGCTGCCGATGCTGCTGCTGACACTGCGGACCATGGTCTTGGTCATGGTTTCCATGAGGGTTTGGGGTTGGCGGCCCGCGGGTTTGCTACGCGTGGGTGCTGTGTAGTTATCGGCGGGTAACGAGTTCCGGCGCGAGTCTTCACGATGGGTGCTGTTATCGCGAGGTGTGGGTGTCGGTTCTGTGCGACCACGTATCTTTTCATACGCCGATTCACGGTCGATGATTTGTGAATAATAAGCGCCGACCGAGCTATTGCTGATCTGGGCTTGACGTTCCTCCTTGGTTACCGGGCCAAGGCGTGAGCCGGGTGGACGGATCTTTACACGCTGCACCGGGGTGGGTACGCCTTTGTCATCCAGTAGCGACACCAATGCCTCGCCGATACCCAACGCAGTAATAGCCTCCGCTGTGTTGAGTTTGGGATTTGGACGAAAGGTGTCGGCCGCAGTGCGCACGGCTTTCTGATCGCGTGGCGTAAAGGCGCGTAACACGTGCTGCACTCGATTGCCCAATTGACCTAAGATCGTCTCGGGAATATCCAAGGGGTTTTGCGAAATAAAATAGATACCAATCCCTTTGGAGCGGATTAGCCGCACGACCTGTTCGACCTTTTCCATTAACGCCTTGGGCGCGTCACTAAACAGCAGGTGTGCCTCATCAAAGAAAAATACCAGACGTGGTTTATCTTGATCGCCGACTTCGGGCAACTCTTCAAATAACTCTGACAACAACCACAATAAGAAGGTGGTGTAGAGTTTGGGGAATTGCATTAATTGATCGGCCGCGAGCACATTGATCATGCCGCGGCCGGTGGCGTCGGTGCGCATCAGATCGGACAACTGCAATGCCGGTTCACCAAAGAATTTTTCCGCACCTTGCTGTTCCAGTACTAGCAGGTTACGCTGAATCGTGCCGATCGTACTGCTGGAGATGTTGCCGTAGTCTGTTTTCAGTGTCGCGGCGTTGTCGCCCAGATAACTCATCATCGCACGCAGGTCTTTGAAGTCCAACAACAGCCAGCCTTGATCATCGGCAACCTTGAAGGCGATGTTGAGTACGCCTTCCTGGGTATCGGTTAACTGCAACATGCGCGATAATAACACTGGCCCCATGTCGGAAAGCGTTGCGCGTACCGGGTGACCCTGCTGACCGAATACATCCCAAAACGTGACAGGGAAGGTTTCGGCGCCGTAATTCGCCAGGCCAATTTCTTGGGCACGTTGCAGTAATTTCGGGTTGGCAGTGCCGGGTTGGGCGATACCACTGAGGTCGCCTTTGACATCGGCCATGAACACCGGCACACCGATACGGGAAAAGCCTTCGGCCAACACCTGCAAGGTGACGGTCTTGCCGCTGCCAGTGGCACCCGCGATCAGGCCGTGGCGGTTGGCGTAACGTGCCTGTAATTCAATGGAGTCTTCGCCCTTGCCCAGAAAAATGGTATTGATTGACATAGTAGTGATGGGATTCCGTTGGAAATGAGTGCGAATATTTTGTACTAAATCCGCATATAAATATATTAATTTGTTTGGTAATCGCAAGGAACCCGATGATGCAATGCGTGATATACAAATCAGAACGCAAGGCGGATACGTATTTATACATCGAACAGGCGGATAATTTTGATCGCGTGCCGACAACCTTGCTGGATAGACTGGGCTCGCTTAAGCCGGTCCTACAGCTGGAGTTATCCCCACGGCGCAAGCTGATTGGCGCGGATGTGATTGTGGTGATGCAACAATTAATCGCGCAGGGCTATTATTTGCAGTTGCCACCGGGTAACGCTGACGCTGCGCTGCACATGCTACCTGCCCTTTGACAAAGGGGGTTATAAATGGGTTAGTCGTGGACTTTGATTTTATTGCGGCCGGATCGTTTTGCCTCGTAAAGTGCAGTATCGGCACGTTGAATCAGGGATGCGGTGCCATCGCCCACGCGATACTCGGTAATGCCAATGCTGATGGTGACATGAACTTTATGATTCGTTACTTTTAGCTCAGAGTTGGCAATCTGGCTGCGCATACGCTCCGCTACCTGTTGGGCGACGTCCATCGTTGCACCCGCAAAAATAACCATGAATTCTTCGCCACCATAACGGCCAAGCATATCCATGCCGCGAATGGCCTTTCTCATTATTGCACTCGTCTGTTGTAAAACCTGGTCACCGACCAGATGGCCGTAGGTATCGTTCACCTTTTTAAAATGATCCAGGTCGATCATCGCGATACAAAACTGTTGATCACCCCGCCGATTTTTTGTGTCTACCATGTGCGTGAGCTGATCCAGCAAATAACGCCGACTATAAATGCTGGTCAGGACGTCGTATTGAATCTCGACAGTTAATTCCTCTTGCTGATCGGTCAACTGTTGAATCGATTCCTTCAGGCTATTGATGCTGGCAAAGTAGTAAGTGTGAATTGCTAATGACATATCCAGTGCGGCGACCTTAAGAATGAGGTTAACGAGAGGTTCACAGATATGTGCATTGGTGCGGACGATATCCGGGATGCAGCGGATGATCAGTGAGGTCATATACCGGTAAGCCGCTTGATAGAGATCCAGTGTCAAGCCGACTCGTTCATGTGCAATGCCAATCCGCAATCGATATTCAAAATAATCGGGCGTGTTAAAGTCGATACCAAAGGTGAGCAGGTATTCCGCTTGGGTACGTTTGAGTCGCGAGAGGTGTTCGGGTAAAAAATGCCGCATGCTGGGTAATTGCATCAAGTAAACATAAAACTCATCAATAATCCGCGCAACATTCGGTGCAATCACTTGTTCTTGCAGGTGCCGGGTGCTGGCCAGATCGGCGTCGGTGAGCCCCATGTTAAGCAGAAGTTGCTGGCGCGCGGCCTGATCAAAGCCGTATTTTTGGAGTAATGGCAGGGTTAAATCAGGGTTTAGTGGTGGAATCGAAGTCACAAGATAGCTCTGTATTTTTTGTGGCGCGATAATTATGGCGCATTCGCAAGTGTTTACAATCTATACTCTTATTGTATATGGCTATAGTGTTTAACATTCGGTTTAATATAACCCGTTTGTGGTAAGTTTCAAAGCCATGAGCGAATACTTATTCATCTTTAATCTGTGACGAAGATCCTATGCAAACACAACGAAAAGCCGTCGCTTTAATCTCCGGTGGGCTGGATTCAATGCTGGCCGTTAAGGCGGTACTCGATCAGGGCGTCCATGTCGAGGGGATCAATTTTTTTACCGGTTTTTGTGTCGAAGGCCATACCCACGCAATCCGTAAGCGATCGCAGGATAAGCCCAAACGTAATAATGCACTCTGGGTTGCCGAACAGCTTGGGATCAAGTTACACATCATTGATGTGATTGAGCCGTACAAGGCGGTCGTGCTCAACCCCAAACACGGTTATGGCGCAAACATGAATCCCTGCCTGGATTGTAAGTGTTTCATGGTGAATCGTGCATTGGACTGGATGCGCGAACATCAGTTTGATTTCATCATCACCGGCGAGGTGATTGGTCAGCGGCCGATGTCACAACGCGCCGACACCATGCCGGTTGTGCAAAAAGAATCCGGCGCCGGTGATTTATTATTGCGGCCGTTATGCGCCAAACACTTACCGCCGACCAAACCAGAACGCGAAGGCTGGGTGGATCGTGAGAAATTACTGAATTTTAGCGGTCGATCCCGCAAACCACAGAAGGCGCTGGCGGCGCAATACGGGTTCAGTGATTATGCCACGCCTGCCGGGGGTTGCTGCTTTCTCACGGATGAGTCGTATTCCAGAAAACTTAAAGATATGTGGCAGTCACGTGGTGATCGAACCTACGAGCTGGATGACATTATGTTACTCAAGATCGGTCGGCACGTGCGACCACGGCCACACTTCAAGATGATCATTGGCCGTGAAGAAGGGGAAAACAATTTTCTTGAAGGTTATCGCAAACAGTTTATACATTTACGCACGATGAGCCATATGGGTCCGCTGGTGTTAATTGATGGGGTTCTTGATGAGGGCGACCTTAGGCTTGCAGCACAGATTGCCGCGCGTTTTGGTCAGGGGCGTGATGCACCCATGGTCAACATTGATGCGGTGCGGCGAGATGGTAGTCTCACCCAATTACAGGTTGCACCCATGATGGCGGAACAGATTCCCCAGGAATGGTATATTTGAACCGACAACAGTTGGATGCGCGGCGGTTACTGTGCCCGATGCCCGTGATTCGTACCCAGGATAAGGCAAAACAAATGCAGCCTGGTGATCAGTTGGAGGTCATTTGTACTGATCCAGGCGCACTTTATGACATTCCTGCCTGGTGCCGCATCAACGGTCACAAGGTAATGAGTACTGCGCAAGACCAGGGTGAAGTCTGGATTGTGATTGAGTTGGGACCGGTGAGTTAGGCTATACTTCGGCCTATTTTGATTTTCCTCGCAACTAGCCATCCGGTACTGCATTGAATGAGCAACGAACACAACCATACCTATTTTGATCACTCCTCCCCGGATCGCCTGCGCGCGAGCCGACGGGTAACGGTGGTGAGTATCATTTTAAATTTGTTGTTAACCCTTGCTCAGGTGAGCATTGGGATTATTGGCCACTCACAAGCCCTGGTCGCCGACGGGTTACATACACTGTCGGATTTGCTCACCGATTTTATGGTGTTGTTTGCCCTGCAACACGGCCATAAGGACGCTGATGCTGAACATCCCTATGGTCACGAACGGATAGAAACCGCAGTCAGCATGATCCTGGGAATCATGCTGTTGGCCGTGGGCGTGGGTATTGCGATTCGTGCGGTCATTAAATTGTACAGTGGCGAGGCGTTTGTGGTGCCGTCGGTGCTGACATTAGTAACTGCAATATTGACCCTCGCAGTGAAAGAGTGGCTGTATCGTTACACAATGAGTACTGCCGACAAATACAACTCAAACATGCTGCGCGGTAATGCCTGGCATCACCGTTCTGATGCACTTTCTTCCCTGGTTGTTGCGGCAGGTATTGGCGGTACCCTGCTGGGTGTGATGTACCTGGATTCGGTGGCGGCCATCATTGTCGGTTTGATGATAACTAAGGTAGGTGTGGAGCTGGCCTGGGTATCGCTGCGTGAGTTAGTGGATACCGGGTTACACACAGAGCAAATAGGCCGAATCAAAAAGGCGATTACCGATGTGCCGGACGTCAAGGCGCTGCACGTGCTGCGTACCCGCTGTATGGGCGGCAAGGCGTTGGTGGATGTCCATATCCAGGTCGATTCCCGTATCAGTGTCTCAGAGGGTCACCACATCAGTGAAACCGTGCGCCAGCATGTGATCGACGAGATCGACGAGGTGGCGGATGTCATGGTACACATCGACCCGGAAAATGACGAGCTGGAGGCCCCCAGCGCCAAGCTGCCCTTACGCCACGATATCCTGCCTCGACTCAAACAGGCCTGGGCAGGGCTGGTGGTAGCCAGGGACATCCGCGAGGATCAGATTACCCTGCATTATTTGGCCGGAAAGATACGTGTAGATCTGGTATTACCGCTGCAGCTGTTAGAGAATGAGCCGTGTGCGACACAGGTAAAGATCGCGCGGCAGTTCACACAAATTGCGGCGCAGTTTGACCAAATCGAACAGATTAACTTGTATTTCCACTAATGAACTAAACAGGTGCTTTTGCGCGTTTTCTCGCACCAGTAAAGTGCAATTAGCCGAAAAACAAAAGTATTTTTCCATATAATTCATGATAGTACCAAGTGGCATGGTTCGTGCCCTTAAAACAGGCATGAAGTTTTCCATGGCGTTGCCTGGGGCATAATTTTAATAGTAAGTAACTTTTGGAGGAGCAAATGTCAGATAAAGTGATGAAAATGATAAAGGACAAAGGTGTGAAGTTTGTTGACTTCCGCTTTACCGATACCATCGGCAAAGAACACCACGTTTCTGTTCCGGCCGAAACCATGGATGACGAGGTCTTTAAAGACGGCAAAATGTTTGATGGTTCGTCAATCGCGGGCTGGAAGGGTATCGAGGCTTCCGACATGATTCTAATGCCGGACCCGGATAGTGCCGTGCTCGACCCCTTTATGGAAGAGCCCACACTGATTTTAACCTGCGACGTGCTGGAACCTTCCACTGGCCAGGGTTATGAACGTGATCCGCGTTCCCTGGGTAAACGTGCCGAGGCTTATCTCAAGTCAACTGGCATAGCGGATGTTGCCTACTTCGGTCCAGAACCTGAATTTTTCATTTTTGACGATGTGCGTTGGGGCACCAGTATTAGCGGTTCTTTCTGCAAGATTGACTCTGAAGAAGCGGGCTGGAACTCGGAAAAGGTATTTGCCGATGGTAATATCGGTCACCGTCCCGGCGTGAAGGGTGGCTATTTCCCCGTGCCACCGGTCGACTCGTTACAGGATATTCGTTCTGCGATGTGCCTGGCCCTGGAAGAAATGGGCGTAAAGGTCGAGGTGCATCACCATGAGGTGGCGACTGCGGGTCAGTGTGAAATCGGGACCCGCTTTAATACGCTGGTGGCGCGAGCGGACTGGAATCAACGGCAAAAATATGTCATTCATAACGTCGCCCATGCCTATGGCAAGACGGCCACGTTTATGCCCAAACCCATTGTTGGTGATAACGGTTCAGGTATGCACGTACATCAGTCTTTAGCCAAAGGCGGCAAAAATCTGTTTGCTGGCGATAAGTATGCCGGCCTTTCGGACATGGCGCTGTACTACATCGGCGGTATCATCAAGCACGCCAAGTCCTTGAATGCTTTTTGTAACCCCGGCACTAACAGTTACAAACGCTTAGTGCCTGGGTTCGAAGCCCCGGTCTTACTGGCCTATTCGGCGCGTAACCGTTCGGCATCGATCCGTATTCCCTGGGTCGCAAACCCAAAAGGTCGCCGTATAGAGGTGCGTTTCCCGGATCCTTCCGCCAACCCGTATATGGCATTTGCGGCCATGATGATGGCCGGTCTGGATGGTATTAAGAACAAGACTCATCCAGGCGAAGCCATGGATAAGAACTTGTACGATCTCCCACCGGAAGAGCTGGCAAAAGTACCTACGGTTTGCCATTCGTTGGATCAAGCGCTGGATGCACTGGATAAAGACCGTGATTACTTGTTACAAGGCGGCGTGTTCACCAATGACCTGATCGATGCCTACATGGAATTGAAGATGGGTGATGTCACACGTATTCGTATGACCACGCATCCGGTGGAATTCGACATGTATTACAGTTTGTAATTGTCAGCGTAGATGACCGTGTAAATAAAACGCCCGCGCAAGCGGGCGTTTTTATTTTGTATTGCCGGTTTAACACGGTACAATTTAGTTATTCTTACCTTGTTCATTATCAATCAGGAGTTTGCCATGTACGGATTTTCAGTCACCTTTCCCGGAACCTATGAACAGGCGCTTACGCGTGTTACGGAAGAATTACAGAAGGAAGGTTTCGGCGTGTTGACCGAGATCGACGTCAAGGCTGTAATGAAGAAAAAACTCAATCTCGACAAACGGCCATATAAAATTCTCGGCGCCTGCAATCCCGTGTTAGCGAACCAAGCCTTAACCGCAGAGCCTGATATTGGATTGTTGTTGCCCTGCAATGTAGTGGTGCGCGAAGAAGAAAACGGCAGCATTAATGTCGGTTTTATGGATCCGCAGGCGGTGCTCACGCTGGTGAACCGGCCAGACATCACCGCACTGGCCAATGAAGTGCGTAACAAATTGTTATCTGTGCGTGAAGCATTGCGTAAAGGGTAGAAAATACCAAATTTTTTCGTTCCCTGCTTCATAGGGGCGATTAGACACAACCTTCTCAAGGTGGAATCAAGTTTTCAAATACCTTCAATCTGTAACCAAGTAGCGATGTGGAGTCGGGCTTGTTCAATGCCAGGGGCGTCTTTGACCGAGAACAGCTGGGTTGTGGTTTTATTGTGGCTTGTTAAGGCCTGATTCACTTGTTGCAGAGTAGCGTGAGCCGCACCCCTGCTGAGTTTGTCGGCCTTGGAGAGCAGGATCAATAAGGGCAGGGATTGGGCATGGCACCATTCGATCATTTGCTGGTCGAATTCCGTCAAGGGGTGACGGATATCCATTAGCAGGACAATCCCGCGCAGCGCCTGGCGCTGATTGAGAAAGGCGTCAAGGGTATGATGCCAGCGCTGTTTAACGCTCGCGGCGACCTTGGCATAGCCATAACCCGGCAGGTCGACAAGGCGGCGTTGGTCGTCCAGCGCAAAAAATACCAGGGCCTGGGTGCGACCAGGGGTTTTGCTGGTGCGTGCTAAGCTCTTTTGGCCGGTTAGCGCATTGATTGCACTGGATTTTCCGGCATTGGAGCGGCCTGCAAACGCGACCTCATACCCATTGTCCGGCAGTACATGCGCCATGTCGGGCGCGAGCAAGACAAACTGGGCGCTTTGCAACGGATTGCGTGGATTATGGCTGTTTGTGTGTTTTGCTTGACCGGGCATGCGGTAGTTGGTATATAAGTGCCCCAAATTTGGGGGGTTCTGATTTGCTAGAGTGGCGAGTTTGCGCCGTAAAGGCAAGTACCAAGAACCAGATATTCAATGAATTATTAATATACGAGGAGTTTTATCATGAAGAAGATTGTACTGACGGCTGTTGCTCTGGCTTTTGTCTCTGGTTCTGTGGTCGCCGCTCAGGCGGGTGACAAGGTATATGGCCAAGCGTGCGTCGCCTGCCATGGTGCTGGCGTGGCCGGGGCCCCCAAGTTGGGCGATAAGGCGGCATGGAAGGATCGTATTGCGCAAGGCAACGATAAGTTATACGAGCACGCGCTTAAAGGTTATCAAGGTAAAGCCGGTTTCATGCCTGCCAAGGGCGGCCGCGCAGATCTGAGTGACGATGATGTTAAAGCAAGTGTTGATTACATGGTGTTAAAAGCCAAATGATAAAACAACTGGTCATGGGTATTTGGGCCTTGGGTTTTGCTTGTACCGCAGTGGCAGCGGACGCCACTGCGGGCAAGGGTAAATCACAGGCGTGTGTGGGTTGCCATGGTGCGGACGGTAATTCATTGGTGGGCACATTTCCGAAATTAGCGGGACAGCATCAAGATTATCTGGTAGCGCAGTTGCGTAATTTCAAAGCGGGTAAACGCAAGGACCCAATCATGACGACCCAGGTAGCCAATCTGGACGTTAAGGATATGGAGGATATTGCCGCGTATTACGCCTCACAAAAGGTGAGCCTGGGTGGTGTTGAGCCAGCCAAGAAAGAGTTGGGTGAACGCGTCTATCGTGGTGGCGTTGAGAACAAAGGTGTGCCAGCCTGCATGGCCTGCCACGGCCCCAACGGTACGGGCAATTTACCGGCAAAATATCCTGCCTTGAGCGGCCAGCATGCCAGTTATATTGAGACCACCATGAAGGCATTTCGCGAAGGTCGGCGTGGCTTTGATGATAAGGATGACAGCGGCAAAATCATGCGCAAGATTGCTGAGCGTATGAGCGATACAGAAATCGCCGCAGTGGCTTCCTACGTGTCTGGGCTGCACTGAGCCTTCTCAACTTTCTATGTGACACCTTTGTTATCGTAGTGTATGTATAAAAAAGGCGGCCAATGGCCGCCTTTTTTATTACGCAAAATTTCCGCTGAGTAATATTGTTGTTATTTGACTTGTTGGTTGATCTCTATTTTTGTCGTGGTGCCTAATTTAGTGCTGACTGGTCCAGCTTCACCAAAAAGATCACCGGTTTGTGGCATCGCTTGTCCGCTGCGTGAGATGCGTGCCACGACTTTCACTTCTTTGAATGCGGACAAACGTAACTCCGGACTCATTGCCGTCGAATCATCAAGTGTAATCGTGACGGGCAATTCCTTTACCTGCTTTTGGATAATTGCCAGAGGCATGCGTGGCCCGCTCACGGCCCGCGCCAGGATAAATACCGTGTCACCGGGTTGTGTCTGCGCGGCGAGAGTCTTTGATAATTCCACACGTACACGCAATTGCGTATTTTGTGTTGCGGCTGTCGCAGGCGAAGGGGTCTCGGTTGTGGCAGCTAGGTTACCGGATTTTTGTTGTTTTGCCTGTTCGATCATGGCGACGATATCCGTTCTTTGCGGTGCATCAGCGGGCATGGTTTGCATTACACGTTCCCAATAATTAATTGCCCGATCATACTCACCACGTTGCAAACTCAGTAAACCAGACCATATTTGTACCTGCGGATTATTTGGTTCCGCAGCCAATGCCCGTTGAATTAATACAGCTGGCTCACCTTCAAGAGAGCCCCGTTGCAGCATGGCGGCTGCGTGGGCCTGTCCTAGCAGACTCGCCGTTGTGTCGCCGGAGAGAGAAATAGCGCGCTGATATGCCTGAATGGCTGCGTCAGGGCGTTGTGATTGTAAATACACTTGTGCAGAGTTTTCCCAAAAGCGGCTGTCGCGCGTCGCCTTGGCCAGAATGAGGGAGAGCCCATTTTGGTCGCTTTCCATAAAGTATTTTTGTAATTCAAGCGAGCTGCCGGGCGGAATTTCCTGGAAATAGAGTTGCGCCTGTAGGAAATAATGCAACGGGAATGCAATCAGGGGCATTATTATCAGGCTTCCTCCAAGCAACCAAACCAACTTTGCTTTAGGCGAGTTGTGCGGGGTGGATTGCTGGGCATTGAGATCGTTGAGCAGTGATGCGGCCAGCTCTTCCTTGGCCTCCGTAAATTCGGTTTGTGACAACGTACCTGTATTTAAATCACGTTTGATTTCATTCAAGCGTTCACGATAAATGACTAAATTGGACGTACTGGCAGAGTGGATCAGGGTTTGGTCTTTACGGTTTAAACGAATAAAAAGCCAGGCAACGGCGGCAATAATCAACAATGCGGCATAAAACCAGAACATGGGAACCTACTTTTTGTGTTTATCTTCAGGGGCAGACTGACCAGCGTTACGTAGCGCATCAGCCAAGGCTTGATTATTTGCGCCAGCTGGCGAGGGTTGTTGCTGTTGGCGCTTCATGATCAAGCGAATCAGCAACCAAAGAGCAAAAAATAGTGCGACGAATGGTATTGCCCACAGCAGATACGTTGACTGTTTAAACGGCGGGTTATACAGGACAAAATCACCATAGCGGGCAACCAGGAAATCCATGATTTCCTGATCACTCTTGCCCTTTTGCATCATCTCCAGGATCTGATGACGCAGATCGATGGCGAGCGAAGCGTGTGAATCGGCCAGATTCTGGTTTTGACAAACAGTGCAACGCAGGTCTTTGATCAATTCCTTAAAACGTAGTTTTTGTTCAGTGCTGGTAAAATCGCCGGGCATGATGTCCTTGTTTTCGACAACAGCATGCGCGATCGGCAACCACAGCAACAGCAACGTGACAGGCAGCAAACGCATCAGCCGGGCTCCTTATTAAGTTGAGCGATTAAAGGCTCGATGGTTTTTGTCCACGATTCAATCGTAATCGCACCGTTTACTTTGTAACGGATAATGCCGCGTTTATCAACGACAAACGATTCTGGCGTGGCAATGATGCCCCACTCAATGCCGACGCGACCGTTCAGGTCGTGACCATTCATGACATACGGATCACCAAGTTGTTGCAGGTAGGCCATGGCATCAGCCCGTTCATCTTTGTAATTAATGCCATAGATCGGTACCTCATTTTTTTTGATCACTGTCATCAGCAACTCATGTTCTTGACGGCAAGTAATACACCAGGAAGCCCAAGCATTCACCAGCGTCACCTTGCCAGCGAGATCGGAGTTGGAAAAGCTGGCCTCGGTATTTTTCAACTGAGTTAATTGGAATTGTGGAATGGCCTTACCTACCAGCGGTGAGGGGAGATCACGTGGTTTAAGAGACAGTCCCAGCCACAAGAAAACGACTAAGGTGAAAAAAACCAACAGCGGGATGAGCAGGATTAGAATACGTTTCATAACGGGCTACCTGTTCTGCGATGAAGCACCCAGCAGCTCATCCGATAGTTCTTTGGCAATTTGCTCACTGCTCTGGGATTTTTGTGGTTGCAGACGGCGATAACGGCGATCCGAGACCGCCAGTAATCCACCAAACGCCATGAACAAGGTGGCCAACCAGATCCAGCGCTGAAAGGGTTTGTAATAAATGCGCATGATCCATTCGCCTTTGTCGGGAGTGCCGACCGGCTCACCCAGCGAGACATATAAATCACGGAATATACCGGCGTCAATGGCCGCTTCGGTCATCGGCATTGAGGATTGTGACTGGTAAATGCGCTTTTCCGGGTAGAGGGTTACGAGGTGTTTACCATCGCGCGTAACGATAACGGTACCACGTTGCGCCATGTAATTGGGCCCCTGGCTTCTCGCGACACCTTCGAATTGAAAAAGATAACCCCCTTTTTCGACTTGTGCGCCGGGGGCGACACGCAGGTCATCCTCAAGCTGGTAGGCGCTGACGAGGGTGACACCAACAATGAACACCGCCAGACCCATGTGAGCAAACCACATACCAAAGTAACTGCTGCCGAGTGACTTGATTTGTACCCAATTAAATTGTTTATGCTTAAATTTTTCGATCAGACCCAATACTGACGTACTAATAACCCACATCGCCAGCATGAGGCCAATTGCGGTCATGGCTACATGGCCCTTGCTATCAGCCTGCAGTAACGCCAGCCCGGCAATCAAGCTGGCGGCGGTGACAAACAACGGTACACGCAGGGTGAGCAAGAGCTCACGCAGGTTATGTGTTTTCCAGCGGGTTAACGGCCCAAAACCCACGGCAATGATCAGCGGGATCATGATGGCAATAAACACCACGTTGAAATAGGGCGGGCCAACTGAAATCTTCTTGCCAACGACGGCGTCCAGGAATAACGGATACAAGGTGCCAAACAGTACGGAGATAGTAACTACAACGAGTAATACGTTATTAACCAACATCAGGCTTTCGCGTGAGAGCAATGCAAAGCGGCCGAAGGAGCGTATCTGGCTGCCGCGCCAAGCGTATAAAGCCAGTGAGCCACCAATGACGATAAACAAAAATAACAGTATATAAATCCCTCGCACCGGATCGGTAGCAAAGGCATGAACGGACGTCAGAACACCGGAGCGAACCAGGAAGGTACCCAACAAACTCAGCGAAAAAGCCATGATGGCCAATAACACCGTCCAGGCCTTAAAGGCACCACGTTTTTCCGTTACGGCCAGGGAATGGATTAGCGCAGTGCCTACCAGCCACGGCATGAAGGAGGCATTCTCCACAGGGTCCCAGAACCACCAGCCGCCCCAGCCCAGTTCGTAGTATGCCCACCAGCTGCCCAAGCCAATCCCGAGGGTTAGAAACATCCAGGCGACGGTTGTCCAAGGCCTTGACCAGCGCGCCCAAGTGGCATCCAAACGTCCACCCAATAGTGCGGCAATCGCAAAGGCGAAGGCCACACAGAAGCCGACATAGCCGATGTACAACATGGGCGGGTGAATGACCAGTCCAAAGTCTTGCAGCAAGGGATTCAGTTCTTTGCCTTGAGTGGGTATGGGGAAAATTTCACGAAACGGATTGGAGGTCAGTAACATGAAGCTCAGGAAGCCAATGCTGACCAGCCCCATGACACCCAGCACGCGTGCCACGTACTCTAAAGGCAGGCTACGCGAAAATAAGGAAACCGCCACGGTCCAAATGGTGAGAACTAACGCCCATAGTAGTAACGAACCTTCGTGTGCACCCCATACGGCACTGTATTTAAAAGCGGTTGGCATGGCGGTATTGGAGTTTTGCGCGACATAAAGCAGGGAGAAGTTATCGGTCAAAAAGGCGTAGGTGAGACAACCAAAGGCCAGCGCGACAAAAACGAATTGCAGTTGCGCGGCCGGGCGCGCCACATTCATCCAGGTAATATTACCTTTGTGGGCGCCAACCAAGGGCACGATTGATTGTAATAATGCTAAACACAGGGCCAAGACCAAGGCAAAATGCCCAATTTGAGTGACGATCATTTGAGTTTCATTCGCTCCATTTCATGTTTAGGCATGGCACCGGATTTTTTCAGGCTATCAGCCACCTCGGGTGGCATGTAGTTTTCGTCGTGTTTCGCCAGGACTTCATCGGCGCTGAACATGCCTTCTTTGCCCATGCGACCGTTGGCAATAATGCCCTGACCCTCACGGAACATATCCGGCAAAATGCCTTTGTAAATGACGATGATCTCTTTTTTCAAATCGGTAATGGTAAAACGTACGGTGGTGCCGTCTTTATCGCGTTCGACACTGCCTTGTTTCACCAAGCCGCCGGTACGGAAGGCACGATTAGTGGGTGCCTTACCTTCAAAGACATCCGAAGGTGGATGGTAATACATGAGATTTTCCTGGAGAGCCAACAGACTTAAAGCTACAGCGCTACCGACACCGACAAGTAGGATCAGCACCAGAATTAAACGGCGACGACGTGCGGGTTTCATGGTTTACCTCGGGGTTCGTTACGTAATTTCCGTGCAATATCGCGCAGCTGGCGTTTTTCGGAGCGGTATGACACCACGATATTGGCCAACAGCACAATGGCGGTGATCACATAACTCGCTAAAATAAACGGCGTCCATTTACCAAAATCAAGCCATTCAGGCAGACTCATGTTGGTTTACTACCTCTTTTACCCACGCATTATTGCGTTCGCTGGCGAGCAACATACTGCGGGTGTTTTTCAATAAGGTGACGGCATAAAATAGCGCAAATCCCAACATCATGATGTACAGGGGGTAACGCATGCTCGGGTGGATTGTCGCGGCAAATTGCGCGCCGCGGCTGGTTGACCCTTGATGCAAGCTGGTCCACCATTCTACGGAATAATGAATAACGGGGATATTGACCAGACCTACCAAGGCCAGCACAGCGGCGGCGCGCGCGGCACCGCGCCGATCTTCTGAAGCATAGTACAAGGCAATGTACCCCAGATAAAGAAAAAACAGGACTAACTCGGACATTAATCGCGGATCGCTCCATTCCCAATAGGTGTTACCCCAGGTCGTGCGCCCCCACAAGGAGCCGGTAGCTAACGCAATAAAAGTATACGATGCGCCAATCGGTGCCGAGGCCGCCGCGATCAGCTCAGCCAGTTTGATCCGCCAAATCAAAGTCACTGCACCGGCGATGGCCATGACGACATAGATCGACATGGAAAACATCGCTGCCGGGACGTGAACATAGATAATGCGTACGGTTTCGGATTGTTGATAATCCGGTGGAGCCTTAAATAAACCCCAGAACACACCGATACTCATGCTCAGCAGGCACGCCACCGCGAGATAGGGCAATATCACGCCTGAAAAGCGGTAAAAATACGGCGGTGAGCCGAGTTTATGAAACCACACCCACATGATAAATTACTCCAAGCTAATTCTGACTGCGCTGGCAATCGCAAAAGGCGCTAAGGTCAAGGTCAGCACCAGAATCGCGCCCATAAACAGGAGCGGCCCGTATATGGAGGCACCCAATGAGGCGTCCCAGACAGAACCCGCACCAAAGATTAATATCGGGATGTACAAAGGTAACACTAATAGTGACAACAGCACACCACCCCGGCGCAATCCTACAGTTAATGCTACACCAATGGCGCCGATTAAGCTGAGCACAGGCGTACCAATTAATAACGTGAGAACCAGTGCGCCAATACTCTCCGCAGGTAGGTTGAACATCACACCCAGCAGCGGAGAGAGCAATACCAGCGGAATACCGCTTACCAACCAGTGCGCCAGGACTTTCATCAATACCATGGCCGGCAAGGGCCAGGGCGACAGCACAATTTGTTCCAGGGTGCCATCGTCAAAATCGCTACGAAACATATTATCCAGCGACAACATCGCGGCAAGCAATGCTGCCACCCAGATGACGGCGGCGCCCATCATTGGCAGTACCTGGCTTTGGGGGTTGAGTCCCATCGGAAATAAACTGACGACAATGAGAAAAAAAACCAATGGATTCATCAGCTCGGAGCGGTGTCGAAAGGCCAGCATCAAGTCGCGCTTGAGCAGGGAGAATAAGGCGGAATACATGGCTGTTGTCTCGACGATCTAATGCAATACCAGACGGGTAATATCACCGTCTGTTAATTCAATGGGCTGATGCGAAGTCAGTACTACCAAGCCCTTATTGTGCAAGTGCTGGGTCAGCAATTGAGTCAGCAATTGCGTGCCAGCGCGGTCAATAGCCGTGAACGGTTCATCCAGGATCCATAGGCGGGTGTCGGCAACCAGCAGTCGCGCCAAGGCAACCCGACGGCGTTGACCGGCTGACAGGTGACGACAAGGTACGTACTCGAAGCCGAATAAACCGATGCGTTCCAGGGCGTGAAGCAGGGCTGGATCGGTGACCGTGCTGCGCGACATGTCCTGGGCAAAACGCAGATTTTCCAGTGCTGTCAGGTCGAGTTTGATACCGGGGTGGTGGCCAACATAGGTTAGCTGCGTGAGGTATTCCTGGCTGCTATCCTGTATGTTTTCATTGCACCAGGTGATTTTACCCTCGGCCGGAGGCGATAAGCCACATAAAGTACGCAAGAGGGTGGTTTTGCCACTACCGTTGGCGCCTTCGATCTGCAATAACTGACCGGAGGCGATTCGAAACGAGAGGGACTCAAATAACAGGCGCTCCCCGCGTTCACAGCGGAGCTGGTGTGCCTCAAGCAAGAGAGAATCTGTTAACGTTAGCGTCATCTACATTCAGTTATGATTAGCAGCAGGATAAAATGGCAGCTATTGTAACGAAGCCCTGACAGAGGGCCAAACTAAATTAGTACGGCTTTGTGGGTTGGAAACTTGTTTCCTGGGCATGAGTCCTACATGACAATGTCTGTGGCGGCAATGGGATTAAAAAATCAGAAATCGTTTTAGGAGAGGAAAATGTCGAAATTACAACGTAGGTTAGCGCTCTGGGTATTGCTGGGAAGTTCAGTCACCAGCAGTTTGGTTGTTGCCGGGATAGATGAAGGCATTGAATATGTGGATATTAAGCCCCCTGTTTTAACCAGCACGGTCAACAAAACAGAAGTGGTTGAGGCATTTACTTATGCTTGCCCACACTGCTTTCAGTTTGAGCCGCTAGTGACTGCATGGAAAAAACAGTTGCCTAGCAATGTCGAGTTAGTGCGCTTTCCTGTGATTTTTCCCCGTTGGCCTGAGACGGAACCCTTAGCCCGCGCTTTTTACACGGCGGAAGCCCTGGGGGTTCTGGAGAAGATCCATGTACCGTTGTTTGAGGCGATTCACAACCAGAAACGTGATATTTATAGCGATCAAAAGATGGCGGCGTTTTTTTCCGAGCATGGCGTCAGTAAAAAAGATTTTTTGGATACCTTTCGTTCTTTTTCTGTTGATTCAAAAATGAAGCGTGCGCAGGAGTTGACCAACAGCTATCAAGTGGAAGGGGTACCCACGATGATTGTTAACGGTAAGTACCGCACCAGCTCAAAATATGCCGCTACGAATGAAGGCACGTTGAAAGTGGTGGATCACCTCATCAAGAAAGTGTCAGTCAAATAAGTCGGCCGCTGCGAATATTCCCGACAGGTCGTGACGCCGGATCACGCTTAAGGAAAGGGCGGGTAGCGCCGATAGTTAGTCCACTAAGGAAACGTTAAGGAGAACAACAATGAAGGCTGCAGAACTGTTTGTCCGGTGTTTGGAAAATGAAGGTGTGGAATACATTTTTGGTATTCCGGGTGAAGAAAATCTGGACGTCATGGATGCCCTGCTCGACTCCAAGATCAAGTTTATTACCGTACGGCACGAGCAAGGCGCCGCCTTCATGGCAGATGTTTATGGCCGCCTGACCGGCAAGGCCGGCGTCTGTCTGGCAACACTGGGTCCGGGCGCGACCAACCTGATTACGGGGGTGGCGGATGCCAACATGGATCATGCCCCGGTGGTTGCTATCGCTGGTCAGGCCAGTACACATCGGTTACACAAAGAATCCCATCAGGTGCTGGATCTCGAAGAGATGTTTCGCGCCATCACCAAATACTCCAGTCGGCTGTTGAGTCCGGATATCATCACCGAGGTGGTACGCAAGGCGTTTAAAGTTGCGCAAACCGAGAAAACAGGCGCGACCTTTATTGAGTTTCCAGAGAACATCGCCGAAATGGAAATTGACGATACGCCATTACCCGCCAAACAAGCGCACGCACCGGAACCGCCGTCTGAAAAAGTGAACCATGCCGCCGAGCTGATTTCCAAGGCCAAGAACCCGATCATTCTCGCCGGTAACGGTGTGATCCGCAGCAAGGCGTGGAAGCAGTTAGCGGAATTTGCCCAGGAATTACGCATTCCAGTGGCCAACACTTTCATGGCCAAAGGGGTGATCCCCTTCAAGCATCCGATGGCGTTGGGTAGTGCCGGGTTGCAGGCAAAAGATTATGTCAGTTGCGGCTTTGATCGCGCCGATGTGATTATCTGTATCGGTTATGACTTGGTTGAGTACCATCCGTATTTGTGGCACCCCACTAAGGATCGCATCATTATCCACATTGATAACGCACCGGCGGAGGTCGATGCGTATTACAACGTCGATACAGGTGTGATTGGCGATATCAAGCTTTCCTTGCTGCGCATTATGCAAGTTGCCAGCCCGCATACCGGTACCGCCATGCGCGGGTTACGCACAGCCTTGATCGAGGACATGAACCAGCATAAAGATGATAATTCCGTGCCGATGAAGCCGCAAAAGATCATTTGGGATCTGCGCACGGCGATGGATATGGAGGGCATCGCCATTTGTGATGTAGGCGCACACAAGATGTGGATGTCACGTATGTTCCGTTGTGAATACCCCAATACCTGCATTATCTCCAACGGTTTCGCCAGTATGGGTATCGCGGTACCCGGCGCCGTTGCAGCGAAGCTGGCCTACCCCGAACGACAGATCGTCGCGGTGACCGGCGATGCGGGATTTTTGATGAATGTTCAGGAAATTGAGACTGCTGTACGCTTGAAAACCGCCATTGTTATTTTAATATGGAACGACAGTGCTTATGGCCTGATCGAGTGGAAGCAAATGAACCAGTTCGGCCGTAAGTCAAACGTGGATTTCACCAACCCGGATTTTGTGAAGTTGGCCGAAGCCTTTGGAGCTAAAGGTTATCGCATCAAGAAAGGCGAGGAGCTGTTGCCGACATTGACCAAGGCGTTAGCCGATAAGGCGGTGAGCATCATTGATTGTCCCGTGGATTACAGCGAGAATCTCAAGCTGACCGCAAAGCTGGGCGAAATGGTTTGCCCAATCTAGTAGCAAGGGTGTGGCAACGAGGGATACGTTACTATTCCCTATTAACTGGGTAATTTTCACACGCAATGAGCGGACAACATTTACGGGTCATGAGTTATAACATCCAGGTCGGGATTCATACCCGCAGTCCCCACCAGTATGTCATTCACAGTTGGAAACATCTGTTGCCGCATCCGCAACGCCTTACCAATCTGGACAAGGTGGCGAAGGTATTGGCCATGTGCGATTTTGTCGGCTTGCAGGAAGTGGACGCGGGCAGTATTCGCAGTAATAACATTAATCTGGTGGAATACCTGGCATTAAAGGCGGAGTTTCCCTATTGGTACCACCAGGTCAACCGTAACTTCGGCCGGATTGCGAAACACAGTAACGGTTTGTTGAGCCGCTATCACCCCAACCACGTCGAAGATTTATCGTTGCCAACATTGATTCCGGGACGCAATGCGATATTGTCGGTGTATGGCGGCGGCGAGCACGCACTTGCCCTGGTTATCGTGCATTTATCGCTGAGTACGCGGGCGCGTATGCGTCAACTAGCGTATATCGGTGAGCGCATTAGTGACTACCGGCATGTTATTTTGATGGGGGACCTGAATTGCAAGCCGGATAGTAAAGAAATGTGCATGCTATTTAATCGAACCCGCTTACATGAGCCATTAGAAGAAACGCTGACCTTCCCCAGTTGGCGTCCTACGCACAATATCGACCATATCCTTGTTACGCCCGAATTTAAAGTGTTAAATGTAACGGCGCTGAATCATGCTTATTCGGATCATCTGCCGATCATGATGGAGCTGGGTTTGCCAGAGGGATTGAACATGTCGCGCCTGGCCGCGTGACGATACATTTTGGCGTACACACCGTATGGCAACAGACAAAGATAGCCTCGATCCACAGGCACGCTGGAAGACGCGTTATTTCGAAACGCTTGGCGAGCTGGAGCTCAAGGAAAAATCCTGGCGTGAGATCGAACGACTATTGCGTCATCTTGTCGCACGCCTTACCTTAGCAGCGGATGCACGTCATCCGCCATTAAGCCAGTCACTCGCCGAATTACGCAATGCAGTTCGCGACGGCAAAGATATCGTTAAGCTGCGCACACTGATTGAAACCATTAGCGTGCAAATCGGCGAATTAGATCAAATCCGCAGTAATCGCCAGGCATTAAAAAGTCCGGCGCGCATCCTACAGGCGTTGTTGAAACAAGTAAGCATTCCAGCCGCGCTTAGCCGTAATGCCAAAGATATCGACAAACAACTGAATGAATTGGAAGAGTTTGCTGAGGTGAACGGGGTAATTGAGCAAGTTGCCAATTTGTTTAAGCAAGTGATTGAATTCGAGCAGAAGCAAACATCACCCCAGGCTGAGCCGCCATTAAATCCCACCGCTGAGGCCAAGGGCGAACGGCGCAGCAAATTTCTTGAACGGATTTTTGCAAAACGCGAACAACAGTCGCAAGACAAGGAATTGCTGGGCGTAAAGACTGAGCCACCTATAGTGGAAGAGAAAAAATCTGCCGAACTTATTGTACCGCCGGTATCGAGGATGCCAGCGGTTGAGGGTGCCGATAGCAATCTTAACGATTCTCCCAAAACCATTGCCCCTGCCGTGGGTGATCTGTTATTACAGCTTGCGTTGCGCTTGCCCGATAATGTCAAACGGCGCATTAATTTCCGTACACTGAAAAGTCACATCAATAAGGCGCGACGTCGCAAGGATTTATTACCGATAATCGAAGTTATCGCCCAGAATATCGAGTCAGCCTATAATTCAACAGAACCTTTGCCGGTGATGCTGGATGCAAACTCACTGAATGAGATTGTCGAAGCGGTTAAGGCATTTATCACACACCTCAGTCCACCCAAGGATTTACAAGCCAGTGTCAGCCAGATTGAAAAACTGTTTTCTGAACAATCAGGAAAAGTCGATGGCCTCGTGCACTGTTTGCACGCTTTGGCGGATGTGGTTGCAGAGATTTGTAGTCGTCTTACCGTGCAGCGCAATGAGTTGGAGAGTTTTTTTTCACAACTCAATTTACGATTGGAGGAGATCGATGCAGATTTGCGGCAGACTGGCAGGCGGCACGAAGAAACGCAGCAGCATGTGGTTGCTATGGAGTCTGATGTGCATGGTGAGATTGATTACATCAAAAAATCGATGCAAGACATGACCGAGCTGATACAGGTAAAGCAGACGATAGTGACACGCCTGGATATGATTGATAACCGCGTCAAAACGTTTCGTGACACCGAGCAACAACGGCATGAGCAGGCCCAGGCGTTGATTGTGCAGTTAACTGAAAAAGTGCATGCGCTTGAAAAGGGTGGTGCGCAGTTGCAGCAACGGCTGGAGCAGACGCAACAAGAAGCCATGCAAGATACTTTGACGGGATTGCCGAATCGCAAGGCGTACGAAGAACGGATTGCCATGGAAATTGCCCGTTGCCGACGCTACAAATCAACGTTGGGGTTGGCTGTATTTGATGTCGACAAATTCAAAACAATTAATGACACCTATGGTCATGCTGCAGGTGATCGAGTACTGAAGGTTATAGGTGAGGTACTCAGTGAACATATTCGACAAACTGATTTTGTGGCACGATATGGCGGCGAAGAATTTGTGTTATTACTGCCGGAAGCGGATATCGCTGTTGGTAAAACAGTGGCAGAAAAACTGCGTGGCATAATAGAACAAACGCCATTTCATTTTCAGGATAAACGCGTAGTTATTACCGTATCTGCCGGTTTGACATATTATCGTGATGAAGAAGCGATCGAGACTCTGTTTGAACGCGCCGATCAGAGTCTATATAAGGCAAAGGAAAATGGGCGAAATCGAATCGAGATTGCAGAATAAAACAGTTTTACCCTTATAACTATCTAACGGAGCTTGCGCCATGCGATATCTTTCTTTGCTGTTCAGTTTGGTGATAATCGGCGGCTTACTGATGTGGTATCTAAAAGCAAATAACGATCCGGTCAGTGGCTCGCCCGGTGCCACGCCTATACAGGCACAACAGTCGATTCAGCAGGCTCAGGACAGTGCCAAGGCATTGCAGCAGACGTTAGAACAACAGCAGAAAAAAATCGACGAAATAAAATAAGCGTAACAGTTAACACATATCGACGTCGCGTACTCGGTGCGCGACGTCAACGGTGCTATAAGAAACTATCGAAATTGTTTTGATGGCGGGCCAAACCGCCCCTTTTCTGAAGACGAACTGGAGGTGGCAGTAGGTGGCGTGTCATCAGCCTTCGCAATTTGTTTGCTGGGGATAAAACGCCAGTTGTGTTTTTTATCAAAATCAAATTTTCCAACATAGGTGGCGCCTGCCGCGTTTTTGTCGTCCGCACTTTTCTCAAAACGTTTTTCGCGCATATTTAATAAATAGCGTTCGCCATTGCCGTCAACCAGGGTATAACTTTCTTTATTTTTGTATAATCGTGCGCGGGTTTTGCCCTCTGGGTTTTTGTCGAGCTTAGTTTTAAATAGTTCTTGATCACCGTCGGTAGCGCGGACGATTCGTTCCTTTTCACCAGACTGGATTGTAATGGTAAGGCGAATATCACTGTTAGGCAGTCTGTATTCCGCGTGTTTTGCATCGGCCGATGCGGAATCCGAGCAACCGCTGATGAATACAGTGATGCACAGGGCGGATACTGTAGCCAGGATAACAGGCAGTGGAGATTTGATTAACATGGGTTTATTCCTTCATGTAGCAATTATGGGGCAATGTTAGGCCTTTTTGAATTGGTTGTCATGTGAGCAGTTTGCAATTTAATGGCAAATATAACGGGAAATGGACGCAGCTGGGATGATGAAGGCGGTCTTCATCTGCCGCGGATGCCGCTGCCGGGCTCAGTGCCGGTGTGCGGTCTTACGGGCAATGGACACAGAAAAAATACCGTACTCGTCAATCGCCATTGCCATTTTTTCAAATCCGGCGGCGGCAACTAATTGATCCATCTCCGCTTGGGTACGGCGACGCATGACCCATGGCTGTCCATTACGGTGACTGGTCAGCGTCCGCGCAATCAATACTACCTGCGGATGCCACGGTTGATTGGTATAAATGAGATAGCCGTCATCGGCCATGCCAGCGGCAAGTCCTTGCAGGGATGTACTTATCATTTCGTTGCCCGGGAACAATTCATACAAGCCTGAGACAATGACAATGGAGGGCGTTGGTTTGATCTGTGCCAATGATTTTTTATCAAAGGCATCGCCTTGTTCATAAGTGACATTGGTCAAGCCCATTTGTGTCGCCAATGCCATACCCGATTCGATATTCAGCGGGCTATAATCCCGCAATAACGCGCACACCGGGTAAGCAGGCATCTGACGTAACGTATCCAATACATAACGTCCGTGGCCGGTGGCAATATCGAGTAACTGCAATGGTTTGCCCTCAGCATGTACCTGTTCGATGGTCTGTTTGAGCATTTTTTGCAGGTTTTGTTTACGCAGACGAATGCCCTTCCAGCCAATGCTGTCGAGGTAATTCCGATCAATCATCTTACCGAGCAGCGCCCACCCTTCTGCCTGGTTACGATACACGTAATCCAACATCGTGCCGGAGTCGAAGCCGGTGGCATGACCGATGCGTATACCATGACTGAGTTTACCCACGGTCTTTAACATCAATCGGGATAGGGCAAAGACCAGTCCGCTGGGTGAAAACAAGCTAAGCGGTTTAAGCAAGCAATCATACTCGTTTTTTGTGTAGCCAACCTGGTGTGCGTTGAGGAGAAAGGGTATTGCGGTCGGCTGCACAAACTCACGCAGGATAAATTCCCGGGCCTTGCCAATCGGTAAATGATTGTCTTTTTCGTTGAAGGTGTCGTGGAAAAACCCCGGGAACACATGCATTTCTTTGCGCGGTGAAGATAGGCCCTTAAAGAATTGTCGTTGCGCTGATTGTTTCACGACCCAATCCGCGCCGGAGACCAACATCAGGGTTGGCGTTTGAATCGCCCCGGCATCCCGCATCAGGCGCGTGCCTGCATCATACAGGCCGATCAGGATATTCACCGCGATGGCGCGGGTAATCAGTTTATCAGCTGTGTAGGAGGCAATCTTAACAGGATCATGCGTCAACAATTTAGCCTTCACATAACTCTGTACGAAGGACACCGGTTTTACTTTCAGCAACAGGCGCAATAGCGGAATTGCGAACGGTAAATACAAACGCACGCGCAACGCAGGACTGCCAAGCACCAGCGCACGGATCGGTGGCGCGTAGTCATGCACCCAGGTGCTGGCTAATACACTACCAACGCTGTGTGCCAGCACAACAATATTTTCCATAGGTATCTTGTATTCGACTGAGATGAAATGAACGAAGGCATCGACGTCCTGCAACAACACGCCGAAGTTCTCCGCATAACCACGTTCACCAGGGGAAAGGCCATGACCGCGTGCATCCCAGGCAAACAGTGAAAAGTCCGGCAAATTAAGTTTATCTACCACGTCCTGCCAACGCCCGGAATGTTCATGGCCGCGATGAAACAAAATGATGGCTTTATCAGTCGGCTTATCAGCGAGCCAGGCGCGGTAAAACAACGCGGTGCCATCCCAGCTGGAAAATGTGCATTCTTTTGTGGTTCTCATGGGTGTCATTCCTTATTCGGTTGTGCCTGAGGGGGTGATTCTTGCGCATGCCGTGTGGCGATCTGCGCTTGGTGCTGTAACTGTTGCATGCTGGATTCTAACGCCTCCATGAATGCCTGGCGTGCGCCGTTCCAAGCTAAAGGCTCGCCGACAAACACGTCAACAAAAAATGGCACCAAGAATAATTCCCCCTTGGGCAGGGATTTTCCCAAACCGTAAAAAAACACCGGCGTTACCGCGACCGTAGTTTGTTCGCTGAGCAGATGCGCAATGCCGTTCTTGAATTTGCTCATTTTTTCCGGCTCACCACGGGAACCTTCAGGAAATAAAATCAGTATATCCCCGCGGGCAAGCGCCTCAGTAACGGGGGCTAACACCTGTGCGCCTTTTGCGCTGGGTTTACGCTCCAAGGGAATGATACCGATCACGTTGCGGGCAAACCAACTCAGCCAGCGGTTTCGCAGAAAATAATCCGCCGCTGCCACCGGGTGTACCTTGGCGATCAACTGTAACGGAAATAGCGACATTAATACCAGTGTATCCAGGTGGCTATTGTGGTTTGCCACCACAATAGCCGGACCGCTGGCCGGTAACAACTCGTGTCGGCGGATGTTCAGGCCCAGCACCAGTATCGCCAGCGGTTTAATAATGATAAGAAAAAACAGCAGGCGTAACATGGGTTAATAATGCAGGAAATAGATAAAGTGGAAAAACAACGGTGCGGTGTAGGTAAGACTGTCTAATCGATCCAGGATACCACCATGCCCAGGCAAAATACTGCCGCTGTCTTTCACGCCGATGTCACGTTTCACCGCCGAGATGGTGACATCGCCGACAAAGCCCGCAATACCGATTAATGCACCGGCCGCAACGGATTGCCATGGTGTTAAAGGGGTGAGCCAAGGGGCTAATAACACCGCCAGTGCTGTTGTCGTCAGCACGCCGCCGAGGAGTCCTTCCATGGTTTTGTTCGGGCTGACGGTCGGCGTTACTTTATGTTTGCCGAAGGATTTACCCCAGATGTATTGCGCGACATCGTTGATCTCCGTCAGAAACACCAGGAATAACAGCAGGCCGACACTACCGCCGGCTGGATTTTTTGCATCCGGCAAGGCCAATAAATAAGCCATGTGGCTCAGGCTGAATACCGTGGTCATTAATCCCCAGTGCAGGGTGCCTGCCGCACGTAAAAATCCTTGCGTCTCGCCAATCATCACCATGCGCATCGGCAGAAATAAAAAGGCATACACCGGGATGAAAATAATGAACAGGCCATACCAGCCGATCGCCACCCAATAATATTGAAAGGGAATGGCGATATAGGCCCAGAGCAGCACCCGGTGATCTGTGCGCCGAGTGGGGATTAACGATAAATATTCCTTGAAGGCGAGGAAGCTGACAAAGGCCAAGACGATGACTGATACGGTGTGGTTAACGACAATGGCGGCGGTAAATACGCCGACGATCAACCACCAGGTTTTGACCCGCAAGGTGAGTTCGGTGTAGTTGCGTTCGGGGCGCAAGTGAGCCAGGCCACCGACAAAGAGCGTTGCAACTAATAACAACCCAAACATCCCGAGTAACGCTATCTGAACACTGGCGGGCAAATGTAGCGCGATCATGGTTTCACCTCTTGCAATGCAGATAACACACGGTTGATCGTGGTCAACACCAGTAATAGCAGTATGCCGATCAACAAGATATTCAATCCATCTCCCAATGGCAGCTCCAGACCAAGGGCCAATGCAATTGCGCCAAACACGAAGGCCCGATCACTTTTGCCCATGGGGCCGTCATAACGACGTGATGCACCCACCTGCACGGCCACGACACCGGCCATTTCACTGATAATCGCGGCGATCACCACGGCCACCACTAATGCCGGATTAATCTGGATAACCAACGCAAACGGCAGATACAGCGCCGCATCTGAGATGACGTCACTCAACTCGTTAAGGAAGGCACCCAACGCGGTCTTCATGTTATGTTCACGCGCCAGCATACCATCAATAGCATTGAGCCCCATGCGTACAAGCATAACTACGGGCACCAGAAAAAATATCGTGATGGTTGTTGACCAATATGCGACAGCCAGTCCGGTCAAGATGGATAACAGCAACGCAAGATTAGTAATTTGATTTGCCGTGACGCCCATCGCTGCCAATTTGCGCGTGAGTGGGCGCAACAGATTTTGGAAAGCAGGCTTAATCTGGTAAATGCTGGGCATGGGTGTGGTCAGCTTGTTTTATGATGATGAGTCGCATGCCCCCGCTCTTTCATTGCGAAGGCAAAGGCCCCTGTTAGTAAAAAACACGCAAGCAACAAATAGCGCATAAACGTTCCCCTTTCGTTTTTATAAATAGCGGTTAAAACCGTTTTAATTCTTTATATGTTATTGAGGCACCGCCTCAGTGCCACAGCATACCCTAAAACCGGGCCTGTTTTTATTACTGGCGGGCATGCTTTTGCACCAGCTGGTAATAACGCCGGATATCAAGCTTCGCTTTATGCATGTCTTTCATCAAGGTATTTACCGTGATGAAGTCCTGATTGGGGCGACCGAAGACCTCTTGCTCCTGGTTATTGCGCAAGATGGTGATCTGCCCGCCGCGCACCTCCAGAATGGCGCCGATCAATGCGTGTTTCCCAAAACGTTTCATCATCGTGACTAGCAGCTGCTGTTGTTTTGCTTCAGACAGCGCTTCTTTGGAATAGGGTGATAAAATGGCAAGCTCATCCTCAAAGATACCGGCCAGTTTGAGCAATACTTCGGGCCGGGTCTTGCGCAAGGCGTGGACGTAGGCATCCGTGGTGAGTTGCAGATAACTTTGTCCGGCAGGGGTCTCCAGAAAATCGATATACACTTTTAACTCGTCGACGATCAGGTCGCGATAGGTGGAGGCAAATAAATGCGGCAACAATTGTTGCGTCAGGCTCTGCATTTTAACCTGGTTGAGCTTAAGTGTTTGCTCTAATTGTTTGGGGGCGATACGTTCCGTGGGTGGTTTGGTGCTGTTATTGATCACCGTATAAAACTCAACGGTCTCGGCAATGAATTTAGTGTTGGCTTCCAGGGCAATCCGCTCATAGCGTTTATAAAGGGCTTCGCGTTCCTTGGAAAATTTTGGTTCCTTCAAGGGGACGGTACGCTCCAGCTCGTTGTATTGGATTTGCATCTTGGCTTCGGCCTCGCGCACCTTCTTGCCATAAAAGGATTCCAGCCATTTGATGATGGCGGTAAGTTGTTCCGTGTTGCCTTTCTCCGCAACGTAGCCCTGAATTTGTTCGGGTACCGGATCAAAGGCCTGGTTGAGCACAGCGATAATTTTCTCTGCCATGCTCTTGTCGATGGATAGCGACATCTGGCTTTCACCGCCACCAAGTCCTGCTTTAATATGAGTGATGGTCATGTCGCCATTGGTCAGTAACCATATTTTTTTTGCCAACTCCTGATTGGTATTGAGTGGTTTTGCCGGTGCAGCCGCAGGATTTACCGGTGTAACGGGCAATGTGGTTACGGGGGTTTGTTTGGGTGGTGGCGTCGTAGTTGCGGACGGGTTTGCTGCCAGCAGTGGCTGGCATAACAACAATGCAGTAACGGAGAAAAAAATCTTGATCAATGAAATATTTGCAGGTTGTGATTCAAACAACATAATTAATTGCCTTCAGTGGTTTAGTTTTTGTGCAGAGAAGCGGTAGGTTCTATGTTAGCGTGAACGGGCTTGCCAAGCCAATAAGGTAATTCGCGATTGAGAAATTCCCCGGCGGCGATGTATTGTGTGCCGTCACTGACAAAGGTCAGGCTGACGAGGTTATTAATAATATTCAAGGAGGCGGATCGTAGGTAATTTGTATCATTGCCTTCGCGTAAGGCCTTGATCTGCGCCATGACCAAGGGAATGTTTTCCTGGCCGGTGTTGGCTTGCTGAATATAGGTCTGTTCAGGGTACTGTATGAACAATTCAGGCATCATCAACTCTTCAACGGTGTGCAGCTGGTAGTGAAACGGGTTATCGATCGACCACAAAACACAGCGGGCACTAGTGAAATGAATCTGTGCCTGAAAAACCCCGTGTTCTTGCATCAAGGTAATTAAGACGTAGGTCAAATAATCTATATTATCGTCAACACTGCTAATGATCCGGCCGGGTCTGCCATGGCCAGCAGGCCCATTGGATAGTAGCTGTGCCCGCCGCAAGGCGGGTGAGCTCATCACAGGCAGGTCTTTGAGGTGAAAATCGGCAGCGATAAATCCCACGAGCTGATCTGCATGACGCACCGCCTGCATGGCGGTGATACACGGTTGCATGCTGCGTTGGCTCAAATAGGCCGGGGACAGGATCAGGCCCTGGTAGGGTAGATTACCTTTGAGGTAGGGACGCGCTGACAGGTCTTGGCCCCGCCAGCTGTTGTCAACCTGATTACGTGTGATATTGGCGCTGAGTTGTTTGCCGGTCTTATCAATGGCATAGAGGAGCTGGCAATGCGGGAGCTTGCAGAGCTGATGCTGTAGGCTCTGGGTTACCTCATCGGCGGATGACCAGACGCTACCGCAGGTCTGCGCTAATTGATCAAAGGGGGCCTTGATTAGGCTGGCAAGAAACCTTTTTTTATGTGAAACCGTATCATTCAAGATGGCCATGGTATTTTCCACTGCTGGTTGTGGGCGGGATATCGTTTCTTGTAATGGGTATTTTACTTAACCTATGGCGAAGCGGGGCTCCCCGTTACTGCCTTAAGTATCTCCATTATTAGAAGTTAATCGTATCTGTCAATACTGTGATGGGTGCCACAAATGCTGGTAGCTGATAAATAGGGCCCCACTGGGTAAATTTTGTGTATAACTACCCGATTCCCAGTAGTCGGTGCAATGTGGTCATTAATGGTGTTCTTCCATGATTTTGACATGTGGTTGCGACTCACAGGGGGCATTGCTAACGTAGTTCACCTTTTTCTTCCAGGAGTTTGGCATAATAACCCCATGGTTAAGAATTTGTATCAATCGGAGTTACGCATGTTAATACGACGAATGCTACTGCTTGGTTTGGCGAGTCTGTTAAGTGCCTGTAGTTATTTCTCGTTTTTTTCAGCCAAGCAGGGCGACGATGCCATTGCCATCCACAAGCGCCTGCAAGAAGCCAGAGATAGTGATCCTTCCACCACGGTCCTGTCACCCGCAGCAGAGTTTCCGGTGCGACTGAATTACTCGATCAGGTCCAAGATATTGGCGGGTCACGAGCTGGAGATCGAAATTGAGTACCTGGCGTTAAAAGATATCAATGTATTGAAACTTGGCTATACCACCAGCGACGGGCTGGTCCTGCAAACAAAGGGCTCACCTCTTCTGTACCAGGAGATTAAACAGCATCAACTAATCAATCACCGGATTGTTGTTGTCCCGGAAGAAGAAAATAAGTATTACGTCAATATTATTCTGGTTGTGGAAAACGGTGAGGATAAATCCGACAAAAAACTACAGATACCCATCGCCTTGGGAAAGTACAGCCTGAAACAAGGTCCGGCAATTAACGAATAATTCTGGACTCTGCGTACGATTAGCGCTGCATTTGCCGTAAATAATCGATGGTTTCATGAATGCTGCGTTGTTTGGTTAATACCCAGAAGATATCTTTGCAGAACAACGTCACGGGTGAAATATTAATACGCAGTTGTTCCCAATAAATGCGGCGTTTTGCTGCATTCATATCAGTTCGGTGTTTGCGCCAGGAATCGAACAAAGCGAAAAACGACACCAACACAATCAGCGGATAAAACAACACGGATAGTACGATGGAGCTTGTGCTGAGATTGGTCCATAAGCGTTGCTGGATGGAAAAACCGCTCAACGCGGTTAAGGTACGCAAATGACTGGCGTTGATTAAATAAATATGACCAAAGTAGATACGTGACGACTCTGTTTCAGAAAACCAGACACTGTCGACTTCCGAGGCCGGCATGCGTTTCCAATATTCGCTTTCCACTAAAAAGGTCGATAGCCGCGCGCGGATATGTGACAGGCTCGGTGCGGTTAAGATCAGGCTACCACCGGTTTTGAGGATACGATTGAGTTCCATGAGCAGGCCGTATTGATTGTGGATATGTTCTATACCCTCCAGGCACAAAACAAAATCCACTGACTCATCCGCCAATGGCAGGCGGTGATTCATGTCCGCGTAGATTTTTTCGATGCCCTCACCCTGGATCTTTTCCGGGTATAAATCCAGGGCCTTGATGATTGCCCCTTGCTGCTGCAACGGGCTGCTCATCTGCCCATGGCCCGCAGGAATATCCACCACCACCTTACCGTCTAACCGGCCAAGTGAGTTGAAATAGCGAACTAAGTAATAGTAAATACTGTTGCGTTGCCCCATCGGCGGATTATTGCATGGCAAGGACTTGAATGGCCAGGCAATCTTCGGTGCGTACTATTTAGAATAAAATAAATCCCTAACAAAGTGACGAATTGAAATTTTTCTTTTATGCGTCAAATGCACGCGAAATTACGGAAAGGCGGCGTTTGCAGCTGGTATCACGCTGAAGGTCATAAGCACAAAACAGAAAAGCCAGGTCAGGCAATTTACCTGGCCTGGCTGGCGGGACAAGGATAACAATTAATTATTAACGGGGGCTACGCTGACCCGTACGCGCAGGTGTTTACCGGGGTCATAGGGCATTTGTGTGGTAAAGGTTTCGCCTTTGTAACGATAAGTAACACGGTATCCATCGATCCGCTCTTCGGTATGCGACACCTCGCTGACATCGCAGCGGTTCTGGTAGCTGACTTCTTCATGGTAACTCGGCGGTTGCGCATTGGCCTGGCCGACTTGATTACCGATTGCCGCGCCGATCAGGGTGCCAGCAACGGTGCCAGCGCCACGGCCACGGCTGAGTTTATGCCCGAGGATACCACCGACGACACCACCAACAACGGTGGCACCTTCACTGCTGCGCCCACCCTGATACACCGGGGTGCGGACTTCCTGCTGATAACACTCACGTTGCGGTACAGTGACGCGTACCGTCCGGGTGAGGGGTTCTACATTAATCACATTGGCTTCATCATAAAATCCCTCAGCACGGTTTTCGTGTGCTGCAAATGCGGTTGCCGAGCACAGGCTCAAGGCCAAGGTGGTTATTTTCAGTGTCTGGGTATGCATGGTTGTTCTCCTTTGGTACGGCATGCGTGGGTTCACGGTGCCCAGCTTACCGCCGAGGGCTGAATCAAAACTGAATAAGGGGGTGGATTTTTCTGAATGGTGTCTGAACTCTGGAGGCGAAGCGGGCGCTGCGAACCTGAGTATTGGTTGCGGCTCATTAACCGGCGTACACGATGACAAATTGCAGTAGCGATTAGCGGCAAATCTTCGTACGAACGTATCAACAGCAGGTGACACGGGGTACAATTTGCCGACACTGTCGATAAACAAGGCTTATAATGCGCGGTTTTGTCCCCCCCGATCCACAGACGAATGTATCCACCGTTCAATACGCCATTGTCACGACACCGCGTAACACACGGACACGTTATCCGGCGGCCTGTGTCGAGATTGTTGCCGATGCGCAGAGCGCACAGGCAGGTGTTGTTGCCGGTAAGCAGTTTGCTGCGCGCGTGTTGGGGCCATCAAAATCCTCTGAGGGTGTGTATATTTACTATTTAATGGAATGGCTGTAATGCCGCGCATTCAGTGCGCGGCGAGTGGCGATCATGGCGATCCTCTGGCATAAGCAGCACAACGGTAAGGTCTACGAGGTGCGCACGGCGGGTCAAACGCGGCGCTTGTATACCGATGGTGTGTTTCACACCCAATATAACCCACGGCGGTTTCTCACCGGCAATGTCTGGGACTTGTTGAGTTTGCCTGGTTTGTTTCTTACCTCTGCGCAGTGTCGGCGGGTGTTAGTATTGGGCGTCGGCGGCGGCACTGTATTGCAGCAATTAGCGCAACTGTTTCCCAAGGCGATCTTGGTGGGGGTGGAATTGGATCACATACACTTGCACGTGGCGAAACGGTTTTTTTTGCCGCGCAGCAAGCGCATCAAATTAATTCATGCAGATGCCTTGGCCTGGATTAAGACATATCATGGCCCTAAATTTGACCTGATCATTGATGATATGTTCACGGAGCAAGAGGGTGAGCCAGTGCGAGTAGTGGCAGCGGCGTTGCCATGGTTTAGCGCTTTACAGCGGCACACGACGGCGCAGGGCATGTTGGTGTTTAATTTTCTCAGTGCAAGTGAGTTACGCCGCTGCGCCTATCTGCATAATCCCAAATTACAACAGCAGTTTGTCGCAGCGTACCGGTTGACCACACCGGTTTACGAAAATAACATTGGGGTGTTTTTGCGACGGCCCACTGATTTACAGCGATGGCATACGCACTTGCAACAACATCCAATACTTGCCAAAGAATTTCATGCGCAACGGCAGAGATACCGCATCAGTCACATCAGCGCTTAATTTTTGGTGGAGACTGTTTAAGTAGGGACTTGATAAAGTTTTGATACTCCGCTGTGTCCCAGGGGCGACCGCCCAAGGCCAGGTAACGAATCACACCCTGCGGATCAACAAAGTAGGTCGATGGCAAGCCGCGTGGTGCCCAGGACTCACTGACTTGACCATTTTCATCCAGCAATGTATGTAATCGCGGGGCGGTGGCGCTTAGGAAACTGAAGATGGTATCTTCGGTTTCCGCTGTATTAATTAACACAATGTGAAAATCAGGATGTTTGAGTTGGTTGCTGAGGGCTTGAATCAGCGGCATCTCGTGTGCGCAGGGTCCACACCAGCTCGCCCAGAAATGCACAAACACCCATTTACCACGTTGCGTAGTCAAGTCAAAGGCCTGACCGGTATCATCTTTCAAATGTAGCGCGGGCGCGGGTCGAGGTGGTGTGACTTTAATAATGCCTTGAGGCAAGATAATCGTGTCTTTGGCCAACAAGGACAAAGGCAGGGACAGCAACAAGAGTAAACCCATTACGGTTCGGTGGAATCGACAGCGCATGTCACCTCCTCAAATAGTATGTCGATATTCTTGTCTTTATTCTCGCCTACGGCGATCTTGCCGCGGATCGTGATCGGTAAAGTCGTGCGTGGCAACACCACGTTGCCCGCCTCAGCCTCGCTCGGCTGAAAATCCAGCTGCTCAGGCAATAACGTCCAGCGAAATGTCGCTTGATGACGGGCATCAATCTGTAGTTGTTGCCATTGTCTCTGCCAATAGCGGCGCGGATAGGGCGTTACAGGCCCCTCCTTGGTGGTAAATTGCCACCGGCTCAAGTCATACCAGACAATGGAATTGCTTTTGTTGCGTAAACCGACATTGATAAAACATTCCTTGCTTAGCGCTTCGATCATGGACTTGGGAAAACCCCGGCCTTCATAAAAAGCTGCCAATGAACTGGGTGCGGGTGTGCTGATCCGTACGCGGAACCATGCGTTGTCGATTACGAGCCGCTCCGCTGAGGCAGGTAAGGTGAAAACCAGCAGCGCGGTCAATAGGCCAAGCGTCTTGTTTAACGGAGCCATCATTTCTTTATTTTCCCCTCCCACGGGATTACCACATTTTTATCGCGCCAAGCCGCATCTAAAAAGTAAATATTTTTATAGCCGAGCCCATAAATCTGTGGAGCAATTGTATGGGTTAACGACATCATTCGTGTCGCCTCCAACGAATTAGTACAATAAACAAGAATCGTCGAATTGTAATCGGGGGCCAACTGATTCAGTTTTTCTATCGTCACATCGGCACCCAAATGCACGGCACCTTTGATATGTCCCCGTTTGTAATCGTCACTATCACGTAAATCGAAAATAATGGTGTTTGGCTTCTGTGCTGCTTCAATAAATGCTGTTGTAGAAAGACCGCGGCCTTTAAAATCAAATTTGTTATAGAGATCGGCGATCTCTTGGCCTGTCAAAATATCAGGCGGTTCGTTTTTTTTCATCTTAGGTAACTCCTGGCTTAGTGAATACGTTGAACACGTCATTCCGATAACAATAGTTAAAAATTGGAACATTATTATTGGTTGCGAGGGCATATTTTCAGAAGGTTCCTGCCAGGTTGTTACCGGATGATGATGTTATCATCATCACCATAAAACAAACAAGGAGCCCAAATATACGCAACCCACTGTTAGTCTGAATTTTAGTATAAAATTCGTGGCAGGCGCCGGAAGCCGCTTGTTAGCAAGTGTATGGTGACCGGTGATAACATTGTGTTGTCAAAAAGAACGATTTCTCGGCAACAGCTCTTGCGTGCAGTCGTCCTTTTGGTCGATGATAATAAATTAATAACTTCATTAGGCAGCAAAACAAATGAACGACTTCCAACAACGCGCCGGTGAGCTAATCACCGCGGGCAAGACGATGTACAACATGGGCCTGGTCCCGGCGACCTCCGGTAATTTTTCAGCGCGGCTGGCCGATGGCACGATTGCGATCACAGTGTCGGGCCGACACAAGGGTCAGCTGATGCTGGATGACATCATGCGGGTTGATATAAACGGTAAAGCGGTGGATCAGCGTCGACCTTCAGCGGAGACCGGTTTGCATACGCAGATTTATCAACGTTTTGCCGATGTGGGTGCGGTATTACATCCACACGCGATGAGCGCGGTGTTGCTGTCGCGGTTGCAGACAGATTTTGTGCGATTGGAAAATTACGAGTTGCTCAAGGCCTTTCCCGGGGTCACCACCCATGCTACGAGCATGGAGGTGCCGATCTTCGACAACAGTCAGGATATCCCGCGACTGGCTGCGCAAGTGAATACCTATATGGATGCGAATGACAACAACTTTGGGTATATTATTCGCGGGCATGGTTTTTATACCTGGGGCGCAACGGTAACGGATGCGCTGCGACAGGTGGAGGCCCTGGATTATTTGTTCAACTGTGAGTTACGACTAAAGGAGATAGGACGATGAGCATGTTAACCATATATAAAGATGACCGCAGCGGCAAGGTCGAGACCTTCCGGGATTTTGCCAGCATTGCCAGGCAACTCAAGGCCGTGGGTGTGCAATTTGAACAGTGGCAGGCGCAACAACCACTGGCGAAAGAGGCGGATCAGGCCGCGGTGTTGGCGGCGTACCAAAGTTCGATCGACAAATTAAACAAACAATACGGTTTTAAATCCGTGGATGTGGTGAGCCTGCTGCCGGATAATCCCAAGAAAGAGGAATTCCGCCAGAAGTTTCTCGCCGAACACACCCATGCGGATTTTGAAGTACGCTTCTTTGTCGATGGCAGCGGTTTGTTTTATTTGCACATCAACGACAAGGTGTACATGGTGGTGTGTGAAAAAGGTGATCTGATCAGTGTGCCCGCCAATACCACACATTGGTTCGACATGGGTGAGAGGCCATATTTCAAATGCATTCGTTTTTTCACCACGCCCGAGGGCTGGGTCGGTAATTTCACCGGCAATGACATCGCCAAACAATTTCCCAGCTTCGATCAACACCTTGCTGCCGTGGCATGATCCGCGCGATTATCACCGACATTGAGGGCACAACCTCATCATTAGCGTTTGTGAAAGAGGTATTGTTTCCTTACGCCTGTCACCACATTGATAACTTTGTGCGGACACACCAGCAACAAGCTGTGGTCGCACAATTGATCAATGATGTCCGCCGTGAAGCCGGTGATGCCAAGCTCTCTGTGAACGGAGTGATCGCGCAACTGATCAGCTGGATCGATCAGGATAAAAAAATCACGCCGCTCAAGGCGCTGCAAGGTTTAATCTGGGAACAAGGTTACCGTGACGGGGCTTTTCATGGCCATATCTATGCCGATGCGCTGGAACAGTTACGCGCCTGGCATACGCAGGGCATTCAACTCGCGGTGTATTCCTCCGGTTCGGTGTATGCGCAAAAACTGTTGTTTGCCCACACCGAGGCCGGTGATCTCACCTCGTTATTCAGCCATTATTTTGATACGAACATCGGTGCCAAGATCGACAGCAATTCCTATACTCAGATCGCCAAGGCCATGGGTTTGCCTGGCGATGAAATTTTATTTTTGTCAGACATCAAAGCCGAATTAGATGCCGCCAAACAAGCCGGTCTGCACACCTGTTGGTTGGTGCGCGATACCAGCCCCGATCCGCAAGCGCAACATACGCAGGTAACTCAGTTTAGTGACATTCGTTTGAGCTAGGTTTTTTGCGGGTCAGCCCCAGGCCCGATAGGGCTATATCAGGGGGAAATTTATTTACGGATCAGATAACCGATAATTCCACCTGCAGCAGCGGAGAGGATGGACATGGCCCACTTCTTTTCTTCGGGTCCGGCGGTCGCTGATGTCAGGGTACTGTAACACAGCCATGCAATTAACATCACAAAGGCAAGGGCAGCGACAAATAAGGCGATGTCCTTGAACAGCCGCACGCGCCGCTCGCCATCGGTTTCCTCACGCTCAACCGAAACACTGAATTTGTGGTTCGGTGGCGGGTTGTTAAGGTCGATGTTGCTCACAGGCCAACGATTTCAGTTTCGAGTTTCTGCGTACTTGGTTCGACAAGGCCCAGCTTGAGTCCACGCCGCTTGCCGTCACGCGCCGCCAGGTACAAGGTCAGGGCCTTGCGTAGGATCTCACTTTTATTGGTTTCACTCTCTACAACAGCCCGATCAATCTCTTTATTGAGGTCATCGGACAACACAACGTTGAAGCGAACGGACATAGCAATCTCCTGATGTGTGAATAGTATGTATTATATACACCATAAATACACACTGTGCAATCCGATACCCAGAACCAGTGGCGGGCCAGGCCGACCGAGACGGCACAACCACAGAGCAACGGCTTACTGTCGTCGCTGAGAAACCTGGGCAACCAATACCATAACTATTTGATTAATAGACTAAATAGGGAACGATAAACTGTAATTGTGGCATAAGCCATCCCCAGGATAGCTATTATCCACCTCCTGTGCAGGAATCTGGTCTGAAACTTGCTCTCATCTGTAGATGACTGGCGCGTGTGCCAATATTCAGTGGGGTATGACATGTTCAAGTTCTTTAAAAAACCTCAAGCGGTAAACAGGGTTGTTGGGGTATGCCTTGCCGATGATGGTGTTGCCCTGGCGGCGGTGACGCGTGACAACGACCAGGAATTTCACCTCACTCATTACGCCTATGCGCAGTGTGGTTCTATTGATGCAATACAGCAGGTGGTGACGAATTGGGTGAAGGAGTTCAACCTAAAAGGCCTGCACACCAATTTTGTGCTTGGCCCGCATATGTTTAGTTTTATCCTGACGGAAGCGCCCGAGGTCAAACCCGAGGAGCTGGCAGCGGCAATGCGTTGGAAGATCAAGGATGTTATTCAATATGATTTGACCGATGCCGTAGTGGACTCCTTCGTTATACCTGGGCAAAAAGAACGAGGCCGCCAACCCATGGCCTATGCGGTGTGTGCCGCGACCGATGTATTACGCGCGTATGTCACCACGATTGAACAAAGTCAGCTGCATTTAAATACCATTGATATTCCTCCGATGGTGCAACGCAATGTTGCGCAACTGCTGCCAGAAGATAAGTCAGGTGTTGCCTTGTTGGCCTTAGGTAAAACACAGGGGCTCATTACCGTGTGCCGCAACGGGGTGCTGTATTTAGCTCGTGACCTGGATGTGGGTTGGGGGCATTTTGAATTACAGACAAAAGATCAAACGCAGGCGCCGGGTTTAGCGTTGGATGGTGATGCGCCAGCAAACCAGCGCGTATTTGACACCATTATTCTCGAAGTACAGCGTTCATTGGATTATTACGAGAGTCATTTTGCGCAGCCACCGATTCAAAGCCTGGTTATCGCCCCTCTACCGCAGACCATTCCCGGCATGGTGGGTTACATCGCCAGTAATCTGGGTATCCAGGTCAGGGAATTAGATCTCAATCCATTACTGGAACCCCAGGTAATGATGGAACGGCAATTGCAAGCATTGTGTCTACCAGCTATCGGTGCTGCACTGCGCTGGCCCATCGCCGCATAACGTTTTGGTCACGGGAGTGACAATGCAACAAATTAATTTATATCAAGCCAGCTTGCGGCAACCACAAGAAATATTGTCGATTCGGCAAGTCGGCAAGCTATTGATCGGCGTGCTTGTTCTGCTGGGGGTGGCCAATGCCATACAAGTCTGGTTGGGTTATCGCAGCAATAACACGCTTGCCGAGTTGCGTATAGAACAACAAGCGATCATCGCCACGGTACAAACGCTCAATCAAGAGATCGTTGCAAGAAATGATAATGGAAAAATTGCTGCGCAACTCACTGAGCTTGACCGAGAACTACAGAACAAACAACAGGTGTTCCAACTGTTGTCCGGTAAACGTTTTGGTAATGTAGATGGTTTTGCCACACAGTTTTCCGGCTTGGCCCGTCAGCGTATTGAGGGTTTGTGGCTCACCGAACTATACATTCATGAGGGCGGTGAAAAACTGAATATTCGCGGTACAACCATGCAGCCGGAATTATTGCCGCGTTATTTGCAACGGCTGTCCAAAGAGCCAGTTTTTCACGGCGTTGAATTTAAAACCTTTATCATGCAACGCGATAAGGATCACAGCCAGGTGAATTTTGATCTGCGATCGAGTGGCGAGGGAAAAGGCAAATAGTGCGGAAAAAACTGCAAAAATTACGGCAACGTTATCAATCGCTCAAACCACGCGAACGTGTGATCGTGGTCAGCGGAATTAGCGTGGTGCTGGGAGTCGTTTGGTTTAATCTCGCATTTAATTCAATTGCACAGAAATCCGCAGTCAATAATACGGAGATTATGACTTTGCAGACAACAGTGGCAACCTTGCGCCAACAACAAGCAACATTATTACAGCAACGCAATCAAGACCCCAATCAGGCTGAGAAACAACGCCTGCAGCGTACACAAGAGGAACTCGCCAAACTCGATGCGCAACTCAAGGAAAAACTGCACACACTGATCGCCCCGCAACAAATGGCCAGTGTGTTAGAAGCCATGTTGCTGCAAAACGCGCAACTGCAATTGCAGCGTGTGCAGAGCATGGGCGTGAAACCCCTATTAGCTGACAATGAGGAGGCAGAAGAGGGCGAGGAGAAATCGGCCGCCACCGTTGAGGTTTACCGGCATAGCCTGGAGATCGAATTTACCGGCAGTTATCTGGCAACACTGGCGTACCTCAATGCTCTGCAAGCCTTGCCGTGGGATTTTTACTGGGACGCCGTGCGTTTGGAAGTAGACAAGTATCCAAATGCACGGGTGGTGATTACGGTACACACATTAAGCTTACGCGAAGGATGGATCGGTGTTTAGGCAACGGCGAATAAACAACGGGATGGCGTCAGTCATCAGGCAAACCGTCAACAAAAAATGTAATTTAGTATTGTTGTTGACGACTTTCTGTCAGATCACCGCGCATGCCGAGGTATTACATGACCCCACCGCGCCGCCGGGCCAGGGATACTCGGCAAATAAACGCACTGGCACAAAAACTGCTCCACAATGGGTATTAACCTCAACGTTGATCGCCACAGATCGGCGGTTGGCCAACATTAATGGCACCATGGTTGCCGTTGGTACACAGGTCGCAGGCGCGCAAGTCACTGCAATTGAACCGGACTATGTGCGTTTGCGCAAGGGTGACAAAGAACTGGTACTGGAACTGTCGCCCAGAGACATTAAACAGGTGGCAAAGGGAACACAACCATAATGCAGACACATCATTTATTTCGGATCACCGCACTGCTACCCGTTGTCCTGGTAGCGTGCTCGACCCCGGCGCCACCGGACACACGAACCCTGGCGTTGATTGAACAAACGCTGGATAGCAGTATTAAAGGTAATCAAGCGCAGCAAACCAACAAGCCGCCGAGCAGTGTCAATGAAGCGTTATTGCCACCGATCAACTTGAATCTGCCGACGCAGGTCAATGTCGAACCGCATTTTGATTTAAAGGTTGACCAAGTTGACGCACGGCAATTTTTTATGGGTCTGGTCGACGGTACGCCGTACAACATGGTGGTGCATCCACAGGTGAAGGGGAAAATTACCCTTGATTTAAAAAATGTGGCCGTACATGAAGTGATGGAAACCGTGCGCAGTGTCTATGGGTTTGATTTTGAAAAAACCAAAACCGCGTACCATGTTTATCCCGATGTGATGCGCACGCGGATTTTTAAAGTGGATTATATCGACGTCAAGCGTAGCGGCAGCTCGAAAATTTCAGTAAGTTCAGGTCAGGTTACGCAAACTGCACGCGGCGGTAGCAGCAGTAGCACAGGCTCAGGTTCAAGTGGTGCCAGCAGTCCGCGTGATACCGTCGCCGCCAGCAGCATCAATACCAATAACGTATCGAATTTCTGGGAGGATCTCCAATCAACACTAACGATGTTAATTGGCAAAGATAAGGGGCGTAACGTCGTGGTCAGTCCGCAATCCGGTATTGTAGTGGTGCGCGCCATGCCAGACGAGTTACGTTCGATTGAAGAATACCTAAAGAGTACGCAAAATGTCATGCAACGACAGGTTTTGCTCGAAGCCAAAGTACTGGAAGTAACGCTCAGTGATGGATTCCAGGCAGGCATTAACTGGAGCGCGTTAAAAGATACCGGCAACAGTAAATATCTACTCGGTCAGGTTGGCGGCGGCTCGGTGTTTGGTTCGGGTGTGACCAGCCTCGTTGGTGGCACCGGCGTGTTAGATCCCAGCAATTTATCACAAGTTGGTTCGACCGCTACCTCTGCCTTTGGCGGGGTATTCACCGCAGCATTAAATATCAATAAAAACTTTTCCGCCTTTGTCGAGCTGTTAAAGACGCAAGGCGATGTGCAAGTACTTTCCAGCCCGCAAGTCTCAACCATGAACAATCAAAAGGCGGTGATTAAAGTCGGCAGCGATGAGTTTTTTGTCACGAACGTGGAATCCAGCAGTAATACCAGTACAGGCACGAGCAGTTCACAAAACAACGTCGAATTAACCCCTTTCTTTTCCGGTGTCGCATTGGATGTCATCCCGCAAATCAGCGAAGACAATGAAATTATTTTGCATATCCATCCCACCGTGGTAGATGTAACAGAGAAGGTTAAGACTATCAGCGTTTCGTCAACCACCACGCTCAGCGTGCCGCTGGCGATCAGTTCCATACGTGAATCGGATACCGTGATCCGTGCGCAAAATGGCCAGGTGGTGATCATCGGCGGCTTGATGAAAAACAAAAAATCCAATGAAACCGCCTCGGTGCCGTTTCTGGGTGACCTGCCGCTGATTGGCGCATTGTTTCGTCATAACAGAGAGGCGATGACCAAGAGTGAATTAGTTATCCTGCTCAAACCCACGGTTATCGAGGGTGCGGCACAGTGGACCGAGGGTTTACGTAACACACGCGACCATTTACACAACGTGGTGCTGAAAAAACAAGTCGGCAAAGAAACAACAACCGTCGTGCAATAGGCCATAACATGTATAAACATTATTTTGGGCTAAAAGAAATCCCGTTTACCTTGTCGCCCGACACGAGTTATTTTTTTTCCTATGGACATTACACTGATGCCTTAAATACCTTATTGATAGCGCTACGCACGGGCGAGGGGTTTATCAAGGTCAGCGGTGAAGTGGGTACCGGCAAGACCCTGTTGTGCCGCAAGCTAATGGCAACCCTGGGTGACAAATTTGCGGTGGTGTATATTCACAACCCACAACTCACTCCCTACGGCTTACAAATGGCGGTGGCGGAAGAACTGGGGATCAAGGTCAGTCGCTATGTACACCGTTTGCAAAAGGCCATCAGTGATCGCCTGATCGAGTTGGCACAACAAGGCAAACGCGTGGTGTTGTGTATTGATGAAGCGCAGGCGATGCCGGAAGAAACGATTGAATCATTGCGCCTGCTTACCAATCTGGAAACAGAGAAATTCAAATTATTACACGTGGTGTTATTCGGCCAACCCGAACTCAATGAGTTACTTAACCGGCGCAGCGTCCGGCAGTTAAAACAACGCATTACCTTTTCCTATGAATTGCAGCCGATTGATCGGGCGGGCATGGATGCCTATATCATTCATCGATTATGTATTGCGGGCTTTCAGGGCATCATGCCGTTCGAAGACAAGGCGCTGGATCGGATTTACAAGGCCAGTCGTGGCATTCCCCGTTTGATCAATATTTTGTGTCACAAGTCGATGTTGCTTGCCTATGGCCAGGGACAGCGTCAGATCAGGTTGCCTTTGTTACAAATGGCCATTAAAGATACCGAAGATGCGCAACTGCCAACGGCCGCTGATTCGTTATGGCGACGCTGGATCAGCCGGGTTGCAACCGTGATCGTGGTTGTCGGCGTAACCAGCTTCAGTGTGTTTGGCTGGCACTAGGAAATAGTATGAGCTTAATTAATCAAGTGCTAAAAGATCTGGAGCACCGTCAGGTAAGTGATACACCCGAACCACAGGTGATCATGCAAAATGTGCGTTATGTCCCGGTGCGTGCGGTACGCAAGCGTTCACCTGTTGGCATGATTAGTCTGCTGGTATTGGCAGTGACGCTTATCAGTACAGCCAGTTATTATTTCATCTGGTACCGGCATGGCGATCAAACAAAAGAAGGCGTTATTGCCACGGCGCCGACAGTAACCGTTGTCACACCGCAACCGATCATCACCGCCGTTACATCTTCAGTAACACCGCCGGTGGTACAGCAGACAACACCGATCATTGATTCAACGCCGATTACAGAAAATACCCAAGCGGCAGCAATACCTGTGGTTGAGGAAAAGCCAATCAAGGCAGCACGCCGCAGCAAGACAAAGAAAAAAACCATGGCCCCGGTGGTTGATGACGAAGTGATAACATCCGCAGTAACCAACACCGTGAGTAAACAAGCGGTGCCACTTGCGCCTGCACAATCCGCCGCTATTGCTTATCAATCCGCCTATGACTTGGTCAGTCAAAACCGGTTACGGGAAGCGGAAACGCTATTACGTAATGCCTTAATCGGTGATCCCACGCTCACTACATTACGGGAGTTGCTGACTGGCCTATATATAAAGGGTGGCCGCTGGGTGGAGGCCAGTGAAGTACTGGCCATCGGCTTGCAAGTCACACCGGATCACACGCCCTTCATCAAGTTGCAGGCACGAACACTCATGCAGCTCAATCAGGATCAACGTGCGGTGGATGTGTTGATAAAATTCGCACCGGTGGTCAGTAGTGATCCCGAACACCACGCCTTACTCGCGGCATTGTATCAACGGCAACACAACCATCAGGCCGCCGTCAAAACTTACACCGAGGTATTAAAAGTGCAGCCCAATGCCGGGGTGTGGTGGGTGGGCCTGGCCATTTCGCTGGATGCACTGGGAAAACAAGCCGAGGCCCAGGCCGCGTATAACCAGGCGCGTGCCACCGGCAGCTTGGTCGGTGATGTCGCACGGTTTACGGATAATCGAATTCAAGTATTAAAAGATCTGCGCCTGAGCAATGAATAAGATGCACGTGGAGTAATAGTATAACCGGTGGGACAAAAAGTCCCCGTCGCTTTCGATTGACTTCATTGGTGTTTTCTAGGCACAATCATTAAACGATGAACCGACAAATTCCTTTTCGCACCAGTCTTGTCATGTTGTTGATATGTCTGAGTCTATGCCTGCAGGCAGAGGAAAAACCCGTAACAAGCGGTGATACCGGTAAAAAGGTCTATAAGACCCGCAGCCCCAGCGGCGAAGTGATCTTTTCCGATCAACCCAGCAAAGATGCCAAAGAAATCCCCGTATCGCCCGGTTCAACCTATCAATCAGAACCCGTGCCGCAATTTACCCCTGCTACGCCAGAACGAAAAAAGAAGGACACGGGTTCCTATTCAACTTTTCAAATCACTGCGCCCGCCAACGATACCACCCTTCAGGTCGATGTCAGTGAAGTTACCGTGCAGTTAACCATTCAGCCCGGATTACACTCGGGGCATAGCTTGCAATTTTTATTTGACGGTACAGCGACGGATAGTGAAGACACTCAATATACCTATAAAAATCTGGAACGGGGCAGCCACACCCTGCAAGCGCGTATCGTCGATCAAAACGACCAAGTGATCCAATCCACCGCTGTTGTTAATATCCACGTTAAACGCACCATTGCACGTTAACAGAAATATCAGCACAGCACTTTCCGCCGTCGCTTCACAAATACTATTTTCACAATGCCTTCCCTAAACAAGAATAGATCTTATGCGACACGTTGAAAGACACAGAACTTACCGCACCGGATGGCTCCGAGCCGCAGTACTTGGCGCAAATGACGGTATTGTTTCCACGGCCAGCCTCGTCTTAGGCGTGGCGGCAGCAGGTGCCAGTACAGAGAATATTTTGATCGCAGGTGTTGCCGGTCTTGTGGCGGGCGCTATGTCGATGGCCGCTGGCGAATATGTTTCCGTGAGTTCACAGGCTGATACCGAGCATGCTGATTTGGAGCGGGAGCGTAAGGAGTTAGCCGCCGATCCCGTGCACGAACATGCGGAACTGACGGCAATTTATGCTAAACGTGGACTTGATCTAGCCCTGGCGGCTAAGGTTGCTACCCAGCTGATGGCGCACGATGCACTCGGCGCACATGCACGTGATGAGCTGGGAATATCCGAAACATTAACCGCACGACCAGTTCAAGCGGCTTTAGCGTCAGCGGGCACATTTGCAGTGGGTGCTGCCTTGCCGCTCGTGATAGTGTTTTTGGTACCGATGTCGGTGCTCATGTGGGTTGTTTCGTGTAGTGCACTGTTGTTTCTTGCGTTGTTAGGATCGCTGGCGGCACGTGCCGGTGGCGCTGCTGTGATGACCGCCGCCGTACGCGTAACCTTTTGGGGCGCGTTGGCAATGGCCCTGACAGCGGGCGTTGGGGCTTTGTTTGGGGTGACTGCTTAGAACTCAGTGCGATCTCTAACTCAACGCAGGAAATAAACCTTTCAGGCCGGTAGTGATAAACTCGACCGCGATAGCGGCGAGGATCAACCCCATGATACGCGTGAAAATATTGATACCGGTCTGGCTGATGTGACGCGAGATCCACGGCACCAATTGAAACACCACCCACAACATCCCGCCCAAAATTAAAATATCCAAACCCATGGCCAGGTAGTGAGTCACCCCTGGATCTTTGTGCGCGTATAAGATGACGGTGCTGATCGCACCCGGCCCCGCAAGCAGCGGCATGGCCAGCGGTACTACCGCCACCGATTCTTTTGCTTCACCTTCACGCGCTTCATCCGCCGTTTGCGTGACGGGACTGATGCGCGCTTGCAGCATGGAGATCGCCATGATCAATATCAGAATGCCGCCACCCACGCTGAAGGAATGGATGGTGATGCCAAAGAAACTCAGCAGCCAATCGCCGAATAACAATGCCACGTACAAAATCGTCAGCACTGCGATTACGACAATCTTGATGATCTTTTTGCGTTCGGCATCCGTCGTGCCGGAAGTCAACGCCACGAAAATCGGTACCGCGCCCAGTGGGTTGACGATTGCCAGCAAACCGATCAGGAATTTGGTGTATTCGGTATATTCGTGCACGGCCATTCGGGCATCGTAACATTCTATGATTATGGCGTCAGATATTTAGTCGAATGCGACGCGTTAAAGCGCAACGCAGCCGACCCGTCGCGTAACATGAATTGTTACCGGGAATTAACCGGAGTCATCCGCTTTTGAGCGTGAGCGAATCTGAGTCGTTCTGTTAACCCTTGTTCCGGTTAGCCTCATAGGTCGGTATGAACCTGGGCAGCGCCGCTTCGATATCGCGTATGCGGTGTTCGCTTGACGGATGCGTGGAGAGAAACTCCGGTGGTTTGCCACCGCCTGTATTTTCCATTTTCTGCCAAAAGCTTACCGCCGCTCGCGGATCGTAACCCGCTTTGGCCATCAGCTCCAGACCGATAAGATCGGCCTCCGATTCTTGTTTACGTCCAAACGGCAAACCCACGCCAATACCCAACGCAAGATTCACGGCTTGCAGTCCGCCCGAACTCAACTTACCGCTGCCCAATGCCTCTAAACCAATTTGTTGCGCCAACGCCTGCGACATCCGTTCACGGCCATGTTGTGCCAAGGCGTGCGCAACTTCGTGTCCCATCACCGCCGCGAGTTCAGCGTCGCTCACACCCAGATTCAGCAGGCCGGTGTAGACCGCCACTTTTCCGCCCGGTAGTGCCCACGCGTTAATCGTCTTGGGTTCGTCGATGACATTAAACTCCCATTGGTAATCAGATTTCTGCGCCGCCTGCGCAATACGCGTACCAACCCGGCGTACCTGATCAAGATACTTAGGGTCGTGGCTTAATTTGGCTTTAGCGATAGCCTCTTTATAGGCTTGGGCACCCATCTCTTGCGATTGAGACTCGGAAATTAACATCAGCTGTTGCCGCCCGGTAACCGGTGCAGTACTGCATGCGCCGAGCACGGCAAGACCGAGGAAACCCATTAATCCAAGGCGTAGTTGGCGATAAAAAGTCATATTTACCTCTGCGTGTATGGCATGTTGTAGAATTTATTAAGTATAGCTTTATGACGGTTCCACACTAAATTCTCAGTGCCTTACCGCACGGAACAGGGAAAAAATGCGGTTTTTACTGGCTTTTGTATAAACAGATAAGCTAATTTGTATTTGTCCAATGCGCACGGTGATACTAAGGTTACAAAGCGGATTTCCCTACAGCACCATCGGGACAGCAGTGGATAAGCGTCATGAACATAGAAGTTGCCCATACCCGTTTTTGGAAAACATCGGATGTCGTATTCGGCGGCGCGTTGCTCATCGGCGTTGCGCTTGATTATATTTTTCCACTGTCGCTTGAAAACATTGTCCTGGCGAATGTTCGCGTGTTTTTCGGTGGTTTTGTTGCTTCGATAGGCATCCTCATCATAGTGCTCACCAAGGTTCAATTCGCCAGAGCTAAACAACCTTCTGCCCCTGGCAAACCCACCACGGCCCTGGTCCAGCATGGCATCTTCAACTATACACGGAACCCGCTATATCTCGGACTGGTTATTACGCTTGCGGGGTTTGGGGTCGCATTCAACATGCCATGGTGGATCATACTCACAGGTCCCGTGATTGGCTTAGTACACCGGGCGCTGATTATTCCCGAAGAGCGATACCTCGCGGAAAGATTTGGAGACGAGTACCTTGTATACGTTGCTCGTGTGCGGCGGTGGATATGAAAATCAAGATTTATATCTTAAATAATGATGTTTTTTAGGTGTGTGTCGGCGGTGTGGTTATTAGTGTGACCAGCTATCTGGCTGGATAAATGTTGTAATTACTCATCACAAACCGATTATTATACAAAACCCATGTCGAGGTTATGTTTATATGGCAAAATCCAACAATAACAGGTTCGATATAGACAGAATTCTGCCTGAATTCAAGAGCACCTTACCCTCCGCAGCCCACGGGAGCTTGTGATGTTATCTGAGTGCTTCCGGAAAGCCTTTGGGTTTCCCGAATTTGAATATGACTGCGAAAAATGAAACTGAATGGGGGCTGGTTGAAGTCACACAGTGGGGGCTTGTTGCAATATTTATTATGGGGGAGTCGTTCTGGCGCAAAGATTACCTGACAAATCACTCCAGCCCACGCAAAAAAATGGCGCGGCACACCTCAATTGCTATATGTAAATAAGAAAAACTAATAGAACTTTTATTTCCACATTGCCGATCGGCAGCGCCACCAAAACTACAGAGCCAATGAAATTGAACGAGGCTCAAATGGGGCAGGCTTTTGAGTATAAAGGGAATTCCTTTTGATTGAAGGCCTGGACAGTTCTTTTGCTTCAAAAAATCGTTTTGTCAGAATTTACCTCGACGAATGCATTTTGGTCTAGGGATGAATGCATATTAGAAAGCATTAAAAAAGTATTTACTGATAAAGGTATAACTTTTTTCTGTTGTAAGAAGATTGGGAAAAGTATCTACAATTCGTAAGGGACACCACAACATGAATATGCTAGCGTGTGTTACACTAAGCATCGCATGATGTCCGTTAATTGAAATGTCTCGTTCGACTGTCTGTTCAAGAGGTAACTCTCGAGGTGCCATACCGTCGATCGATAGCTTAGTTCGCACAAACGAGTATATTTTTACCAATAACAATTTGAGGATAACCTAATGTTCACGAGCAATCCCTTTTCCGAACTTTCGGCGTCTATACCCGCCGTCGTAATGCAAGGGTACATTATCTTGATGGTTCTGATGGTCATAGTCGGTACCGTACTTGACATGGTTCATAAGAAAAGTGCGCAGTACTTTTTCGAAAACGCTAAAAAAGCGAAGAAGAGCGCAAAACGGTCAGTAGGTGCGGGAGAAAAAGCATCGATTGCGATTCAAGTACTAGCGAAAGAAGTGTTAATCTCTGGTGAATTCTGCAATACAAGACGCAGACTTTCCCATCTTTTGACCATGTATGGTTTCGTTATATTCGTGGCTACTACCGCCATTATGATTTTTGGCTATCCAACACCAGCGACACCGACACCTGCCATCCTGCCGCAACTGTGGCATGTCGGCGCACTGATGTTGGCTGTTGGTGGATATTGGTTCTGGTTTTTTATCCGGGTTGATGTGTCTGCGGAAGGCCTTTCGTGGTATCGCTTCGAACGAGCGGATCTGTTTATTATCTCACTGCTCACCACCTCGACTTTTGGTTTACTCTGGTCCTATACACAGTCGAACGGTATTGCCGGATGGACAACGCTGTTTTTCGTTTTGTTCATCGCTTCAAGCACGACACTTTTTGGCAGCGTACTGTGGTCGAAATTCGCGCATATGTTCTTTAAGCCAGCCGCCGCATTTCAGAAGCGTGTTACTCGAGCTGATGGCTCAAGAGAGAATTTGCCTAAAGAGTATGATTTGACGGATCCTGAAGTACAGAAATTGTTTCCGGATATCCCGGAATACATGGGCAAGAACCCAGCCTATATGGGACATGGTATCAAGCGTGAGTCAGCAGACCACTACTAACATTCATTTAACAATTACTTTAGTAAAGAGAGAATATTATGCCAACTTTCGTATATATGACTCGTTGTGATGGTTGTGGGCAATGCGTTGATATCTGCCCATCTGACATCATGCACATCGATAAATCACTTCGTCGTGCTTACAACATTGAACCCAACATGTGTTGGGAATGTTATTCCTGCGTAAAGGCCTGCCCACACCACGCCATTGACGTGCGCGGTTATGCAGACTTTGCTCCACTGGGTCACTCAGTGCGCGTGCACCGTGACGAAGAAAAAGGCACGATTGCCTGGCGCATCAAGTTCCGCAACGGCAAAAAAGACATGGAGTTATTAGCGCCAATCACGACCAAGCCTTGGGGCACAGCAATTCCTAAGCTATCTGAAGCAGCAACGCCAAGCAAAGACATGGTCAACAGCGAACTATTATTTAACGAACCTAAATATGTCCGTATGGATGCAGGTGGTTTAAATACGCTGGAATCAAATGGCTTAAAACTTAAAGCAGGGGTGTACTACTAATGGGCTACAAAACAATTATTGAAGACAATATCGACATTCTGGTCGCAGGCGCGGGCCTGGGTGGTACTGGTGCTGCGTTCGAAGCCAGGTATTGGGGCAAGAACAAAAAAATCGTCATTGCAGAAAAAGCCAATATCGATCGTTCTGGAGCGGTAGCCCAGGGTTTGTATGCGATTAACTGCTACATGGGTACCCGTTTCGGTGAGAACAAGCCGGAAGATCACGTGCGCTATGCACGTATCGACCTGATGGGTATGGTGCGTGAAGACCTGGCATTCGATATGGCGCGTCACGTTGACTCCGCTGTACACCAGTTCGAAGAGTGGGGCCTGCCTATCATGCGCAACACCAAGACCGGCGCATACCTGCGTGAAGGTCGCTGGCAGATCATGATTCACGGTGAATCTTACAAGCCAATTGTTGCTGAAGCCGCCAAGAAGTCGGCAGACAAAGTATTCAACCGTGTCTGTGTCACTCATCTATTAATGGACGAATCCAAAGAAAACCGAGTTGCCGGTGCAGTTGGTTTCAACGTGCGTACTGGTAACTACCACGTATTCAAGGCCAAGACCGTTATCTGTGGTGCTGGTGGTGCTTCTAACATCTTTAAACCGCGTTCAGTGGGTGAAGGTGCAGGTCGTGTTTGGTACGCGCCATGGTCATCGGGTTCTGCTTACGGTCTGATGATCGGTGCAGGCGCGAAAATGACACAAATGGAAAACCGTATCGTACTGGCTCGCTTCAAAGATGGTTACGGCCCGGTCGGCGCATACTTCCTGCACCTGAAGACGTATACCCAGAACGCCTATGGTGAAGAGTACGAGTCCAAGTGGTTCCCTGAACTGCAGAAGATGGTAGGCAAGGAATATCTGGACCCGGAAGTTTCTCACAGCACTCACCGCCCGATTCCG
>JAYSTO010000150.1:0-5658 GCA_043719675.1 Gammaproteobacteria bacterium | reverse complement strand
TGACGTCATCGGGGAACAGGACACCGGCCTTGCGTAAATCCGCCACATCGTGACGTGGCTTGGGGCTGTCATCGATAAAGGCTTGGTATTTGTCGCCTTCCACCTGAACCCGTGTGGCGATTGGTTCCCAACTGCGCCAGCCGTGTTTTTCAAAGTAATTGCCGATACTACCGATGACATCCGCGTAATTCGTCCACAAATCCCGTTTACCATCAGCATCAAAATCAACGGCAAAGCGGCGGAAGCTGCTGGGGATAAACTGCGGCATACCCATTGCGCCGGCATACGAGCCACGTTGATCCAATGGGTCCAGATTTTCTTCGCGTGACATCAGTAGATATTGTTTCAATTCGCCACGAAAAAACGGGCTACGGGGCGGATAATTAAATGCCAGGGTCGAAAGTGAATCCAATACCAGGTAAGAACCACTTTGTTTGCCATAACGTGTTTCAACTCCAATGATCGCCGTCATGATTTGTGGTGGCACACCATATTGATCACTGGCCTTGGCCAACAGTGCGGCGTGGGTATTTAAGAAGGTCACACCACCTTGGATACGTTCCCGATTGACAAAGATAGGGCGGTAGTCATACCAGGGTTTGCTTTCCGCAGGACGGGCGATGGCATCCAGAATGGCAGGTTGCAGCCGGGCTTTATCGAACAGTATTTTCAGTTGCTGGCCATCAAATTGGTGCTCTTTCACCATTTCACTAATGAAGATGTCGATATTTGTTTTATCTTCAAAGGGGTGTGGTGCGACGGGGGCGCAGGATGCAGTGATACTGTAACTACCGATGAGCAGAGTCGAAAATAGCGTATGCAATATTTTAGGGGTGGTATTCATGTCGAGACCAGTTTGCGGTGTGTTTGAATGGACATCAGAATCCCAAAGCCCGCCATAATTGTCACCAGTGAGGTACCACCGTAACTCACCAGTGGTAACGGTATGCCGACCACCGGGACCAAACCACTCACCATGCCGATATTAATGAACACATAAACAAAAAATGTGAGAGTGAGACTACCGGCGAGTAATCGGGTAAAGGAACTTTGTGCTTGCGTGGCGATAACGATGCCGCGACCAATCACGAGTCCGTACAGGACAAGCAGGATCAACACACCAATAAAGCCAAACTCTTCACTCAGTACCGCAAAGATAAAATCGGTACGCCGTTCAGGCAGGAAATCCAGATGCGATTGTGTGCCATTCAACCAGCCTTTGCCGTAGAGGCCGCCTGAGCCAATGGCTATCGTTGATTGAATAATGTGATATCCCGCGCCCAAGGGGTCGGTTTCAGGATTAAGAAAGGTCATGACGCGCTTGCGTTGATAGTCGTGCATACCATATTGCCACATCACCCACACGACGGGCAGCATCAGGATAAAACCGATGATGATCGTGCGCCAATGTAACCCGGCCAGGAATAATACAAAGACGCCGGATGCAATAAGAACCAGCGCGGTGCCCAAATCAGGTTGGATGGCCACCAGAACAGTTGGGATGGAAAATAAAATAACCGCGAATATGATCCGTAGCGGCGCAGGTGGCAGCGTGGATTCCGCGAAGTACCAGGCAATCAGCATCGGTACGGCCAGTTTCATCAGTTCGGAGGGTTGAAAGGTAAAAATGCCGAAGTTCAACCAGCGTTGTGCGCCCTTGCCGATTTCGCCAAAAAAGAACACCAGCAGCAACATAAACAGGCCAATACCGAATAACCAGGGGCTCCAGTATTTGATCGTGTCGGGGGTCAATTGCGCCACCGAGAACATAACAACAAAGCCAATGAGTAAGCGCAATGCTTGTTTCAACACCAGCTCTGTATTTCGATCGCTGGCGCTGTATAACACCGCCAAACCAATTAACGCGAGTAATAAGAGGCTGACCAGTAGATTAAAATCCAAATGTAATAAATGTAATACCCGCTGTCCGGCACTGATGCGGTTATCTTCAATGTACTCAGGTGTAATACGTTTTAGAATCATTCGGGTCTTTCCAGAAAATAAGCATCCATTACTTTACGTGCAACCGGAGCGGCGTTCGCCCCGCCGCCACCGGCATTCTCCACGACCAGTGCCACCGCCAACCGGGGATCATCAACCGGTGCAAAGGCAATAAACAAGGCGTGGTCGCGCAGGTGCTTGCTGATCTTAGTGGCGTCATATTTCTCACCTTCTTTCAAACCAAATACCTGGGCGGTTCCTGTCTTACCGGCAATGGTGTATTGCAGTTTATTACTGATGCCACGCGCGGTACCGGTGGGGCCATGCACCACCTTGTTCATGGCGTTGATAATAGTATCCCAGTTTTCCGGGCGGCGAACCGCTACATTCGACAATATCACCGGTTTGAATTCAGTCAGTTCATCTTCATTGGTCTGATGGGTCGCATGCAAAATATGCGGTTGCACGCGCTGGCCTTTCATACCTATGGTTGCCGTGGCACTCGCCAGTTGGACGGGGGTGGTCAACCAATAACCCTGGCCGATGCCGGTGATAATGGTTTCGCCGGGATACCACGGTTGATGTTGAGTTTTTGTTTTCCATTCTTTAGAGGGCAAGATGCCAATGGCTTCATCGCGCAAGTCCATGCCGGATTGTTTGCCAAAACCAAAGTGGCTGAGAAATTGTTGCAATTTATCGATACCGGTATTGCTGGCGAGGTCATAAAAAAATACATCGCAGGATTCCGTGATGGCCTTGGATAAATTGGTGTGGCCATGTCCCTCTTTACGCCAATCCCGATAACGTCGGTTATCATTTTTTAACGTGTAATAACCCGGGCAGTAAATGCTGCTTTCCGTGGTAATGATATTGTTTTCGAGCCCCGCCAGGGCAATAAAGGGTTTGATCGTGGAGCCGGGCGGGTAGCGCCCCTGCAGGGCGCGATTAAATAACGGTTGGGTGGGCGAGTCGCGCAGCTCTTCATAGGTATCGGTATCAATGCCGTTTACAAACAGATTGGGATCAAACGTCGGCAGACTCACAAACGCGATAACTGAGCCATCGGCAGGCTCAATGGCCACCAAGGCACCACTGAATTCGCCATAGGCTTGTTCCGCAACGCGTTGCACATTGAGATCAAGGGTAAGATAAATATTTTTGCCTGGAGTGGGCAATTCACCCTGGCGTACTTTGACCTCACGGCCTTGCGCATTGATCTCGACTTCCTGGTAACCGACGGTGCCGTGTAACAGGTCTTCGTAAGCCTTTTCAACCCCGACCTTGCCGATGTGTTTGGTGGCGCTATAACGCGAGACATCTAATTTCTGTAAATCATCTTCACTGATACGCGCCACGTAACCGATCGCATGTGACGCCAATTCCCCGTGGGGATAATGCCGGGTTAATTCGGCGCTGATTTTAATGCCGGGCAGGCGAAATTGATTTACTGCGATCCTCGCGACCTCTTCATCACTTAAGCGGAAACGCAGTGGTACGCCATCAAAGCGACGTTTTTTTTTCACCAGTTTGAAAAAACGTTTCTTGTCTTCCGGCGTGACAGTAATAAATTTTTCCAAGGTCTTGATGGTGTTGTTAATGTTCTCAATGTGTTCCGGGGTGAGCTCCAAGGTAAAGGTTGGGACGTTTTGTGCCAGGAGAATGCCGTTACGGTCATAGATCAGGCCGCGTGTTGGCGCTAACGGCATCAGGGTGAAACGATTGTCCTCTGACAAGGTACTGTAGTGTTCATGGTCGATGACTTGTAAATAAAATGTGCGGATGATCAAGGCAAGAAAACAAAGCGTGACGATAATGCTGGCTACCAGGACGCGCTGATTGTATAAATGCGCCTCTCGCAGGTGATCCTTGATGGTGACATTGGAAAATTGCACCATGGTGTTCAGGCAACGCGAAAATAACGTCGGATATATCTTAACAGGGTAAAGACAACCGGCCACAACAGCGCCGTGGTCAATGGCGGTAACAAATACCAGCCCAGACTCGGTGCAATCCCGGTGATCCCTTTAATCCACAGGACAACCGCCGCATAGACAAGGCAAAAAACCAGGACTGTTAACGATTGTTGCCATAACGGAAAGATACGTACCTGTTGATGCAACGACACGGTAAAAAATGCCAGCAATGCCAGCCCCAGCGCGTGCTGGCCGAGCAAACTGTTATAGGTGATATCCAGTAATAACCCGGCAATCCAACCCATGCCGACGCTGACTCGGTGGGGTAGTGCCATGCACCAATAGATGAGCACCATCGCAACCCAATAGGGTCGCACAGCGCCCAACCAATCCGGGAGTGGCAACATGGTGAGCAGGTAGGCGGCTAAAAAACTTAACACGATGATAATGCCGCCATGCGGATAGGTCACTTTCATTTTTCGTGTTCCATATTGATGATCGCATCGCAGCCGGTGGCGCCGCCCATGCGGTGTCGATCTGGCCATACCAGCAAAACCTGGCGGTGGCGATCCAGCAGGGCACTGGGGGCCACGGCGATGTGCGCAAACGGCAGGCTGGGATTAATGGTGACATCGATCACCTTGCCCGCCGGATAACCTGCTGGGAAGACACAGCCCAGCCCGGAGGTCACGAGTTCATCGCCAACAAGGATGTCGGTATTGTTCGGTTGGTGTTGCAGTGTCAGCTGATTTTTATGTGGTTCTCCGGTGGCAATGGCACGTACCCCATTGCGGTTAATCTGGACAGGCAATGAATGGCTCGGATCGGTAATCTGCATGGCAATACTGGAAAAGGGGCCGACATGGATGACTTGGCCGATGACACCTTCGGCGCTGATGATGGGCTGGCCGACATAGACCTCGTCATTGCTGCCTTTGTTTAGCACGACTTGGCGGCGGAAGGGATCCAGATCAGTAGAAAGAATTTCAGCGATCAGGGCCTTGTTGAATTGATCCTGATTATCCTGAACGGATTTTAACAATTTACGTAATTGGGTGTTTTCCGCCTCCAGGGCGGTATATTTTTGCAGTTTTGACTGGAGTAGCTCATTTTGGATGCGCAGCGTCTGATTCTGTTCTTCCAGGGTGTCGCGACTCACGAGGGTTCCTGTTGCCCAGGTACTGATCTCGTTGGGCAGGTCGGTAATGACGCGTAAGGGATATAACACCGACCCGAGTAGGGATCGGATGTTTTCCGTGGCTTTGTAACGGTGATCCAGGGTCATCAGCACGATCGACAACACCGCCAGCACCAGCAGGCGGAGCGTGATCGAGGGACCTTGTACGAAGAAGTTCTTAACGGTGAATCTCCTGGGGGCACGGAAGAATAACGACGTTAGGCGACAATGCTGGCAATTAGCTCAATAAGTGCGGCAAACAGGCCAGGTGTAGCTTGCCCGGCCTATTCGCGTAACACGTGCGAAGTGTGTTATCGCAACGAGACAGGGCGGGCCTTATTCGACGGTAAACAAATCGCCGCCGCCTTCATCAATCATTTCCAGGGCACGTCCACCACCGCGCGCGACACACGTCAGCGGATCTTCAGCAATCAATACCGGCAACCCGGTTTCTTCCATCAACAACCGATCCAGGTCACGCAACAGGGCGCCGCCGCCGGTGAGCACCATGCCACGCTCGGCGATGTCCGAGGCCAATTCCGGTGGGGTTTGTTCCAGTGCGGTTTTCACCGCGCTGACGATCCCCGACAGTGGTTCTTGCAGGGCCTCGAGAATTTCATTGCTATT
>JAYSTO010000149.1:0-5659 GCA_043719675.1 Gammaproteobacteria bacterium | reverse complement strand
TTGAAGTTCAACCAACGATAAAGCGTTTAAGCACACGGATCAAGATGGGAAAAACCGACCGCCTGTTCGCCATGGCAACCCTGAACAATGGTGAGCGCATAGTGGCGGAGCAGCAAGTCAAGATCACCATCGGTGGTTGTGGCGGTGGTGGCAGTGGCGAATCGCTGCCGTATTCGGAAGATGCCTCGGTACCTGCCGCAGGCTATTCACATCAGGCACGTACCTGGGTGCGATCAACGCTAACGGATAACAGCGCACGTTTAATAACCGCGGACAACAGACACTTACCACTGACAGCGATGCGTGCCGATGTGCGTATTGTCGGCTTACGCGCACGCGTACTGTTACAAATGGATTTTTATAACGATGCTAACTGGCAACGGGAAGGAAATTTCCAGTTACGCTTGCCGGATAATGCCTCGGCGTATTACGTGGCCTTTGGCGATGTTATTCTGCGTAACGATGATCAACTCGCGCTGTTACCCAGTGCAACCTCCGGTTTTAACACAAGTGAATTGCGCCTGGATCAAAACAATATTACGGCGAAACTCAAGGAAGGCGTGATGGTGCCGGTAAAACAGGCCCGGCAAGCCTATAACACCATTACCCGTGCTGCGCGTGACCCGGCGTTAGTGGAATGGCAGGGCTCAGGAATCTATTCCGTGCAGGTATTTCCGTTGTTGGCTTATCAGACCCACCGGGTTGTGATTGGTTATGAAATGGATTTGCCACAGAAAGATCTAAAACGCCACTATGTTTTCAAGGCACCCGCAGAGCGTGCAGCGGTGGATCTCTATGTGCATCTGGATGCGGCAACTCGCCAGTTACTGCAACAGATCACCACGGTACCGGTAAAGAGCGTTCACGGGGATGAGCATCTATTTCATTTCCGTCCAGTCAGTGGCGAGTCAGTAGAATTAAACTTCGATGGTCAGGCAGGCCAGCTACTGACTGGCGAGGATCCGGCAACCGGCAACTACTTCGCGCTATCAATGAAAGCACCGTTGCCAACGACGCTGGCGCAACCTTCCAGTAAGCACGGTATTTTTGTGCTGGATACCTCGGCGCGGTCGCCGTATGACACGGGTTTTCAACAGCAAGTGGCGTTACTGCTGCAATTACTGGCAGCCAATGAAGATGTTTTGAAACAATTTGCCGTACTCACGTTTGATGTCGGCACGCACTGGTGGCAACCGCGTTTTATGGAAAATAACAAACCGCTGCGTACTGAATTGGCCAAACAGCTTTATGCATTGAATCTCGCCGGTGCTACTGATCTGCATCGAGCCTTGCGTGAGGTGGCGCAACCATCCTGGTTCAGTGGGCCAATCAGGAATACCAAATGGGATGTGTTTCTATTAACCGCTGGCAAACCCAGCTGGGGTGAGACACGGCCACGGGCACTGCTCGATGCGCTTGACAGTAATAATGTGGCAGGGGTGTATGCCTACATCCCATTTAATAACAAAGCGGACGTGGAGGTGTTGGACTTATTGACGTCTGCGCATCACGGTGCGGTATTTCACACCGGCTACATTTCGCCTAACGACCAAGAGGCTCGCGATCCGGTGCTCAAGGCACATCGCATGTTATCGTGGCGGATTGTGGGTATGGAAGCGACGGGTGCAGAAGAGGTGGTGCCCTCTGGGAACATCCGTTATCACTATCATGGCCAACAGCTGCGTTTTGTTGGTCGTGGTACGCCAACCGGGCCAATCACCTTGGTGCTTGAAGCCGCTGGCAAGCAAGCGCGACACACGCTGGAACTGCCAAAACTGCACATCAACTCACCGATTGTGCCACGCATGTATGGCGAGACCGTGGTGAGCCAGTTGGAAGATCGCGCCGCGACGGATGAAGCACTGGTAATGGCGTATGCCAGTCATTTCAGGGTGGCACGCAAAACCGTTTCATTGCTGATGTTGGAAACGGCGGAGGATTACCAACGCTTTGGTATTACCAAGGGTATGGATTATTCGCCGGTGGTGCGAAATAAAATGGTGGCGGCGTATCTTGCTACTCTGCCGGTGCCCGAGGAACAACGTTTTTTACCCGGGCCTGTGCCCGTCAATCAGTTGCAGGAATTGGAGTCAGTGGGCTATGCCGTTTCGGTGTGCAAGTTGCCCATTGCGGCCTTTGCACAAATGCCCTTGTCTACATTGGAGCAGCGTGCGACGCTGGTACGCTCAGTGTTGTTGCTCAATGAACGTGATATTACCAACAGTGTGATCCGCGATGTTGCAGGTTATGGCCAACCACGGTTGGAACAGTTCACAAAAATAGTAAAATCCGTCACCGCTGCGGCGGACAAGCCAGCCGCACTACGCGTATTGAGCAGCGCGGTTAACGTGGCGAATTTGTCCGATGACGAAATGTTACAGGTGGGCCGCCATGCACTGCAGTTGGGCTTTGCCAACGACGCCTATTTTCTGTTACGCCAGCAGGCGGAATTAAAACAAAACAAACAGACCATCACTGCACTGGGTGAAGCCGCCTTTGCCACCGGGCAGCGTGAACTCGCCACGAGCTTGTCGGTTTTTGAGAAACTGGTGGATGACGAGAAGAAGGTGTCACAGAGCGAGTAGGTATTGGAGATGACAAACCGAGGCGGTTTAACCAGGTATTTTGGTAAGTGAACATCATTTGGTAACAATTATTTAGCAGGGTTGTGTGTCAGTTACCAACGAACCAAGCGGTGGCAAGTGGACAGCTGATGTCCAGACCTGGAATAATGAGCGTTAACAATAGACAACGCATTCGGGTATGACAATGTTTCGAGCCTGGTTATTGACACTATATATACTGGTCAGCAGCGTTTCCGTTAGTATGGCTGGACCCGCCGCTGAGGCCTGGGTGTATGGCAAGTGGGAATTGGTCTATGACCCGGATGGTGCCGAACAAGACTGGCTGGAGTTTTTTCCGAATGGCGATGTGGCGAACCTGGGCAGGAATAATAAAAAAATTGAAGGCATGTATGTGGTGTCATCTGATCAGGTTACGGCCGTGTTCAGTCTGAAGGGCAAGGATGTCATCACGGTATTTTTCTTTGATGAGGATCATGAGGCGTTGCGGATTGTCACCAGCCGGTCAGGCAAAGAATCGATCTACAAGAAGATAAAACAAAAGTAGTTCAACCTTGATGCCAACTGTATTTTCCATCATCGAATCACCCAGCCATCCGCCACTGGCGGCGCTGTACGCGCACCTGGGCATCGAGGAAGTGCGAGCGGGTTCGATGCGCAAGGCGTTGCAATTGCTGAAACAGCAGCGACCGGATTTTGTGGTCGCCGATTTTCTCTATGGCTACGGCAACAATTATGCAGGCGTGAACATCAGCAATCTGGACGTATTTCTGCATAGCCTGCAAAAATATGCGCCGCAGGCGCGGGTGATTGTGTTGGTTGATAAAACCGAGCGGCAATACGTCGACAAGTTGCAGGAGATCGTGCCGTTGCATGCGGTGCTGGTTTATCCGATAACTTCGGCAGACCTTGAGCCGCTGTTGCGTTAAACTCACGCCATGTTAATCATCTCCAGTCATGTCAACATTCCAGAGGGTGAAATCGAATTGCATGCGGTGCGTGCGCAGGGCGCGGGCGGGCAGAATGTCAATAAACTGGCCACAGCGATCCATTTGCGGTTTAATATTCATGCCTGTTCTTTACCTGTTATATATAAGGAGCGGTTATTGGCACTGCAAGATCAGCGCATCAGCAAAGACGGCGTGATTGTGATCAAGGCGCAGGATTATCGCAGTCAGGAACAGAATAAGGAGGCCGCCCTGCAACGCTTGCAAGCCTTGATCAAAAGTGTGGCGGTAACACGCAAAAAACGCCGGCCGACCAAACCATCAAAAGCAGCCAAACGCAAACGTATGGAGAAAAAAGGCCAGCGCGGTAAACTCAAGGGCTTGCGCAGGAACATAAAACATGGCGATGAATGAATATGCCTAAGGTAAACAAACAGACATTACTCGCAGCAAGCGACCTTGTTGCGCCGATCACAGCGCAACAAAGACAAGTTGTTGTCACTGCCACCTATCAATGTATCGCACTGGCCCGTGAAAAACTGCAACGTGTCATTGCCGATATCCCGGTGGTGTTTGACCTCAAAGGCCGCGCTGCGGGCATGTATCGATCTTATCGAGACGTTCAACTGATTCGTTATAACCCATGGTTATTCGCCAAATACTTTGACGACAATGTGCAGAACACTATCCCGCATGAAGTTGCGCACTATTTATCGGACGTGTTGCATGGCTTACGCAATATACGCCCGCATGGCCGACAATGGTGTGCGTTGATGGACATTCTCGGCGCGGTGCCGACGCGTAAACATACCTACGATCTCAGCGGTATCCCGCAACGTAACCTGCGCCGTTACCCCTACCGCTGCGCCTGTCGTCACTATGACCTGGGCTCAATACGGCATCGGCGCATCCAGCGCGGGCAGGGGTTTTATCTGTGTCGGCAATGCGAGACCAATTTGCTGTATTGTGGCGAGAGTTGAATTCCAAAGATAATTTATTCCATTGCCGGGAGCGTAACGATGCGGATGTTAACGGGTTCACAGGAAGGACAATTGCTGGATGCACGACGACCGGTGATTGCGACAATGGCCAATATTGATTGTCCGCATGGTATTGCAGCGCATGGCCATCCGCGTGGACAACTGTTATATGCGGTCAAAGGCAACATGCAGATTACCGCCAGTCAGCAATCCTGGTACGTGACATCACGACAAGCAGTGTGGATTCCTCCGCAGGTGCTGCATTCGATTACTGCCACAGGGGAACTTGCCTATCGCTCGTTATATGTGGACCCCACGGCGGCCACTCATCTTGCCAATACAACGAGTTGTCATGAAGTTTCTGATTTGATGCGGGAACTCATCATCGAAGCAGCGATGTTTGGTGATCAATATCAGCCCAACAGTGCTGAATCACGCTTGATCGCCGTGTTGTATGACAAATTGCGCACAATGCCGAATGCCACGTTGCTGCTGCCACTGCCGCAACACCCGTGCTTACGCCTTCTTTGTGATGCTTTGTTGCAGGACCTGGCTGATGACAGAACCTTGCAACAATGGAGCGAAACAGTGGGACTCAGCAGTCGTAGTTTGGCCAGATTATTTCAAGCCGAGACCGGCTTAAGCTTCATTCGTTGGCGTGAACATCGGCGTCTCATCCGGGCACTGGAACGACTGCAACAGGGTGAGTCGGTGACAGCAATTGCCCTGGATAGTGGTTATGCCAGTGTCAGTGCCTTCAGTACGATGTTCCGGCGTACGCTCCGTGTCTCGCCACGCGAGTACCTAAAACCGCGGTCGCATTGATCAACTACACAGGCCTGTCTGAGTTGCGATATCGATTGGCTGAATCACACAAGAAAAATCCACATAAACCCGCCACACTATCCTCACTATTAAATCCAATAGATATTATCTGAGGAGAACGTGTTATGTCGTATCAACAACGCCTGATCAAACCCCTGGTCGTCCTGAGTTTTATCTTCGCCGTGACGCCGCTTCGCGCCACCGACGTGGAATCACTCTATACCTTTCGCACCCTGAGTATTGAAAGCGCGAGTAAGGCTGCCTGGGCGGCGTTGCAACGGTGCCGGAGTAAAGGTTATTCGGTGGCTGTGGCAGTCGTGGATCG
>JAYSTO010000148.1:0-2629 GCA_043719675.1 Gammaproteobacteria bacterium | reverse complement strand
TCCAGGATCGGCAATCGGACTTTGGCCACCAAAAACATTTGCAAAAGGATCGTCGTGTGGCATAGCGCTGGGGCCGGAATAATCCTGCCCCTGAAACGGATTGTTGCTCGCAAACGGGCCCGCATCAAAGGGATCACCCAAGGGTATTGATGGGTTATCGTTGCTGCGAATTGTGACGCGAAATTCATAATCGCTCAGGGAAAACTGGTCACCGTCTTTCAGTAACACTCGGTTGCCATTGCCAATCGGGTTCATGGCACCATTGACGATAGCAAACGTGCCATTGGTACTTATATCGACCAAGTAATAGCTGCCACCCTCATAGCGGATTTCTGCATGTTTGGTGGACATATAGCGATTGGGATCATCCAATACCCAGGTGTTACCCGGTCCACGGCCAATTGTTCCGCCCTGCTCAGTAAACGTTTGGGTCGATTGCATGACGTTAATATTGTTGGGTGACTTGGTTATGCTGACTTCAATTAACATATATTTCACACCCCAGACTGGCTACAACCGCCGAAATTAACGCAATTTGATCAGTTTGTATCATTTTTAGTAATTAAATATTTTAATACTACAATAATGTTAATTTATTAGAGTGTTTATTTAGCCGTGAGGTATCACCCTTTAGGTTGAATATAACCTCTAAAATCACCCCGCTATCCTGCAAACATGCCCATCGAACACCTTTGTCGGCACAGTCTCCTGGTAATAACTGCCTCACAATCATTACTCCCCGATTATCACAGAAACCAATAGTTGGCGATGCAGTATAATATCAACATTGAATTAATTAACCAAAAAAACAGTCGGATCATCGCATTTAAAAGCGATAAAGTGACCGTCCCCTTCTATCCAACGTGACAAATCCTCAAAGGGCCGGTAATAATCAGGTGCGGTGGTATTTACACCGGCATATTTATCGAATATAAAGTGCGAACTACGCATCATTTTTGGCAAAATCTCTACAAATTTTAAGTCATTACAATGAGAATTGCATAAATAAGTTGATGTTTCGTACCTAGATGGTATCTTTATGGCTAATTAGTTAACTACAAGAATTTGGCAGTCTTTGGGGATTAAGTAAAACGCTATGGGCCATCATACAGTTGGAATGGGAATTAGGGTATGTCTTCACCATTATTAGTCGATATCAATAGCCTTCTTGAACCAATATCAGCAGAGAATGCGGTTGGCACGGATATCCGCAGTGATACCTCAGTTAAATCCCTCTATACGCAGATCAGGGATTCGCGTAAGACTGCACGGGCCTCTGAACGAAGCGCCCTCTTTGAAGGTAGTACTCCACAAGAGCAGGATATAACAAAAAAGGCCATCGCTCTGGCAGATGAGCATTGGCGAAAAGTGCTCGATCTGGCACCGAATATTTTAAAAAATCACACCAAGGATTTAGAAGTTGCCAGCTGGTATACAGAAGCCTTGGTAAGAAAAGCGGGCATCAAAGGCCTGAAAAACGGCTTTACCCTTATACGTCAACTTATCGAGCGGTATTGGGACAACATATTTCCTCTCCCCGATGAAGATGGCATGACAACCCGTGTCGCCCCCATAGCCGGCCTGAATGGCGAAGAGGCAACCGGCGTACTCCTTGTACCCATCCGCAGTATTTACATTACCGAAAATTATCCCCCAGGCCCCTTCACCTTCTGGCAATACCAACAAGCCTTAGGCGCGCCAAAACCCACCGAAGAAGGTACGACGGGGCAAAGTCTGAAAAATACTGGCATCATGGCCGAATTTGAGAAGACCGTGGCCTTGTCCAGCCAGGAGTTTTATGTTGAACTTCGTGACGATGTACGGGGTTGTTTGGAGGAATACCGCTTAGTCAGTCAGCTTTTGGATGAGCGCTGTGGTAGTAACGCCTCTCCGCCGACCAGCGGTATCATCAATTTGCTGGAAGATATGCTGAGTACCATTAACCACGTTGCAAAAGATAAATTACCCCTGGCCATATTGGATGAACAGGGCAGCTCGGATGGTACACCGGGAAATTCAAAAAATACGCCGGGGTCGGCATCCGGCCCTATAAAAACCCGTGAAGATGCCTTCAAGCAGTTATATTACATTTCCCAGTTTTTCCGGAAAACCGAGCCTCATTCGCCCATTTCGTATGTAATCGAAAAAGCCGTAAAATGGGGCAATATGACCTTGGGTGAACTGATAACCGATTTGATTCCAGATTCTAATTCTCGGCAAATGTATAGTACATTAACAGGTGTCAAAACTACTCAAGACGATAGCACGAGTAAACAAGATTGAAGGGCCGTAAGACCGTGACAATAACAAATGTCACTGATGACGGATGTACAACAGATGATGCAAGCAAGCAGCATCCATTTTCACTAAAGTTTAACAATTGGAGGGATTTATCATGACAGAGAGCGTTAATGACAAGTTAAAGCGTGTAAGGAAACCTCGTGTTCATATCACGTATGACGTTGAGACCAACGGGGCGATCAATCAAAAGGAAATCCCCTTTGTGATGGGGGTAATGGGTGATTATTCCGGTGACAACACGGAAAACAGAAAACCACTCAAGGATCGCAAGTTTTCGCAGATTGACCGCGACAATATCAATGACGTAATGAGTAATGTTGCGCCACAA
>JAYSTO010000147.1:0-2633 GCA_043719675.1 Gammaproteobacteria bacterium | reverse complement strand
GGCACGATGGGTGCAATAGTGAGGATTGGCTTGGGTTATACCTGCGAAATCCAAGCTGTTGCGCAAAACCGCCTGGCCACTGGCAATCCAGTGAATGTCATATTCATTCAATAATCGCAATGTGTTATCGGAGATGGCGCCTTCCGCCGGCCAACAACCAACCGGACGTTTACCGAAATGTGCTGTGAAACTACGAAAGCCCTGTTCAACATGCCAGCGTGCCCGATCATAACCGTGTGGATACATTGGCGCGTGTGGCAGAGTCACCTCTGGCATACTTTCTTTAGCAACTGAAAAATCCAGGAGTAGTGGAAGAATTGGGTGAGCATACGGCGTGAATGACAATTCAACCTGATTCCGGTCGGCAAGTTGCCGATAACGTGGAATAATGTTTTCCATAGACTTACCGATAACTGACAGTAATGCGCGGCGATCAGCAAGCGTAAAACCACGTGCTTGTTTAAAAAGATGACTGATCGTTTCTGACGATCTACGTACGCTGTATCCCAACCAGACAAGGTGATACCACACCACCAAGTCCGTTATAAATTGTGTATTGATATGGCGCACAGCGAACGGATGTTCAATTAACCATTTTGCATGTTCAACTAATTGCGCAAAATCGGGATAGGGAAATATCTGCCGGTCACGATTGGCGCGTAGACAGGCCTTGATGACGCTTAACTGTTTAGCGGTATCGGTAGGCAGTAAATCGTTAACCAGTGCATGCAATAACGGGTCGCGTAATGGTTGTTGTTGACGTTGATAGGCATTGATCTGGACAGTATAGTCATCAATTTGATCGAGTAAGATCGGCACAAAGTTGACCACAGCCTTGGCGCCTGGATTGGCTTCTAAATGCGCCGCCATGTCAGTGTAATCCTTGATTGCATGTAAATAGGTCCAGGGTAGCCGGTATTCATTGGTGATTGCATCACGATATTCAGGTTGGTGCATATGCCAGCACAATACAACATCCAGTGGTTCAGCGGACATGATGTACCTCCTGACCAAGCATTTCCGGGGTCACCAGTACAACTTTATTGGGCGTAACGTGAAACCGTTTGGCGTCCTCAATTGGGTCACTGCCAATTATCATGCCATCCGGTATTACACAACTTTTTTCGATCACGGCACGACGAATTTGGCAACGTTCACCGATAATCACATTTGGCAAAATGACAGCGCTCTCAATAATGGAACCGGCATTGATCTGCACGTTGGAAAACAACAAGGAATGTCGCACATTTGCACCGGAGATAATGCATCCTCCCGATACCATTGAGTCTATCGCGACGCCGCGTCGGTCATCGTCGTCAAAGACAAATTTGGCGGGTGGTGCCTGCTCCTGATAAGTCCAGATAGGCCACTCTTCGTCATAAAGATTGAGCTCCGGGGTCACACCGATTAACTCGAGATTGGATTCCCAAAACGCATCTACCGTGCCGACATCACGCCAATACGCCTGTACTTGTGTTTGCTCATCACGAAAGGGATAAGCAAAGGCGCGATATTCAGCAATGATCGAAGGAATGATATCCTTGCCAAAATCGTGACTGGAATTGCGCGAGTCAGCATCTTTAATTAATTGTTCAAATAAAAAATCACGATTAAAGACATAGATACCCATTGAAACCAATGACATGTTGTCATTACCGGGGATAGGTTCCGGATTTGCCGGTTTTTCTGCGAAACTGTGGATGCGCCAATCGTCATCAACGTGCATAACACCAAAGGCATGGGACTTCTCTCGGGGAAATTCAATACAGCCAATCGTGACATCCGCTGCATGTTCGACGTGAAAAGCCAGCAGTGCCCCATAATCCATTTTATAAATATGATCACCAGCCAAAATAAGTACATAATCGGTATCATGATTACGAATGATATCAAGATTTTGATAGACTGCATCAGCGGTACCCAGGTACCAGGATGATTCGATGCGTTGTTGTGCCGGGAGTAATTCAACAAACTCATTATATTCACCCCGCAGAAAGCCCCAACCACGTTGGATATGCGTAATAAGTGAATGGGCCTTGTATTGGGTCAAGACACCGATACGGCGGATGCCGGAGTTAATGCAATTGGAGAGCGGAAAATCAATGATACGAAACTTGCCACCAAAGGGTACTGCAGGCTTGGCCCGCCATTGGGTTAACTGTTTCAAGCGGCTGCCACGTCCGCCAGCCAGGATCAATGCCAGAGTATCGCGGGTGATCCGGCTGACAAAGCGCTGTGTCCGTTGATGGCGCATGGCAATATCCTATTCGCAAATAATGAGAAAATCTGTTATGTATAGTAGTAGTGGTTGATAGCGAAATACAAGTTAATACCATTCTGGTGACAAAGGGTGCAATTTTCCAATATGCCAGTGACAACGCGACAATTAAATGAAGCTATGCTCAAAATTGAGCAAGCGCGACATCATGATCCCTTCTCGGTGCTCGGTCCGCACCAGATCGGCATGCAGCAACAGATATTGGTTTACTTACCCCAGGCCCATCGCGTCAGTTTTGTGCATAACGGTGTGCCTCTCGCCCGTCACCCGGACAGTGACTTCTTCAGTTGGACGGGTCCACCCACGGAATTACCGTTGCCCTATGAACTAGTATGGTATGACCATTGTAATAGCC
>JAYSTO010000146.1:0-5719 GCA_043719675.1 Gammaproteobacteria bacterium | reverse complement strand
ATATCCAGGGTCTTGTCATGCCAGTGACCCGGCTTAATTGTACCGCCGTAAATCATCAGCGCGGGGCGATTAACCCGGCCCATGGCCATCACCACCCCCGGCATATTTTTGTCGCAGCCGGGAATTGAGATATTGGCGTCGTACCATTGGGCATTCATGACCGTCTCAATCGAATCCGCGATGATGTCGCGCGATTGCAGGGAGTAACTCATGCCATCAGTGCCCATGGATATACCGTCTGAGACGCCGATGGTATTAAAGCGTAAGCCAACCAACCCGGCGGCGATCACCCCTTCCTTGACCTTTGCGGCCAGGTCATTCAGGTGCATATTGCAGGTGTTACCTTCCCACCAGACACTGGAAATACCTACCTCGGCCTTGGCCAGATCATCCTGAGTTAACCCCGCGCCGAGTAACATCGCCTGTGAGGCCCCTTGTGACTTGGGTTGGGTAATGCGGGATGAATATTTATTGAGTTTTTTGTCTGCCATGGGGTTGTTCTCCACCTCGTTAACGCTGTCGTATCAAATGCGAAGGCGACAGTATAAAACAGTTTGCCGGTTTAGGGTTTAGCTGACAAAAAACGGGATTTATTTACGTGTTGGCTATTCACTTTTAGGTCAAACGGTCGATAAATTAGCCACCACCATAGCAAACAGATCAAACCGTTGCACAACAAGGAGTTAGCTGGCGCCCTGGCCAGTAGCTGTGTATAGTTGATAAGGATTTTCGAGGTGTATCCATGCAAACTAATGCTCTCATAATTGGGGTTCGGCAGCTTCTCAGCGCCGTCTTGGCATTGCTTATGCTGCCTGCAATGGCCGTTATACCGGAAAATCCACTGGCAACACAACGCCAACAATTTTTAGATGCTGAACATGCTTTCAAATCCGGCCGCCTCGGCCACTATCGCCAACTCGAACAACAACTGCGCGATTACCCGCTGCATCCTTATTTGGAATTTGCCGAGATCCGTCGTGACCTTGATCATGCCGACTACAAAAACATTTACCAGTTTTTAGATAAACATGCCGGCTCGCCTCTGGCTTTGCGTTTACAACAAGAATGGTTAAAGACGCTGGCACGTAAAAAACAATGGCGGCTACTGGTGGATAGTTATTACTTCACGCCCGACATTGCCATGCAATGCGATTTTGCCCACGCCCTGTTTCAAATTAAAGAACCACAACGCGCCTACAGCGTATTGGAAGGTCTTTGGCTGACCGGCAAACATCTGCCGAATAATTGTGAAGTGCCGATCGCACGTTGGCATCAAGACGGGGCAATTTCACAAGAATTGGTGTGGGAACGCATTCGGCTCACGATGCAAGCCAATCAGATCAATCTGGGTATGACACTTGCGCAATACGTGGATGCCGATGATCGCTTCTGGGTGCGCATGTGGGCCAAGGTTCGCCGTGATCCAACCTACGTTGAAGAAATATATGACCGCTTTGGTGATGAAGATAGCCAGTTGTTGCGTTGGATTATTGGTGACGGAATCGCCCGTCTCGCCTTTAAGGATGGCCCAGCCGCTGTGAAATTATGGCAGGGCTGGCGTGAAGAATTTGATTTTGCCAGTAGCGAACGGGATCGTATTGAACGGCATTTAGCCTTGGCACTGGCGAAGGAAGATCCCTATAGCGGTCACGAGTGGTTGGCCAAGGTAAGTATCAATACCGGTGATAAACGCGCACAAGAACTGTATATCCTTACCGCACTCACGGATCAGGACTGGGATACCGCATTGGCCTGGCTGGATCGTCTGGATGGTGAAGACAAACACAGCGACCGCTGGCGCTATTGGCGGGGGCGTGTGTTGGAGGCTATGGGCCAGATGGAAGAGGCACGATCAATTTATTTACTCAACAGTGATACCCGCAGTTACTATGGCTTTCTTGCTGCTGATCGCACCGGCTTGGGTTATCAACTAGAACATCGCCCAGTGACGCATCGCGTCAATGATTTACAAACCCTCGCCAAGTTACCCGCCATTACCCGTGCGCGTGAGTTGCACGCGATTAATCGTGTGGTCGATGCACGCCGCGAGTGGACTCATGCGATTCAACGCATGGATAAACCGCAAATGCTGATGGCGGCCCAACTGGCCCACGACTGGAATTGGCATGACCGGGCGATCATGACCTTAATGCAAGCCGATTATTGGGATGATTTGGAAAAACGTTTTCCACTGGCACATCGCGATCTGGTTCAGACACATTCCAAACAACACGGCGTTGAGCCAGCGTGGGCATTTGCCATTATCCGCCAGGAAAGTGCCTTTACCGAAGATGCAAAGTCACACGCAGGTGCCATGGGATTGATGCAGCTAATGCCTGCCACCGCGAAACAAGTTGCACGTAATATGCAACTGCGTTTTCAGCGCATCGACTTGCTCGATGCCAGCACTAATGTAAAGCTCGGTGTGAGTTATTTACGCCGGGTCATGGATCAGTTTAAAGGCAATAAAGTCCTGGCCACCGCGGCCTACAATGCCGGCGGACATCGTGTCAGCAAATGGTTACCCAAAGAAGGTTCCATCCCCGCTGATCTTTGGGTTGAACTGGTGCCCTTTAATGAGACCCGTGATTATTGCAAAAGAGTACTCACTTATACCGTGATCTATGAACAGCGGTTGGGGCAACGGCCTGTACCCCTCATGGAGCGCATGGTGCCCATCCCCGCAGACTTGAAACCGGTGTTACTGCCCACCGCCACTGCCGATAATACCGATGTGTGAAAAGTGTGACGCAGTTTTTATATTTCAACACCATTAAATCCATTTCGTGATCAGGCGCAACGTTTTGCCGGCATTTTCGTCCTTTAATTAAACAACAGCACGCTGCAAACCGATACCCATACTTACCACCACCCGCAGCCAGAGGTTTTGACGATGACACTGTTGTTAGTTGTAATCATATGTACCGGCCTATTTAGCCTCGGCTACTATGTCGGCAACCAGCTCGGGCAAACCGCCCACATCCGGGAAGATTTACGCAAGGCGCGCGAGGCAAATATTGTGGCACGCATTGTAAAACGCTGATGAAACCATATTAATTATTTTCGAGGGATAAAACAAAAAGGCGCTGTCAACATGACAGCGCCTTTTTTATGCGTGGTAATTTAGAAAAACAGAAACAAATTAATATACGGGCCATTGATCTTGATATCGGCGTATAAATTATCCGAGGTATCTTCAATCTTCAACGCCAGATTGCGTACCCCCGCTTCAACACCCAGGTGATACGCCGTTTCATAACGCAGCCGCAGTAACAAATCACTCAAACTGTTACCATCATAGGAAACCACGCTCCAATCCGCACCAATTGAAAAGCCTGAGCCGTAGAGCGGTATATTCAATGACGCATATAACATGGGCACAACGACATCGATTTTCTGTGTTGTCGTGGTTGTTGGGGTCGATGCATCCGTCAGCGTAGCGCGCCCATCAAACAATTTAAAATTCAGGCCCAGATCAAGATCAAAGCCGGTATCGATGATTTCATAATACAAAGCGACTTCGGTGTGACTCAGATCCAATTCGGAATTAACCGCTGCGGTAAATGGCACACCATTAAAGGATGCAGTGGCGGTTCCTGAACCCGTCATTTTCAGGCTGGTGGTACCCAGCCGAATATTCGGTATCAGTGGCAGAGGGTGTTCGATATAAATAAAACCACTGGATTCCTTTTCATCACCCAATCCCAAGTTATTTTTTAGATCCAGTGTATCGGTACCATCCCGAATCGTGCCTGAGACTTCGTAATCAAACACGCCGCCACTGGCACGAAAGCCAAGGACATCGCCCCAGGCCAGATTGGAAACCACGATTAAACAACACGCAAGTAATCTCTTCATAAATTCACCTTCACTTCCTTTCATGTAATCAGAGTTAGAGTATGGATTGGTTTAACGAGATAGCAAGCCAACGTTTTTCGATCCATCAGGTTATCTTGCCCTCTGCCTTTTTTCTTTAACAATGTTGCACGCCGCCGCGCTATTCTTTTCAATCGTTACATCAACTCACGCCCCCATGCGGAAAATATCCCTCTGCTGGCGCAAATAAATCCGGCGACGTCAAATACCACCGGAATTCTTACTCAACGACTGCGCCAGTAATGCGCAACAGCCATACCCTTGAAACAAAATACTAATAAATACAATTAGTTATGTCTGTATCTTGATGTTTTACAAAAGATAATCTATATAACTGATTAACTTTATGATGGTGAATTGACGATGACGCAGAGTGAATTACCGCTGTATGACGTCGAAGAACTGACGCCTGATATGGCCGCACTGTGGATAGCGTGGTTCGCCGAACCACTCGAGATGGAAGCAGACACTGAGAATGAGGTTGTTTTAGACAGTGAACTCCTCCCCCTGCCTGCAAAGGAATGTGGGCCTTTTTAAGACATGTCTCTGCAATTCAGGCCGCCACTAACCCGTGGCATCATCGCCCCAGTGATAAGGCCTTGATGATTTGATCTTCATAACGAATCCGATCCGCCACTATCTCCGCCAGTTGTGATAAATCCTTATCGAGTGTTTTGAGATTATTGTATTTCACCTCGTTGTCATATTTTTCGTTGAAATCGAGGATTTGCTGCGTGGTTTCCGCAATATGCGGGTAGATCTGATCCGCAACTTGTTTGAGATTGGCGCGTCGCTCCGTGCCTTCATCGATAAAACGATACAGCTGAAAATGTGCGCTGGCGGTGTAATCCACCAAGGCCTCGCAGAACTCCTCAAGCAATTGTTGCAGTTCCTGATCGGGATTGAAGGGGCGTAACCCGGCCAATTGATTGAGCAATGCGAGTGTTTCTGTGCGCGAGGCCAACAACGTGTTGAGTCGATCCTGCGATGAGCCACGACGCTCCTGGGATGCTTCTTGAGTACGCATCCGTACCTCCTATTAGTTGTTATCGATTAATTAAAAAGTATCGTTCATGGCTTATCAGGCCTGATCAGACCCACTCCTGTCAAGCCTCGTCACCTTTTTTAACATTGCGAGCAGGATCACGAATCCATTCACTCCACGATCCCGCGTACAAGCGGGAGCCACGTAACCCCGCAATCTCCATTGCCAACAGATTGTGACAGGCGGTAACCCCAGAACCGCACATGTGGACCACCTGTTGCGGTTTACTCGCATACGCTGCAAAACGCGCCCGTAATTCGTCTGCCGACAAAAACACACCTTGCGCAGTGAGATTCTGTTCAAATGGCCGGTTAATCGCACCTGGCACATGCCCCGCCACCGGGTCCAACGGTTCCACTTCACCGGCATAGCGAGCCCGCCCGCGCGCATCGATCAAGGTTATCGTTTTATCTGCCAGACCTTGCTGCACCGCCACACTCTCCAGAACGAGATGAGGCTGCACCTTGGTTATAAACTGGGTGGGTTGCATCACCGGAAAATCCTGCTCAAGCGCGAACCCTGCCATCTGCCAGGCCTGCCAACCACCATCCAACACCGCCACAGCGTCATGTCCCAGCCAGCGCAACAACCACCACAATCGCCCGGCAAACGCGCCACCACTGGCGTCATAGGCGACAACCTGGGTCTGCTGATGGATACCCCATTGCCCGAGTTTGGCCGCCAGTATCGTGGGATCCGGTAGCGGGTGCCGACCACTCTTGCGGGTGGGCGGTGAGGAAAGGTCTTTGTTGAGATCGGCGTACCGTGCGCCGGGAATGTGCGTATCCACATAAGCAA
>JAYSTO010000145.1:0-15852 GCA_043719675.1 Gammaproteobacteria bacterium | reverse complement strand
AAATGCTCTAACGCTTTCTGCACGACATCTGTTGCTTTTGTATATCTCTGCCGAGCCAACCACCAGGTAACTACACCCTCCAGGCTATCTGCCGCATTTGGGTGATCCACTAAATACTGATCAATTTCTTTAGCTACCAAAATAACATCGCTGCGATTTTTTTTTTGCATATTGAATGCGTTATATATAATATTTTTCCATTCTTAAGTTCTGTATCAGCAATACATGTGCCAATATTTTTAAATAACTAACTTGCTGAATTTACTGCTGTTAATATTTTCATACTTTTAACTCTGGGTCACACCCGACCCAGTTATTTATATAAAACAAAATATTCAGCAGTAAGTATGGCATTACGGCATGGGTAACTTTACACCCATGCCGGGTCAAACATCACCCGGATTTAAACCTTGTCTTATTAACAAAATAATTGCCATCGCGGATTAACACAAAAATGTAAATATTTCACACTTTATCGGTAAATATTTTACTGCTGTTTAAAATAGTAAACTCTAAGGTTGACTCTGTTAGAGAATATACTTTTCTCTATTAATAAGACAAATTGTCAATTGTTTTTTCAGTACTTAGGAGGCTATATGAAGTCAGTAATATTATTATTAAGCGTATGTATAACTTCGTGTGCAACAATGCAAAATGAAGATGGCAGCAGCCCATTAACGGATTTTTTTGGGGGAGTGGTTTCAAGTGCTGCAGGCAAGGAGATTGATAATCGGGCTAAAATCACAAAAATGGAAGTCGTACAGAAGCTTGGGAATGCTGTTTCCATACAAGTTTTTTATAAAGATCTATTCAAACCGGATGGAGTTCAATTTCAAGCAAAGGCAGTAAAGAATGGTTCGCGTATTCCTGGAATCACAAGTACCGTAGAAACACCTGGCACTATGAGTGGGACAGTGGATTTAACATTAACATGGTCAGATGCGTTGGTAGGTCGTACAATTGACTCAAACCAAATTGAAATTGAGTTATCACGAGATGGTGCGCCTGTTAAAACACGTACATTCAAATTAACTAAAAACTGGAATGCGATGGCTGAGCCTGATGTAGATTCTCCAAAACCGCCAACAGTTGGCGTAACTTCACCAGCTACGCCAGCAACACCCGCTACAACCGTTGCATCCCCCACAACAACTACTCCTGTAAAAAGGCCCCTTTCCATTCTTCCTATTTCTACGATTATTAACGAACAACGTCAATTATCAACAGGCATTATAGCTCCTCCCCCTGTGAATACTTGTTACAATGCCGTTCAAGGAAAAATTGCATGGGATTATTCCGGCCATAAAACTTGGTCTGATGCCAATGTACAGTCACTTTGCAAAGGCAAGGAAACCAGTATCCAGCCAGCCCGGTGTTTCGAAAAAGTTATGCATGGCAATGTTAGCCGGGGCAACAACACAAAATGGCAATGGAATGAAGCTATTAATTTATGCCAAGGTTCAAATAATGCGGATGTGACTACCAGTTGTTTTTCTCAAACAATCGCTTTACGGCGTCAAGTGCAAGACGCAATTATTGCCTGCAAAACTAAGTAATTTATATTAAAATACAAGGTGAGGGTTACCCGATTTATCGGTAACCCTCCATCAACACGCACCATAAAATAATATCAATCCCAGGTAATACCTAATTACTAAAGCGAAGATTAATTTCACGATTTAATTTGATGTTTTTTCAGAAGTTTACCTAATGCGCGCCGCTCTTTACCTGCGATCTTTGCCGCTTTACTGACATTACCAAGTGATTCCGCCATCAACCCAGAGAGATAATTTTTCTCAAATTCCTTAATCATATTGTTTTTTGCCTCATTAAAACCCATGCCAAATAACAATTTATTTCTTCGATCGGGAAGGTTTTTTCGACGCTCAGCATGCCCGTTTCCAACACTTATAGTATGAATAGTATGAATTGCCGCTCCCTCTGCGAGAAGAAACATACGGTGTATTGTGTTTTCCAATTCTCGTACGTTCCCTGGCCAACTATAATTTTCCAACCACCGAAGGGCATTCTTGTGTAAAAATTTATCAGGTTGGTGATAGTGTTCCCGACAAAGTTGCAGAAAATGCTCTGCCAGAATGCGGATATCACCGCCTCGCTCACGCAGCGGTGGTAAGGTTATTGACATGATATTAATACGAAAATATAGATCTTCACGGAAGGTGCCTTGTTCAACCAACGTCCGAATATTGGAATTTGTCGCAGTAATAACCCTGACATCCGCTTGCTTGTATTTTTTAGCGCCCAAGGGTCGATATTCCTGATCTTGCAGAAAACGTAACAGTGCAACCTGGGCCTTGGGTGACATTGAATCGATTTCATCAAGAAACAATGTTCCGCCATCCGCCTGAGCAATGAGACCCGGCTGGTATTCTTTTGCATCTGTAAATGCGCCTTTTTCATGGCCAAACAATTCATTTTCAAGCAGATTATCCGGTATTGCACCACAGTTGACCGGCACGAAAGGATGGTTTTGCCTGGCACTTAAGTAATGTATTGCGCGCGCAGTAACTTCTTTACCAGTACCCGTTTCGCCTTCAATGAACACCGGCACATCACAGTGGGCAATTTTTTTTATAAGGTTGAGAGACTGAACAAACTTATTCGATTGGCCCAGCAAATTAAGTGAAATAAATTCCTCTTGTACTTTCCCACAATCAGCAGGCGAGTTCCAGGCTTTCCCATCCAGGCTCGCAAGCCGCTCAAGGCGGCATGTTAATTCCTGCGCGTAACAAGGCCAGGTCGTGAAATCATCACACAATTCTAACAATTGTACATTTTCATTAATTTTTTGATCGCCTATGATGGCAAAGGTTGGAGATCGGTTTCCCTTTGTCAATGCAGTGCGTAATTTGTCTTGAAGAAATATATCTTTATCAAGTAATAATACTGAAAGGTTTGTTGGTTGAAGCGCTATTGAAGACAGCCAGTTATCACTGTTGACGATTTTCACCCGGTAACCTATATCTGATATCATTCTGTACACCGCATCACTGTTAATTTGCGAAGTAAAAGGTATCAGATTTAATAGCCTGTTTTCCATCTTTGCATCCTGGCGTGAAAATATCTGCGAAATGCTGTTTGTATTTGGCTTTGGCCATTACATGGTTATTTATCCTGCTAAAACTGGCATTGGAGGTAATATACAAAGTCTACTTGATGGGACGAATGAAAAATTCCCCGGCTCAGGCTGGAATATTCACTTGTCAACCTTTTGCACCTATGCTAGTGAAAGGCGGATGAGCTGATTTTATTACCCCAGACAGGCACTAAGGTTTCACAAAGAAAGCAACAATGCAGTTGCTGTATGGCCGACCAGGTTATCACATAAACAAATTCGGCACTGAACGTTTTAACGTCGAAAAAATCTCCGGGACTTCCACGTCAATAATTTGATCGCCGACCCAGCGCCGATTTTTTTCACCCATTTGTTCAGTGACCCGATCCCCAAAAAAACGTCGCATCGGAAAACTCGGGCCACCGTTGTCGGCATCATAAGAAAACTCCGCGTAATCCGCCAGGCGTATATTAAGCAAATCAATAAATTCCTGGCGGTACTCACCCGGTCCCAGCATTTCTTTTTTATTGTCATACATATTTTTGGCAGACTTAGCCGCTAATTCCGTCATGAAACGCACACGGGAGTCAGCATCAAAACGATCGATTGTCATGCGATCAATGACGTGCAGGGTAAAAGACAGAAACTCTGCAATGATATTCAAGCGTTGTGGTTGCGTGTCAGTTTGAAATTCGTGGTTTTCCATGTTCAGGATACTGTTTTGTGCAATCCGCCAGGCAATGAAGGCCAACGCGGCACCCACCTCTTCCACCGAATGGGTCTTGTCTTTACGATTCCACTTGCTCCTCACACGCACGCTTTTTTACCTCACCGACTAATTCTCAGAAAAACCATATGCCTACCGGATGCCATGCCGGTAAGGCTGGCAACACCATACTATCTATGTTAGCCTAAATTCAGTGTATTCTACCCAGAATTTACTGCCTCACAAGTGAATAATTATCGCCTACACTACCCATATGAGTCTGGATTTACAGCAAATTAAGCAAACAGTACAGAAAAATTGCCACATTGCCGACGCCACTGCCGCCGGGAACTACACGATGTGCATTTATCTGCTCAAGATGCGTGAATATTACCGCTGGGAACACGGCTATAACTTCGGTGACCCGCTACCCAACGATAGTGTCGGCAATTGGCTGCGTTCGCGTGAGCAACTGTGGGAAACCTTGCAAGATGAATCCTTTAAACCCCTGGCCATTAATGGCACAACGTACGACCCATTTGATTCAGCTGCCATCAACACTGCCTTAGCCCCTCAGCATCTTATATATAGTGGTGGATTTGGATACAACGTGAAACCCCATTTTTTTCTTGGCGTCCTGGAAAAACATGAGGTCCATCAGGAGTTCGACATTTATGTTTCCGGCGACGAATATGCCTGCGACTTGACCTCACCACCGGCCATGAGTCAGGGGAAAAATATTTATATTCGTCGTGATGCGTTGCGGCGCATGTTGTGGGAGAAATACGAACAATGGTTATGGAATAAGCCAGACAATGCCTTGGGCCGCGCCTTGGCATATTATGATTTTGAGTGCGACTTGGATCTTGCATTAGATACAATGACTCAAAACGAATTGCAATCCGTCATTTGGCACGAAATCGGCGAGGTCATGGCGCACTATCAACTTGGCGAAGGCTGGGAGAAATTGCTAATACAAGTACCACACTCAAAATTAGAAATCATGTTGCGTGCTGTACGTGATCTCTATGCGGATACCCTGTCGACATTGCCGCGAATACTTGAACAAGAAAATGCGGCGGCTTTGCATTTTTTCTTCGCCAATCTAACCAATATGCGAAAATATTTATTTCCTGGCATTGTTGCCGTCTACGAAGACTGGCACCGTACCGGTGATAGTACAGAACTATATCGCGTTAGTAAGGAAAGTGCGGTGCATTGGAGCGCGCTATGTCAGCGCATCATGTCATTCATCGAAAAGCATCCTGCTGACTTTAACCAACCGCTGATGGATTTGATCGACAACAATCGCCTCTGAAAAAGCCGAATAAAATGCACGTAAAAACTCTCACCCCACTATCGACCATCGTCGAAGTCAAACCTGATACTTTTATATTTGAAAAAAATTACGCCCTTTCTGCTGAGCAATGCCTTGACATGATTCAGCGCTTTGAACAGCATCAGTATGAACAGTATGAAGGTCGCATCGGTCAATTGGCGGAACAGGACCGGAGTATTAAAAAATCCACGGATTTAGTTGTCAGTGGCAAACCGCACTGGCACGACGTGGATCGCGCGCTATTTCAGTCACTGGGCAAAGCCATCGTTGAATTTCGCGAACGCTATCATTTTTTCAAGGGTCCGTTCAAGGACATGGGTTATGCGATCCAACGCACTAACCCTGGTGAACATTATCATTGGCATATTGATGGCGGCAGCCATGAATTCAGTCAACGACAATTGGTGGCCTTGTGGTACTTGAATGATGTTGCTGGACCCGGTGGTGAAACGGAATTTTTGTACCAAAATATAAAAATCAAACCCGAGCAAGGCAAGCTCATTTTATTCCCGCCATTTTGGACTCATGAACATCGCGGCGTGACACTGCAACAAGGAGTAAAATACATCGCCACGACCTGGGTGGTATTTGCCTGATGCCAGTCGTGAACGACGGCTCATCGCCCCTCCCCGGACTCATGGCCAATCCAACCTTTATTATTAAATCACCTGCTACAACTCAGGAATTACAGGCCTGTTTTGATCTGCGCTGGCAGATACTACGTGCACCGTGGCAACAACCGCGTGGCAGTGAACAAGATGAACATGAAGCTCACGCTTATCATGTAATGGCCTTGCTCGATAATAATGATTTGATCGGCGTAGGTCGAATCCATCGCATCACCCAGCAACAAGCACACATTCGGTACATGGCAGTGATACCGCCATTCCAACGCTGCGGGGTTGGTTCGGCAATATTACAGACCCTTGAAGCCAAGGCACACGAATGGCAGGTAACCACCATCCTGCTCAATGCGCGTGACAATGCCCAAGCTTTTTATCAATCTCGGCAGTATCAGAACACCGGTCTGGCACCGACATTATTTGGCAGTATCGGGCATGTTAAAATGGAAAAGTCACTTTAACGTGGCAGCAGATCAACTTCAGCCGCTTAACGGGTTTACGGTTGCCTCCGGGTCATGTCAGTTTGCGCATCAATAAAAACCTATGCGGTGGTTGGCATTTTGTAAAGGATATAACTGGGCACTCTTGATCAGGTATTTCAATTATTTGTTTTATTGGATAATATTACAATTGAAACCAGTTCCGCTAATATTGCGAATGAATAAATGCCACATCCTATTTTCAATCAGGTTAAATGCGAAGTATGTGATTGCACATTAAGTCCACCTGACTTGGTGTCAACCAATGATCTGGGCTATTTGGCATGCCGTAGTTTTGATTGCAGGAGGATTATGAGTCAAAAATCTTCCATGTCCCCTGCAATATTTAGTGCCCGTCTCGAATTTCAAAGAAATCTTATTCATGAACGCAGAGAAATGGCTGTCATGAAAAAAAAGTATATTGAAGAAGCCAAGGAAAAAGAGTCCAATGAACACTGCGTCCTATTGCACTCCGTTCTGAAAAATAATCCTGAACTTACGAATAAAAACACGTATTTACTGACCATTCCATCAGGGCTGACTTCTGTATCTCCGCTCACGCAAGAACGGATAAGTAGTTACACGGAACACATACGCAACTTGATTAGCCAGACTACTCAGCATGCTGACGACGCTGAAGTGCCTAATGTCATACATCAGGAACCACACGTAAAAACAGCACAGCTTTTTTCAGAAAACCCTGCATTACGTACCATTAGCGATCGGCTCTGCGGTATGTGTCAAGGTGGGTGCTGCCTGGCCGGCAACAACCACGCTTACCTGACTGTGATAACTATCAATCGTTGTAAAGCAACCCACCCAGACTTTTCAGATGAAGAAATACTCGACTTGTATTTATCCCACCTCAGCTCAGAAACTATCGAAGGTGCCTGCATTAACCAGACCAGTTCAGGTTGCGCACTACCGCGAGACCTGCGCTCCGATACTTGCAATGAATATTACTGTGATTCATTACTGTTATACCAGCAGGTGCAAGCGGAAAAAGACACCCTGGATACAGTACTCGCGATAAAGCGCTCAGGCACCCACCCGAACACCTTTGACCCCGCTGTACGCAATGATATTATTGGCGCCGCACTGGTCGATGAAGATAAATTAGAAATTTTTGATGTTAATTTGGATGGCTGAACAGGCGCAGTTAAATGTGCTGACTTCATAATCCCTTTACTTGGTTATCATAGACTGAGTAGCCTGATAGAAAAGTCACACTGATGTAAACCCACCATCAGTTACAATAACCTTAACGGGTATACAATTGTGTCTGCGTCATATCACCCTGTGTGTCGATAAAAATCTTTTGAATGGATGGCATTTTGTAGAGGATATAACCCGACATCAACATCATGCTCGGTTGATTATTATTTTCTACTGCCGTTAATAATCGATTCGCGGCCACCTGACAGCGTTGCGTCGCATCGAGATCCTGAACCCATTCCCGGCTCATCTGCCAACCGTTATCCATTTCACGGTCCATTTTGGCAAAAATGTCCTTCGCGGTGTATGCAATATCCTCAGGAACCTCGATCTGATACATGCGCTCGTCAATTTGTACATTTAGTTTCATCGCGGATTCCTATAAACTCGTCGTTCGCTATTCTATCGGGAATTGATCAGCAGGAACACACCCTATGCTTGTGGAAATACCCGCCGTGCTCAATGCTGGCCAATTAGCTGAAATCCATACGTTGTTGGCGGGCGCGCCGTTTGTGGATGGCAAACTCTCCGCAGGTCAGGTTGCCCAGCAGGTGAAAAATAATGAAGAGGTAAGCCCGGCTGCCGCGCAATTAAATCGCCTTAACCACCTCGTTATGGGTAGCTTGGTGCAACACCCTCACTTTCAAAATGCCGCCTTGCCACACCGTGTCGCGGTGCCGTTTTATGCCCGTTATGGACTGGGTAAATCTTACGGCGATCACATTGATGATCCGATCATGGGTCCGCAAGGTCAGCGTTATCGCTCGGACGTCTCCGTAACGGTATTTTTAAATTCACCGGTAAATTATCACGGCGGTGAGCTGGTTATCCGCACCAGTTATGGCGAGCAACAAATCAAATGCGCTGCCGGGCATGCGATTCTCTATCCGTCATCCAGCCTCCATCACGTTAATCCTGTGACACAAGGTGAGCGTCTGGTCGCCGTGACTTGGGTGCAAAGTTTAGTGCGTGACCCCGCTAAACGTGAATTGCTCTACGGGCTTAACAGTGTCAGAGAAGCATTATTGAAAACTGCACCGGAGAATGAAAACACCCAGCAATTGGATCGCAGTTACGTCAATTTAGTCCGTATGTGGGCTGATATCTGAATACTCCCAGGTAATGCAGCAATAAAAAAGCCGCAGTAATGCGGCTTTTTTATTGCTGTTGGGACTTTGCGATTAATCGCGATGCGATTTTTTCTCAGCATGTGCCAAATCGCACACTTCCATCGCCAACTGCTGATATTCATGACGGTAGTTGTGCAATGCATGCCCTGCTGGTGCGGCATAGTAGGTTTCAGAATCCACACCGCTCTCATGCTCCAGATTCATGAACATCTTTTGCATTTCAAGCATTTTTTTGATGTTTGCTTGCTTGTCACTCATAACTTACCTCGCATTAACGCACTGTAAAGTAAATACACTTTCAATCTTCGACAAAACCGAAGACCTGCATCTGGGTTAGGAAATATAGCACCGGCGCTTTAGCCCCCACTATATCCAATTTGGATAGCAGGGCGCTGGAAATCAATACCCACCCTTGCGACGACTCTCCGGTAAACCCGCTACTTTTCCGCCTTGCTTGGAGGGCATGAGCGGAAACAAGTCATACATGTCTTTTGACGTGGCCTTACCCCATTTCTCGGTCATGGCCTTGAGAATGGTGCGTTCGTTCGGTTGGTTCTGACCATTGTTATAATATTCGTCACGCAGATATTCGATCAGATCCCAATGACGTTGGGTCAATTCACCAATACCCTCTTCATTGGCAAGCAGTTGGGATAACTCTTTACTCCAATCTTCTGCATTTGCCAGATAACCATTTGCCGTTGTTTCGATGGATTTACCATTGAATTGAATTGCCATCGGACTGTCCTCTCCTAAAGTTTGAATGGATAAACTCTATTACTCATAAAATCAAAATTTGAAGGTGCTTATTATCTGGATTTTTTCTCGAGAATCAACTGGCAATAAGAGACATGTCCCATAATATTGCTAGTCGTTTTCACCGGCGACCGGTTTTATGCCCTTCTGCGGTACAAATAACCCACAACCGTATTTGCGCCCCGCGCCCAATCCTTGTTGTTGTAGCCGCACCGACAGTTCGGGGATTAAATCCGCGATCATGATGCTGCGGGTGGCAATTGGCCCTTCTGGCAGGCGCAAGGTGTTTTGTTTTCCCGCCAACACCTTTGTCACAGGGACACCCATATCACGCAGTGCAGCCACTTGGCTATGCAAAAAAACATCCTCATCCACTGTGGCATCACAAATAACATAACGGGCAAATAAGGTGGGCAAGGTACTCAGTAATTTAATTGACCCCTCCTTCACTGTCAGCGGACTACCCGCCACATCCAGGGTTTTACCCGTCAATCGATGCGCATCGTCAATGCGATGTTTGGATATGCGCAAGGTCATGCGCGTACGTTTCGATAAACACAATGTATCATTTTCCGGATCATCCGGGCGGTGCCAGCCGTTGCCGGATTCCGCCACATGGATTAAATGCACGCCGGCGTCTGCATCCTCGGCAAGCCAGGGTAAAGCTTGTTGCAGTGCTTGTGATAAAGACCAGGCATGATCCAACGGTAAAGACTTGCAGTCCAGTTTATAGACGATATCGACAATATCATCAGGCACAATAAACTGATCTGTTCCTGAGGGGGATTCACTCCAATACACGTTTACACTCCACTATCGTTGTTGCCCGCTGGTAAATGCAGCTTCGAGTTGATCTTCCCAATTGCCTGGTGTATCAGGAAACGGTGGCTTCACATCCATACGAAAAAACATTTCTCCTTGTGCGCCACGATGCTGCACCTGTTTTTTCAATTCTTCAAACGAGGTGAAGGTATGTTCCTGAATTAACAATTCACTCAACCAGAGCATAATATCCCCTTTTGTTCATTTGGCATATCCGTGTTACTCACCCGATCAAAATAACGGGCGCGATATAATAATCGCTTGGTTTGCTGCAGCCCCCCATCCGTAAACACCGTGCGGTTGTGCAAGACATTGTTACAGATAATCCCCTGATTCGCCGCGAGCCGATAGCGCATGATATACGGTAAATCACTGTTTAACAGTGCTTGAATCATGGCAACCGCCTCGGCGGTGACCGTATCATCACGCCAGTGAATATTCCGCGTGCGTGCGGAGTAACGCATATGCAAATTTCCCTGCCGGTCGGTGGAAAATACCGGTCCGATCTGTTCTGCGCGGATTTCATCCCCTTCTTCAATATTGGCAGGGATGGTCAAAACGTCCGGACGCTGCAAGGCAGAGATATAGTCGGGATTAGCATCTCTCAAGTAGATATACAGAATTTCGTGATCAAGATACATATTGGCGCCACCCTCTGCTGCCGAAGTATCACAATGCATCAAGATGGCACGTATCTGTTTGTCTAGCGCGTTGTAGTAACCATCGGTATGCCAACTCAAGGCACGGTTGGTATACGGAATATATCCCTTCTGCCGACCACCTTCCATGACTCGTAACGAGGTGATGCTGTCCTCATCCGCACAGATATTGCTGTCGAGTTGCTCCAAACCAAACTGTCGGCCCAATTGACGAACCCTATTTTTATCCGTGGCCTGCTGGCTTGTCACGGTATACAACACCATATTGGTCTTACGCAGTCGCCCCATCATTTCCTGGTGCTCCTGTACAGATAGTGCCAGCGGATCTGCAATGGCCACCACTAACTCCTCTGCAAACTGCGGGTATTTTTGTAATTTTGCCTGCCGCCATGCCGCGTAGGCCTGCGTATTGCTCAATAGAAATGGGCTATCGCGATGGACAGTGGCAACCTCCGCAGACATGATTTAGGTTAACCTTAAGTGCCGTGAGTGGATGACGGTATATTTTACTCGCTAACTTTTTTTGTGAAACCTCCATAAACGACTATAAAACCCTTCCAGATATTCACCTTGGGGTCCAAGGGGTATATACTCGCGTAGTCAATGGGGTGAATTTTATTATCTTATTGATAGTTATGACAATACTGGATAAATCTACGATAATATTGTTCTCTTGGCTTTCCAGTGAACATAACTACACAAATTTTCTCTACCCCATTAGAGGTAACCCAGGGGATCGCGACACTCCCATTGGTGAGGTACTCCAGGGGTGCTGCGCACCCTAGACTTCGCACACGATAAAACTGAGGCCTTCACCGGTCGCAGTGTAGAGGTTTAACCGTACTTTGACCGGCTACTTTACTTGGTTAATTTCTCAAAAGGAGAACACCATGGACAAAAACAAGATTCACCCTACCCCGATGCTCGACATACTTGAAGAAGGCCCTTGGCCCAGCTTCATCTCTGGTTTTAAACGTATGCGCGACAAACATCCCCAAAAGCGCATCAATGACATGGCTAACTCTTTATTGGGTCAGTTAGAACATTCTTACGAAACACGTAAGGGCTATTGGAAAGGCGGCACAGTGTCAGTTTTCGGTTACGGCGGCGGTATCATCCCCCGTTTTTCTGAAGTCGGTCACGCCTTCCCTGAATCCAAAGAATTTCATACCCTGCGGGTACAGCCCCCGGCAGGTAATTTTTACACCACCGACATGCTTAACCAGTTAGCAAACAGCTGGGAAAAATTTGGCTCCGGCATGGTGACCTTCCACGGTCAAACCGGCAATATTATGTTTATCGGTACTACCACGGAAAATACCCAGCATTTCTTTGATGAAATCAATGAATACGGTTGGGATTTAGGTGGTGCAGGCCCTTGCGTACGTACCGCTATGTGCTGCGTAGGTTCTGCGCGTTGCGAGCAATCTTGCGCGAATGAACAAGCGATTCAACGCCATCTCGTCAACACCTTCACTGATGACGTGCATCGTCCCGCCCTGCCCTACAAATTCAAATTCAAAGTCTCAGGCTGCCCCAATGACTGCGTGAACTCCATTGAGCGTTCTGACTTTGCTGTCATCGGTACCTGGCGCGACGACATGAAAGTGGATCAAGCTGAAATCAAAGCCTTTATCAAGAAAAAAGGCCGTCAGTACGTCCTCGACAACATCACGACCCGTTGCCCCACCAATTGCATGACCCTCAAAGATGACGATACCCTCGTGATCAACAATAGAGAGTGTGTACGTTGTATGCATTGCTTGAATGTCATGCCCAAAGCGCTGTCCCCTGGCGATGACAAAGGTGTCACTATCCTGATCGGTGGTAAGCGTACCCTGAAGATCGGCGACTTGATGGGTACTGTGATTGTTCCCTTCATGAAACTGGATACCCCGGAAGAATACGAGAAGATCGTCGAAATGGCACAAGCCACCATCGACTTCTTTGCTGAAAACGCCTTGGAACATGAGCGTACCGGCGAAATGATCGAACGTATCGGCCTGGTGAACTTCCTGGAAGGCATTGGTATTGATGTTGATCCAAACATGGTGAGCCATCCACGGCAAAGCTCTTATGTCCGCACTGATGGCTGGGATGAAGAAGCGGAAAAATGGTTCGCACGTAAAGCCGAAGAAAAAGCTGCCGCAGCGGGTTGATCCCTGTGGTGTTGTTACGCAAACGCTTAACGAAGTTTTAGGAGAAAGAAGACATGGCAGAAAAACCAAAACTACGCACGCCGGTTGAAACCGGTTGTCCGGACGGCTTTCAATACATGCATCCGGTGATGCGCAAAAATTATGGCCAATGGTCCTATCATGAACATCCCCGCCCCGGCGTATTAAAACACGTCGCGCACAACGGCGATGTCATTTGGACAGTAAAAGCCGGTACACAACGTATCCTTGATGTATTCACCCTGCGCAAACTCTGCGAAATCGGTGAAAAACTCGGTGATGGTTATGTGCGTTTTACCATTCGCTCCAACATCGAATATATGGTGGCGGATGCGAAGAAAGTTGAACCGATGATCAAGGCGTTGGAAGATGCCGGTTTCGTCGTTGGTGGTACGGCTAACTCGGTGAGCATGATTTCTCATACCCAGGGTTGGTTGCATTGTGATATTCCCGGTACCGATGCCTCCGGTGTGGTTAAGGCGCTGATGGATGAATTGATCGATGAATTCAAAAATCACAACATGCCGAACCGTGTACATATGACAACCTCCTGCTGCCAGATCAATTGCGGTGGCCAGGGTGACATCGCCATTAACGTACAACATACCAAACCACCCAAAATCAACCATAACCTGGTTGCTAATGTGTGTGAACGCCCTACAGTGGTTGCGCGTTGTCCGGTTGCCGCTATTCGGCCGGCAATGGTCAATGGCAAACCGTCGCTGGAAGTGGATGAAAAGAAGTGTATTTGTTGTGGCGCCTGTTATCCTCCTTGCCCACCGATGCAAATCAATGATCCGGAACATTCCAAATTAGCAATCTGGGTTGGTGGTAATCACTCGAATGCGCGTGGCAAACCCACTTTCCAAAAATTGGTGGCCGCTGGCATTCCCAACAATCCACCCCGTTGGCCAGAAGTCAGCGCAATTGTGAAGCAGATTCTAAAAGCCTATAAAGAAGATGCGCGCGATTGGGAACGTATCAATGACTGGATCGAGCGTATCGGCTGGCCACGTTTCTTTGAAAAAACCGGCCTGCCCTTCACCAAGTATCATATTGATAACTGGAAAGGCGCTCGTAACAGCTTGAATGCTTCCACGCATATCCGCTTCTAATAAATAAGGACGGCATATGAAACTGGGTATTCAAGTTAATGAAGGTCCTTACACTCACCAAGCTTCCCTTTCGGCCTTGAATTATGTCAAGGCCGCGGTGGAGGCGGGACATGAAATTTTTCGTGTGTTTTTCTATCACGATGGAGTGAATAACGGCACCCGCTTTACCACGCCGCCACAAGACGATCGCAATATTGTAAATAGCTGGTCAAAACTGGCAAAGGACCACAATATTGATTTGGTCGTTTGTGTTGCCGCCGCACAACGCCGAGGTATCGTCGACGCTGGCGAACAAAAGCGTAACGGTAAGGATGGGAACAATATCGCTGAAGGGTTTCGAATCTCCGGGCTTGGCCAACTTATCGAAGCCTGTATTCAGTGCGATCGTATGGTTGTTTTTGGAGACTAAATGGGGGATTCATGTCTAATATAAAGAAATTTCTTTTCATTAACCGACGTGCACCCTACGGCACTGTTTATGCGTGGGAATCGCTCGAGGTTGTTCTTATCGGCGCGGCGTTTGATCAACAAGTTAATCTGGCATTTGTCGATGACGGGGTTTTTCAGATCGTCAAGGGCCAGGATACATCACAGCTCAGTACGAAGAACTTCTCTCCCACTTATTCTGCGCTAGGTGATTATGGTGTTACCAACCTCTATGTGGAGAAAGAATCGCTGGACATGCGTGGTTTGACGGCCAATGATTTATTGCCGTTAAAATATGAGGACGAAAATGACAACTATGCGGAAAAGAATTCGATTCAAGTTGTCAGTGCCGCTGCTCTTGCCAAGATTCTTGAAGAGCAAGATGTGTTACTGAACTTCTAACCGAGGCCTCCCATGTCGACATTACATACAGTAAATAAATCACCGTTTGAAAAGAATTCGCTTGAGGCGTGCCTACGTCTTGCAGCGAAAGGAAACACTGTCTTGTTTTTTGAGGATGGTGTATATGGAGCAATGAAAGGCACCACCGTTGCCGACAAGATAAAAAGCGCAATGAATAATCTGACATTTTGCGCTCTGGGTCCTGACTTAAAGGCTCGCGGTATTGATGCAGGAAAGCTCATTGATGGCATTACAATTGTTGACTACAGTGATTTTGTCAAAATGTCTGTAAATAACGATAAAGTGCAATCTTGGATTTAATTTAACGAAGAACGTAACAGTTCATCAGCACAGGAGAACTTACAATGCCAATCGAAGTAAATGGTAAAACACTGGAAACCGACGAAGAAGGTTACTTATCCAACTTAACTGAGTGGGTACCTGAAGTTGCCACCGTTATGGCGAACCTCGATGATTGCCCACTGAATGAGAATCACTGGGAGGTAATCAACTTCCTACGTGAATATTATGAGGAATACCAAATTGCGCCAGCCGTTCGCGTACTGACCAAGGCCATTGGTAAAAAATTGGGTCCGGATAAAGGTAACAGCAAATATTTGTATGAACTGTTTCCCTACGGCCCAGGTAAGCAAGCATGTAAATATGCTGGCCTGCCAAAACCAACTGGTTGTGTTTAATACCAATCTGTCGAGGGGAATTCGTTCCCCTCTGTATTGCCGAAATTTTGTAATAGAGGGAACAGGCGCATGAACGTACTGTCTTGGGCATACGTTGTATTATTTTATCTGGCGATGTTAATCCTTTTCGTGGGATTAACACGCAAGATCATACAATATGCCCGCACCCCTGCCCCTCTTAAAATCCCAACCACGCCGGCGCCTGTTACCAAAATTGGCGTGGTTTGGC
>JAYSTO010000144.1:0-5737 GCA_043719675.1 Gammaproteobacteria bacterium | reverse complement strand
TATCACCGGATTTTGGTTTGGGCCGGGAGACTGCCACCGCCTTGACCGGAACGCGTTTGGGGCTGGCAACTGTCACCGCTTTGACCGGAGGGGCTTTTTTGGAAAGAGTGCCAGCCGCCTTTTTATTGGCGGGTTTGATTGCCGGGGCCGGTTTTTTCGCAGCAGGCTTGACCGGTTTGGCAGCCGCTTTGGCTACAGGCTTGGCCTTAGCTTTGGGGGCTGTGGCTTTTTTTGCAGGTATTTTTTTCTTGGCAGACATTCACTTCTCCATCCAGGGCTTTCAATAAGGAACGTGCTTCTATAACAAAATCAGCTTACCAACACAATCCTTTCTTTCTCGATCACGTGCAAAAACGAGAGGGGGCTTATGGTAATCGAAATTTAATAAAAATCTAGCCTAATCTACGGTTTGGATAGACATACGCAATTGCGTTAACCTAGGGCAGTGAATCAAGAGGAGGTCATTGTGCCTGAATTAAAAGCATTGTTATTTGATGTGGATGGAACGCTTGCCGATACGGAACGCGACGGCCATCGGCTCGCCTTTAACCAGGCTTTTGCCGATGCGGGACTGGATTGGGACTGGTCGGTGGAGCTATATGGACAGTTATTAACGGTAACAGGCGGCAAAGAGCGCATCCGTTATTACCTGGATTCCTGGCGCCCCGAGTTTAAACGTCCCGCCAAGTTTGAGGAATTTGTTGCCGGGTTACACAAGGCCAAGACGCGGCACTACACCGTAATGTTGGACAACGGCGGTATTCCCTTTCGTCCTGGGGTTCGCCGACTTCTGTGTGAGGCACGCGAGGAGGGTCTGCGCCTGGCGATTGCGACCACCACTACCCCGGAAAATGTCACTGCCTTGTTAAAAAGCAATTTGGGCGAGGACGGTGAGCGCTGGTTTGAGTTGATCGCCGCGGGCGACATCGTCCCGGCAAAAAAACCTGCCCCGGATATTTATCGGTATGTATTAGAGCATATGCGGTTATCCGCGAAGGAATGTATCGCCTTTGAAGATTCGGAAAATGGGGTACAGGCGTCGTGCGGGGCACAGCTGTTAACGGTGATTACCACAAACGATTACACCACAACGCATGATTTTAATGGTGCGGCAGTAGTTTTAGATCAATTGGGTGAACCCGGCAATCCGTTTAAGGTATTACATGGCAGCATTGGCCAGCATCGTTATATTTCCGTGGCGGCACTCAACGAACTATTTCACCGGGTTTTACCCGCGTGACGTCACGCGTGAATCAACGTGCGGAGAATATAACACCGTTTCATGTCATGCGTTTATTGGCGCGTACCAAGGAGCTGGAGGCGCAAGGGCGTGACATTGTACACATGGAGATTGGCGAACCGGATTTTCCTACGCCTGAACCGATTGTGATGGCGGCGCAACATGCGATAGCTACCGATGCCATGCATTACACGGCAGCCAGTGGCTTGCCACAGTTAAAAAAACGCATCGCGGAATTTTATCAACGCCGCTATGGCGTGCAGGTTGCGCCACAGCGAATTGTGATTACGCCGGGTGCATCAGCGGCGTTGTTATTGGCCATGGCGGCAGCGCTTGATGTGGGGGATGAAATCCTGCTGACCGATCCGGGTTATCCGTGCAATCGTAATATGGCCAGCTTTCTGGGTGCACGTGTGCGCAGTATTGCGGTAGGCCCAGACACGCAATATCAACTTACTGCTGCACAGCTGAGTCAGGCATGGTCGGCAGAGACGCGCGCGGTGTTGCTTGCTTCACCATCGAATCCAACCGGTACGCTTATTCCAGAGCAGGAACTTGCACAGATTGCCGCTGCAGTGTCTGCCAGGCAAGGTGAATTGTTAGTGGATGAAATTTATCACGGCCTGGTTTATGGACAACAACCTGCTTCCATATTGAACATGACGGATCAGGCCTTTGTGATTAACAGTTTTTCTAAATATTTTGGTATGACCGGCTGGCGTTTGGGTTGGATGGTGGTGCCGGAAAAATACCTGGATGTGATAGAAAGACTTGCACAAAACATTTATCTCGCCGCATCGACACCAGCACAACACGCCGCGCTGGCGGCGTTCGAACCACAGACGGTGATTATCCTCGAACAACGTCGCGCTCAATTTCAGCAGCGGCGCGACTTTCTTGTTCCTGCATTGCGTGCGATTGGCTTTGACATTACGATTGAACCACAAGGCGCGTTTTATGTGTATTGCGATTGTCAGCGATTCACGCGAGATAGTTCAGCCTTTTGTGAAGCTATCCTTGAACAAACAGGGGTTGCCTTCACGCCGGGTATTGACTTTGGCACCAATCATGCCAGCACCCATGTGCGTTTTGCCTATACTACGACACTGGAAAAATTGCAGGAGGGAATAATCCGCTTACAACATTATCTCGCTGGTTGATAAGACAATTTGCATGTACTACTGAACAGGACAAACAGCCAAAATATGCATTGTGAATGCAAAGCGGAGGTATATAATGAAACGGCCAATTGTTGGCCATTGTTATCGAACAATTTGTGCGGTTGGTTGTTCGATGATGAAACGTCCGATCAACACACAAATATTGAGAGAATGATGCATGAATATTTACGTCGGCAATTTGCCCTACAGTGTTACTGAAGATGATTTGAAAGAAGCATTTTCCGCTTATGGTGAAGTAACCAGCGCCAGCCTGGTAAAAGATAAGTTTTCGGGGCAGTCAAAGGGCTTCGGTTTTGTTGAGATGGGTGACAATTCCGCCGCCGATTCTGCGATCAAAGGTCTGAATGGTACAACGCTAAAAGGTCGCGCCATCAAGGTAAATCAAGCCCAGCCCAAGGGTGATCGTCCAACAAAGCCACGTCGTCCACGCTATTAATATCGTTTGGTAATAATTCATGTGAGAGCTTGTGCTGTAAAAGGCACAAGCTGTTTGCATTCAGGCAGCGGTGGTAATCCAACGCTTCGAGCCAAGTCACCGCTACTGGTGGCGGCTGGATCCGTCATTCATTTTATTCTTGTTTATCGGCGAATCTGTCCACACACATTGCTGTGGCAGCCGCCACCGCGATGGGCATCACAATAAAATTTACCAGTGGGATCAAGGTGGCAATCGTGACGGCACTGCCATAACCCAAGGTCAGTGTGCGCTGTGTGGCAACGGCACGACGAATTTTAGTAAACGTGAGACCGCGATTGCCCATGGGATAATCCAGATATTCCACGCTGAACAACCATGCGCCGAATACGAACCAAATAATTGGCGCAAGTGGCGGCAAAAAAATAGAAACAAAAAACAGTGGTATTGCCCACAACAGGTAATAGCCCCATTTCTTTAACTCATTGAGTGTTGTCACGACAATGTCCTGTAACATGGTGCGACCGCTGCCCGGTGGCGCATGGCCAGTGAGTTGTTTTTCTACTGCAGCGGCCAGATAACCGTTGAACGGTGCGCCAACCAGATTACTGAAAAAACTAAACGTGAAAAACATGAACAAACCGGCGAGCAGGGCAAAGAAAATCCATAAGATATTGCTTAACCATTGCAACCCATCAGGCAAGAACGACTGTAGGTAGGTCAGCAGATCAGTGAAATAACTGCCTGCCAGCCAGAACAAGAATAAAAAGATGCCGATGTTGATTACCAATGGCGCGATGACAAACCGTTTGACACCCGGTTTCGTGATCAACGAAAGTCCTCGCCACAGATAACCAAATCCCGCAACAAATGAACCTGCCGTGGTTTTACTTTGCATGGTATTGCGCATGGGCACCTTGTTTAGCTAATAATGCCGCACCATAGGCTGCGTCGGTATGCAGCGCGAGGGTGACGGGAACCTGTAAATAGCGCGAACGAATGCGCATCCATGGATCGTTATACGCACCGCCACCAACACTGCGCACCGCACGGGGATACGGCGCGCCCAACTGTTCAAGGCGACGATACCCTTGATATTCGATCTGCGCAATCCCTTCGAGCAAGCCCTGAAAAAAGTGCGCATCGTCGTCGGGGCGTGGTTGCATGCGCGGTGGCAAGTCTGGGTCGTGAAGGGGAAAACGCTCACCCGTGCGCGGTAAGGGGTAGTAATTCAATCCAGTGGCTTGCTGTGGATTTATCTGTGCGGTTAACTCACGCATTTGTTGTTCGCTGAAGAATTGTTTTAATACCGCGCCGCCGCTGTTGGATGCACCGCCCACTAACCAATATTGACCAAACGGCTGACTATAGACACCGTAATCCGCAGCGAAAATCGGTTTATCGCTAATCACTTTTAATACCAAGGTGGAGCCCAACGAGGTCACTGCATCACCCAATGTCTGTATACCCGTAGCCATCACGGCGGCGTGACTGTCGGTGGTACCGGCGACAATCAAGGTATCACTTGCCAATTTCCATTGGGCCGCGACAGCAGGATCAATCGTGGCGATGACCGTGCCGGGGGTATGTACCTGCGGCAGCCAACTGCGTTTAATACCCAGCGGCAGTAACCAGTTGGGCCAGGATTGTGTGATCGGATCAAAACCACTCTTTAAACAATTATTCACATCGCTGTGACCGGGTTGTTGAGTAAATTGCGCGGCAAGCCAATCGGCTTGGTGTGCGACGGTGGCGAGATTTGCGCACGGGTAGTGCGCGAGCAACCAGAGTAATTTGGGTAATCCGGCCGTGATCATTCGTGCGGGTGATTCACTGGGCGCCAGCTTGGTGATACGTTCACACTCATTATGGGCGCGGGCATCGTTGTACATCAGTCCTGGTGTCAGCGGGTTGTTGTGTTTATCGGTCAGTAGCACCGTCCCTGAGGTGCCATCAATCGTGATGGCCTTGACCTGCGCAATATCACCGTTTTCTTGTAACGCCTGCAACACCGTCTGCACCGCGTCCCACCACAGCTGGGGTGATTGCTCAATGGCTTCACCATCACTGCATGGTGTAGGTAGGGGGACGCTGGCTTGGGTGATGAGGCTGGCGGTGTCGTCGATCACACAACCTCGTACACCGGAGGTGCCGATATCAATACCAAGATAGAGATTGACTGTGCCCTGGAGCTGGGCCATGTGGGTTATGGCAGGGTGACGGGTGAAGGAGCTTGCCACTGGGGTTGGCGGTATTCAGCCACGACGCTGGTATAGATACCACCGCGCACGTTGAATTCAGCGGTGAGACGCATAAAGCGGGGATCAGTAGCTTTTACAAGGTCATCGAGGATTTGATTGGTCACTGCCTCATGAAAGGCGCCGGTATCACGGAAGGCCCAGATATAGAGCTTCAACGATTTGAGCTCCACACAAAATTTATCCGGTACGTACTCCAGATGGAGGATCGCAAAATCCGGTTGGCCGGTCTTTGGGCACAGGCAGGTGAATTCCGGCAGGCGCATGCGAATGGTGTAATCACGCTCCGGCATAGGATTGGCGAAGGTTTCGAGGTCTTTACTGGGTTTGCTAGGCATGGGGCGAACGATACCGAACCCAGGCGGGTACGACAAGAGCAGTCAGACAATTTTCTGTGATGTCAATCTTGTCGATCACTTACGCAATCGAGTATCTTAGCCGCCATGCATCTACGAAAAATCAAAGTCGCCGGCTTCAAATCCTTTGTTGACCCGACCACCATCCCGCTGCCAGGTCAACTCATGGGCATTGTTGGCCCCAATGGCTGTGGCAAATCCAATATTATCGACGCCGTGCGCTGGGTTATGGGTGAAACCTCTGCCAAGCAGTTACGCGGTGATTCCATGGCCGACGTGATTTTCAG
>JAYSTO010000143.1:0-2658 GCA_043719675.1 Gammaproteobacteria bacterium | reverse complement strand
AGGAAAAGAATCGCTGGACAGCTCTGAATATCACCGGTCGATTTGGCGAGGTTGATGAAACATGTAAGGAATATAAAAATAACAATCAAACTATATGGCGAGAATCCTGTCTGGAAGGTTATGTCAGAAAACAGGCACCTAAATTAATCGCATTGCAAGATAATTTACCGTATAAACCTGATTTTGAAGATGAGACTCAACCGCTGCACATAAAAAAATTCGTTAAAGATTTTTATTATTACGAGGAAGGGTTCGGCAGTTGGCTGGGAATGAACATTCTCGGTAAAACCCTGTTATCCGGGTTGCCTGGGTCGCTTCCCGGTTCATATTGGTTTGGAACAGGCTATTTCCAATTAACTCATAATGCTGAACCGTTAAATTTTAAGGCCTTTGTGTCAAACGAAGATGGGCGCACCAATTTCAGTAACATCTCTATATATAATCTTCCTGGAGGTGTTAATGATGCGATGAAGTTTATTAAAATAACCTACAAAGGGGGAGAGCATGATTCCTATCATAAAATTGAAAAGGTGGTTAAATATCACGAAAACGACGTCGGTCTTTATGTGATACGTAAAAAAGCCAGCCTTAGCCCTGAAGCTATCGCGGCAACAAATAAAAGCAACATCCACTTCGGCCAGCGGCCAACCTACTATACACACAATCCTTGGCTACCCGTTTTTACAGGAAAATTTATCCAAGAGAAATCCAGAAATTCCATTTGGGGGGACATTGTTTTCTTTAACACAGAGGATGATCCTTATCATTATTTACTGAATGCCGCTGCGGTTCCGGCTGGACTTCATTCCATACCACGAACATTGACGTTTAGCTGGGAGGGAAGAGGTATCAACTCGGCGTATAAGCTGTATCTCAACGACGAAAATTTTGTCTGGCTCGACCTTAATCGATTTACTAATGATGTATTTTTTGAACTGAACTTCGATGAGGCTGAAATAATAGAGGCTTTTAAGCAGCTTGACAGCAAGGGCCAGCCGTTACAATTAGAAATGCACATGGCTGAAATCGAAAAAACGAGCGCTAAGTTGTTAATACGGCTACGCAGTGACAAAGAAAGTGTTGAACTCAAACATGTCACCTATAAATACGCAGAGCCTGTTTATGGCGGTGATGATAAGAAGCAGGCTATTGTATTTGAAAAGGATAAACTAAAAATACAATTTGAACGGGCAATGCTTGACAAGAAGTATCTGCATGACTACATGGAGATTTCAACAGGTATCGCCTCAAATAGCCCACACGTTAAAGAATACGCTTCTTTTTTGATTGGCCAATCGAACGAATTAATCAATAAAAACACGGGGACTGATGACAAAGTAACAGCGGAAAAGATTGTGTATCACTTTATTAACGACCTTCTTCCCTACACAGGGAGGGTTGGTAAAAAAGAGGAAGTGGCGATCAATATAGAGATCATTGCCAGCAATAGCCTGGCGTTTGCGATTCTAACGAAAAATGATGATCTGAGTAGTATCGTATTCGAAAAATTATTAGGCCCTGATTTCAATATTGCAGCACTGAAAAATAAAACTTTATTGTTTAACCTGGCGTGTTACCACGCGGTTCACAACGAAAAGGGACCGTTTTTAGAGGCGATGAGACAATCGCTAAAACTTGGCATGACGGCAGATAAATTTATGTCAGATGCCGACTTTAAAGACTATTGGAATGACGCCGAATTTAAAAACACACTCGTGATAGAATCGCAGGTCGATACTAAAACTAAAAGTGCTGAGTAGGTGGGTGTTGGTGAATACTATTAGCGGGGCGTTAGACTTACTTCTTCTGATAGGTAGCAGCAAGATCATGAGCAAAAATAACACGACATTTGAATGGCCCGCCACAGAAAGTGCACCCAGATATTGCCCGATAAAAATTGTTCTGGGGGAAATGTTTTATGCGGTGGTTGAGGCGTGATACCTTCACGTTTTTCTCGCGCCGTTGTTCATGGCCTGATCTGGACGGTCCAGTTAATCTTTGTGATGTTCATCCGCTTGCGGCAACGGTTTCTAAACTTGAATTTCCCCGGCCGTTTGGTCTTGTTCGCCTCACTTGCTTTAAGCGCCTGTACCGGTGTCAGTGCCAACCGCAAGGTGTGGAGCACGCCCGAAATAATTGATAACGCACATAGTGATGGCAGCCCCAATACCTGGCAGCTCTCGTTCGATGCGCAAGGTAACGGTATTGTCGTGACCGACGATATCAACCGGGTTTGGGCTAACCGCTACACGGCATATAGCGGCTGGGGAACCCCGGAACTGATCGATGACATGGCAAGCCCGGCCGAGGACGCAAGTTACGGCGAACGCTTTGCGACACGCTGGCATGCACAAAAAACCACGACAGACTACATTGACCGGTATTACAATGTAAAACGTCGGCATTCCACGCTTGGAATGCGATCGCCGCAGGACTATGAACTGGCTAATGCGGCATGAACGCTCTTTTCGGGGTGTCTATGAAATCGGGGGCATAGTTGCGGTTGGCTTGCAGATACGCATGACGAAGATGGTTAAAGAAATGGGATTTTATTCGTTTTACACATGCTTCTCACGACTGGGTTTTTAGGGAGATTAAATATGCGATCATTTACAGTAAGTTTTTTTAGCTTGATGTTAGCGGCTGTTGTTTCCGCGA
>JAYSTO010000142.1:0-2665 GCA_043719675.1 Gammaproteobacteria bacterium | reverse complement strand
CCAGCAGTCCTTGGTATTTCTCATCCAGGCGTTTTTTCAAGACGGTGATTACCTGGGTGACTGTCTTAGTTTGAAAATCCTGAATCGCCGCTGCCGATAATGTTGCACGCAACAGCTGTACGTTACCTTGCGATGTTTCACTGAATTGATATTTGGTGACGGCATCGGACTGCCGAAGCAGTACAGATTTCGCCGCATCACGCTGATCCGCGGTCATAAAACTCAGATCAACGCCGTTGGCATCCGAGGTGATACTGCGCGGTTTAATGTCCTTCTCTTTATTTTTCTTTTGCTCGGCACGTAATGCATCGCTGAACTCATCGCGCAGGCGTTCATAGTCTTGGCGCGCCGCCGTTGGCATATCCACTTCAATCAAAAGGTGCAAGCCACCGCGTAAATCCAGGCCCAGATACATCGGCTTGGCACCGAGGGCACGCAACCAGTCTGGCGTTGCGGGTACCAAATTAAAGGCGACCGTGTAATTTTCACCCAAGGCGGTCTTCACCAATTCCTGGGCCTTGAATTGGGCATCTTCACTCTCAAACCGTACTTGAATGCTATTGCCCACTATCGCCGGAGTACCCTTATACGTAACCGCAGCGGTATCCAACACCTGTTTAATCCGCGTGACGTCTGTTTCTGAGATTTTGGTACGACCGCTACCGATAATTTGTAAAGCCGGTTCATCGCCAAATAAATTCGGCAGGGCATATATCACGCCGATAACCAGCGCGATCACGATAACAAGGTATTTCCAGAGTGGGTATTGGTTCATGAGTTAAAACAATTCTTTAATAAGAAATGAAAACTATTCCTTGTCAGCGGCTTTGATACTGCCCTTGGGCAACACGGTCGTCACATCCCCACGGCGAACCTTTACATTCACCCCTGGCGCGATTTCTACGGTCAGGTATTGATCACTTACCTCAGCGATCTTTCCCAGTATGCCACCACTGGTGACCACCTCATCGTGTTTGGCCAAGGCTTCCACCATTTTGCGATGCTCTTTGGCCTTTTTTTGCTGGGGGCGGATCAATAGGAAATAAAATATCGCAATCATGCCGACAAAAAATAACAACCCTGTGAATGGGTCGCTGCCTGCACCTGTGGGTGCTGCGCCATTGGCGGCATGGGCATTGGAAATCAGAAAACTCATGAACCTACCCCTTATTGCTATTTGAATTCTGTGTAAAAACGAGCGCGCATTATGCCACAGGCGGCGCGGTTTGCACGCGCTGGGCATAAAATTTGGTGACAAAGTCCGCTAAGTTACCCTGCTCTATCGCGTGGCGCAGGCCGGACATGACAATTTGGTAATAATGCAGATTATGGATGGTGTTCAGCCGCGCCCCTAAAATCTCACCTGCCTTGTCCAAATGCCGCAAGTAGGCGCGACTGTAATGGCGACAGGTATAACAGTCACAGGCAGGGTCGAGCGGCCGCGTGTCATCTTGATATTGGCTGTTGCGGATCCGCACCACGCCTTCACTGGTAAACAAATGGCCATTGCGGGCATTGCGGGTTGGCATCACACAGTCAAACATATCAATACCGCGGCAGACGGCATCAACGATATCTTCCGGCGTACCGACGCCCATTAAGTAATGCGGTTTGTCGACCGGCATGTCAGGCTGCAAACAATCGAGCATGTGTAACATGTCTTGTTTGGGTTCGCCAACCGACAAGCCACCGATGGCATAACCATCAAAATCAATCGCCGCCAACCCTGCGAGTGAGGCGCACCGCAATTCTGGATACATGCCACCTTGCACAATGCCAAACAAGGCCGCCGGGTTATCGCCGTGCGCCAGTTTGCTGCGCTGCGCCCAACGCAACGACAACTCCATCGAGGCCCGCGCCTGATCTTCCGTGGCGGGATAGGGGGTACATTCGTCAAAGATCATCACGATGTCCGCCCCCAACTCGCGTTGCACCTGCATCGAGACCTCAGGGCTGAGAAACACCTGATCGCCATCCACCGGTGAGGCGAAGGTCACGCCACGCTCTTCGATCTTGCGCAACGCCCCCAAGCTCCACACTTGGAAACCGCCGGAGTCGGTCAGGATCGGGCCGGACCAATGCATAAAGTCATGGAGATCGCCGTGCGCGCGAATAATCTTGGTGCCGGGCCGTAACATCAGATGAAACGTATTGCCCAAAATAATCTGCGCACCGGTGTCCAATAATTCTTCCGGTGTCATCGCCTTGACCGTGCCATAGGTGCCTACGGGCATAAACGCCGGGGTCTCCACCACGCCGCGCTCAAAGGTCATGCGGCCACGACGTGCATGACCATCGGTGTGTAATAATTCAAATTTCATCTGCTCGTCACTCGATGCTATTTTTTGCTAATCAGCATGGCATCACCATAACTGAAAAATCGATACTTTTCTTTTACTGCATGCCGGTATGCCGACATCACCGTATCATAACCAGCAAAAGCACACACCAACATCAATAATGTCGATTGCGGTAAATGAAAATTTGTTAATAACGCATCCACGACATTAAATTGAAACCCCGGTGTGATAAAAATATCCGTGTCGCCCTGAAACGGCCGCAACTGCCCGGACAAGGCCGCCGTCTCCAAACAACGCACGGTGGTGGTGCCCACCGCAATCACGCGTTTACCGGCGCGTTTGGTCTGTTCTATTTGTTCGATGGT
>JAYSTO010000141.1:0-2670 GCA_043719675.1 Gammaproteobacteria bacterium | reverse complement strand
TAATTATAACATTGATGTTATAGATTCAACTCCATATGCAGCCCTCCTGGATTTTGTTTATTGTGCAACTCCCTGGCCGTCAGACCGGCTGTCGAAGGAACTGACAGCGCTGTTGTATGACTTCAGGCTGTTTTCCAGGCTGTTACCCAGTTTGTGTAAATGCGCGGTGAAGATAGTGAGTCTTTCATACAGGCTTTCGCCGATCTTGCGAATCTGTTCGGCGTTTTTGGAAAGTTGTTCTTGCCGCCAGCCATATCCCACCGCACGCAATAAGGCAACAAAACTGGTCGGGGTGGCCAGGATAATCTGTTTGCGCAAGGCATCTTCAATCAGCGTACGATCATGATCCAGTGCGGCAATTAAAAAATGTTCGCCAGGGATAAACAGCACTACAAAATCCGGCGTATCCTCAAATTGTGCCCAATAGTTCTTGTTGCTTAATTCATTAACACGTTGCCGGACATTGCGCGCATGGCGTAGCAATTCCTGTTCGCGGATTTTGTCATCACCGGCTTCGATGGCATTCAGATAGGCATCCAAGGGTGTTTTGACATCGACAATGATCTCACGTTGCCCTGGCATACGCACGATCATATCGGGACGTTGCCGTCCTGCATCGGTGTCAATGTTTTCCTGTTCATAGAAGTCACAGTGTTCAACCATGCCGGAGAGTTCAGCCAGGCGTTTGAGTGTCATCTCACCCCATTGGCCACGTACCTCTGGGCGGCGCAGTGCATTGACTAAATGACGTGTTTGATCATGCAGCGCCTCTTGGGTGTGAGCCATGTGCTGCAGGTGCTGGTATAACGCACCATAGGCTTCCTTGCGATCTTTTTCGATATTTTGAATTTGCTTCTCGGTTTTATCCAGGGCTTCGCGCAAGGGTTTGACCAGATGTTCAATGTTTTTTTCTTTTTGTTCCAGCTCACCGTGGGCCTTGGTCTGGAATTGTTTGAGATTCTCCTGCGCCAGACGGAGAAATTCCTCGCTGTTGTGTTTGAGCGCCTGGCTGGAGAGAACGCTGAAGGTCGCGGTGAGTTGCTCCTTGGCCTGACTGAGCGATTGGATTTTTTCTTGATGATGTTGGCGTTCGGTCGTCAACAGTGTTTGCAGTTCGGTCGAATGTTCACGCACCTGGCCGATATTGCGCAATGAAAACACATAGGTGATCAATGCGCCGATGCAAGCACCGATCAGTAACAGGCTTACCATAATCCAAATGGAATTAGCGTCTGCCATTATTCATCTGAGTCTGATTGTGATGATCAATCCAATTTATAATTGCCTGAGGTGTTTCTATCTGGGCGTCAGCACCCCATAACAGGGGTCGGTCATGTTCGCCCAAGTAACCAAATAACGCCACGAGGGTGTGCATGCCTGCACGACTGCCCGCCACAATATCACGTTCGGCATCACCAATATAGACACATTCATGCGCAAGCCCGCCGATCTTTTCGCAGGCGTATAAAAGCGGGGCGGGGTGAGGTTTACGTTCTGGCAAGGTGTCGCCGCTGACGACACAACTTGCCTCAGTCAGTAAGCCGAGGCCTTGTAGCAGTGGCTCGGTTAACCAGGCCGGTTTATTGGTGACGATGCCCCATTTAATGTGACGTGTACTGAGTTGCTGCAATAATTCCGCAATGCCGGGAAATAATCGCGTCTCGCGCACAATATTGGCGGCGTAGATGTTTGCCAATTCCTGGCGCAAGGATTCAAACTGCGGATGGAGCGCGGTGTATTGAAAACCCAATTCGATCAGGGCGCTGGTACCGTGTGAGACCGAGGGGCGAATTTGCGCGAAGGTTAAAGGCGTTTTGCCATGGGCCTTGAGGGTTTCATTGAGTGCATAGACTAAATCCGGCGCCGTATCGGCAAAGGTACCATCTAGATCGAACAATGCGGTTTTAATCAAGCGTCAGCCCTGCTGCCATTACGTGGTGTATTACTATCGAGCTATGAAGGCAAAGATGATGACGCAGGTGATGACGGCGAAGGCAATAAAAATTACGGTCCGTTGGGTCTGGAGGTTTTTCTCTTGGGTTTCAAAAAACTGTTTATTGAGTTCATCGGATTTTGCGATTTGTTGCGCATAGAGCTCCAGGTGTTTCTTGGTTGTGTTTATAAGAATTTGCTGACTGGCCTTGATCTCTTCCAACAGTTGTTTTATGTCGGGGGTCGGTGTTGTGCTCATTGGGATATGCTCTGATTGATTGTGTGTTAATGGATTTATGCGGGTTTTTGACAATGTACCAGGTAATTTACCGCTACATCGTAACCCAGACTATAACGTTGGGTAAGAGGGTTGTAGGTCATTCCGGTTAATTCACGCATGGTCAATGATGCCTGACGTGCCCAGGCATCCAGCTCGGAAGGCTTGATGAATTTGCGGTATTCATGCGTGCCCTTGGGCAAGATATTCAGCAGGTATTCCGCGCCGACAATGGCAAATAAAAATGATTTCGGATTGCGATTGATCGTGGAAAAGAACACATGACCATTGGGTTTCACCAACTGGCTGCACGCCTGAATCACCGAGGCGGGATCTGGCACATGTTCAAGCATCTCCATACAGGTGACAACATCAAAACTGGCGGGGGCCTCGTGGGCCAACTGCTCAGCGGTCATCTGTTGATAGTCGACATTGACGCCGGATTCATGTTGATGCAAGCG
>JAYSTO010000015.1:0-3530 GCA_043719675.1 Gammaproteobacteria bacterium | reverse complement strand
CGCCCTTTATTATTACAAACCGGATGTGCTTGATCCCCATCGTGGCACGTCAGACGCTGGCAAGGCGGATCGTGTCGTTAACATCGGCACCGATAATTGGATCGGTTACATCCCCTTGTGTGGTAAAGAGATGCGGCGGCGCATGCATGCCTCCGGCTATTTACTGCGTTGTATCGATGATAGTGCCGATTATGCGGCGCGCATGAAAAAGTTACGCAGTGGCGAATTACAATTGGCGGTCGCCACTGTTGACTCGTTTTTATTAAACGCCGCCAGCGAAAAATTCCCCGCAGTTATTGTCGGCGTGCTGGATGAATCCAAAGGTGGTGATGCGGTCATTGCGCACAAGGATCGCATTGCCAACCTGGAAGAATTGAAGAAACGCAGCGACTTTCGTATTGCCTTCACCCCGGCATCCCCCAGCGAGCACCTGCTCAAGGCCGTCGGCACGCATTTTGATGTCCCGGCACTGCGCGACCGTAAAGGTAAATGGCGCGTTGAAGTCAGTGGTTCCAGTGAAGCATTAAAACGTTTCGAGGCAAAGGAAGTCGATGCAGCGGTGTTGTGGGAACCGGATGTATCCAGGGCGCTGGAGAAACCGGGGCGGGTAAAATTGCTGGGAACGGAAGACACCCGGCGCTTGATTGTTGATATCCTGCTGGCGAGTCGTGATACCTTGCAAAAATCACCGGAAACCACGGCGGTTCTGCTGGGTCATTATTTTCGCACGCTGAAATATTATCGCGACAATCCGCAGGAACTCACCGATGAAGTTCGCAGTGCCGCGAATGTTTCAGAGGCACAGGCAACGATCATGCTCAAGGGTGTGCGTTGGATTACCTTGACGGAAAACGCGAGCGACTGGTTCGGTATTACCCTTGCAGGCCGCAATCCCAGCGAAGGCCTCATTGATACCATTGAAGCCACCAGCCAGATCTTGATCGATAGCGGTGATTTTAGCTCGAGTCCGATACCGGAACGGGATCCCTACCGGCTGCAATACCGGCGTTACATCGAGGAATTACAACAAGGGGCTGTCGCCGGACAATTTCAACACACGCCGGGGGCACAAACAGCAATGCCCGTTGACAAGGATATACCCGCAGAAAAAAGTTTTGCAATGTTGAGTGATGCACAGTGGAGTGGATTAATCGAAGTCGGCACGTTAAAGATCCGGCCGATCACCTTTCAGACCGGCACGGCCGATCTCAGTTATGAAGGCAAAGTGGAATTGGACAATGCCGTGCAGAGCCTGACCCATTATCCGAATTTCCGCATCGTGCTCAAAGGTCACACCGGTATGCGCGGTGATGCGGCCGCAAATCAGCAGCTGGCGCGTGAACGCGCCGATGCCGTAAAACGTTACTTAGTCGTAACACATAACCTGTCTGAAGCACGCTTGCACGCCTTGGGATTTGGCAGCGCAAAGCCGCTAACACGGCTGGCCGATGAATCCGATCGGGCTTACGACTACCGTTTGCCACGCGTGGAATTGTCGCTGGTGGCCGAGGCGTATTGATGAGCAGCAAGGACAAGGACGATACGTTTGTGGCAAAACAGCAAGGCCGCTTGTCACGTACTGTACAACATCCGTTAACGCTGTATCCTGCCGCGGCGGGTATCCTGGGTGTGGTGGCGCTGGGTTTGTTTGGCCCCAGCATTATCCCGCTGTCGGTGATCGCCAGTGGTTTTGGCGTGGGGGTCGGTAGCTGGATGGTGAATTATTTTATCCGTGGCAATAAATTTGACCAGGATGCGTTTGCACAAATCCAACGTGATTTAGAGCGGCGCCGCAATGAGCTGCTAAAGGATTTAGAGAAAAATCTAGCCTCCTGTAACGCCAGTGATTTCACGGAAGATTACGCGCAACAGGCGTTAGATCAGTTTCACATGATACAACGGCGTATGGATAATTTTCATAAATTACTTGCCGATAAATTAGTGCCCGGCGAATTAACCCACGGGCGTTTTTATGTTGCCGCCGAACAACTTTACCTGGCGGTGCTGGATAATTTACAGGGCATCGTCACCCGCTTGCGCAGCATCAGCGCGATTGATCCTGAATATATTGATACACGGCTGACCGCATTAAACAGACTCAAACAACCGGTGCCCGCGGATCGTGAAGAGGGAGAGGCCTTACAACAGCGAAGAACGCTGCGTCGTGAACAATTGGAACGCGTGAATGAATTGCTGACCTTTAACGAGAAGGCGATGACCGAGTTTGACCGTGCGGGCACGGCGATTGCGGAATTAAAAATATCCAAGGGTCGCGCCAATATCGATCTGGAGGCGGCAACCAAGGAGTTGGAGGCATTGGCCAGCCGGGCCCAGCGGTATTAAGCGGGCGGCGAGTTCTGTATAGTAGGTTTATAAACGCGTTAACTGAGATTACGTAGCCAGGAGGGAAAGATGACAACACAACAGGTATCCGGTCAAACCGCTAGCGGCTTACAAGTCGCTACCGTGGCGGAGATAAAAAAAGCAATCGATCTGGGTGAGCCAACCACCACCACAACCGATCCGGAGTTGGAAGCAAAGGCGGATAAGTTTGTCGAGGCCCTGATGGTGATCGACCCCAAGGACTATAAGGCGCGGGATGAATATAAAAACGCGACCGAAACCATGGGCTTGGAACTGCAAAAACAGGCCGCACGCAAAAGCGAAATGCTGAAACAGCCGGTGCGCAAGATTGCCGACAGTGGCGCCGAGGGTGGCGCCGTGGCCAAGTCACTCCTGGATTTGAAAATCCAGGTTGAATCCCTGGATCCGGGCAAGATCGATTTTGAGTCCGGTTGGTTCACACGTTTAGTCGGACAAATCCCCGGGATCGGCACGCCGCTCAAACGTTATTTTAGCAAGTTTGAAAGTGCGCAAACCGTGATCGCCGCCATTGTCCGTTCGCTTGAACAAGGTCGCGATCAGCTACAGCGCGACAACGTGACACTCAGCGAAGATCAAAAGATGATGCATGAGTTAACCGTGAAACTGGCGAAGGCCATTCGGCTGGCACAACGTATCGATCAAAAACTGGAGGCACGTCTGAGTGAGCTGGCGCCCGGCAGTGAAATGCAGAAGTTTGTTGCCGAGGAGCTGTTGTTCCCCTTGCGGCAGCGCGTCATTGATTTGCAGCAGCAACTTGCGGTGAATCAGCAAGGCGTGCTTGCCAGTGAATTGATCATACGGAATAACAAGGAATTGGTGCGCGGTGTGAATCGTGCGTTGAATGTCACGGTCAGCGCGCTCAATGTCGGCGCGACGGTGGCCATTGCGCTGGCTAATCAGAAAACAGTGATTGATCAGGTTGAATCCGTCAACAAGACCACCTCGGATTTGATTGCCGGTACGGCCGCACGGTTAAAGACGCAAGGCACGCAAATCCACAAACAGGCGGCCAACGCGCAAATCAGCCTGGATTCATTAAAGACGGCGTTTGCCGATTTGCATGCGGCCATGGATGACCTGGCCACGTTTCGCACCAACGCCTTGCCGCAAATGGCGCAGACGGTGCTGGAATTGGATCGAATGAC
>JAYSTO010000140.1:0-2673 GCA_043719675.1 Gammaproteobacteria bacterium | reverse complement strand
AGAGAGGTCCGAGAAATCTGCGGTGTTGAATGGTGCGCTCGTTCAGCTGTAAACTGCCAAGATTTCTCCCCCACTCACTCTCGTTCGGGGCTCGAAATGACAAAGGGCAAGTGGCGAGTGGCCCGCAATGACAAGGCGCAAGTTTTATTAGAAATATCGCCCGCCACTGGCGATCATCACCACCAACAACCCCAGGATTAAATTCAACGCGATCAATTTCCGAATCTGTTGCAGTTGTTTGCCGCCTTCTTGCCAGGTCTGGCTGGCGACGGCGCGGCGCAGACGTTGATAGGGCGCGAAGTAGACGTGTAAAAAAAACAATGCCATCGCCGTGCCCAGTGCACTCATAAGATGTACATACAGTGGTGCGCCGCTGAATCCTCCCCACATCGCAAACATCAGCAGATAACCGGTGAGCGGCAGAGTGATGACGGCGATCCACACAAAAGGAAAAAACCGTGCGAAGGTATTGGCCCACAGGGTTAAGCGTTGCGGTGGTTCGAGCAAGAGCGCGGCGGCCGGGCGTAAACATGTATACGCAAAAAACATTCCGCCGACCCAGATCACGGCGGACAATACATGTAATAAGGCGTAGATAAATTTAATCGACAACGTCGTTCTCCTTCATTATTAATTATTTACCACTGGCATTTTTTTCCAACCAGCCGCGTACCCGTTTTGTCAGTTCATCGTCCATTTGATTAAAGAAATGATCCGCACCGCTGAGTTTGAACTGAGTGTATTGTTTATTGCCTGCCTTGCTGGCCGCCGTGGCGCGCGCCTTGGCGTTATCGAGTACTGCCTGCAAATCCAGACTGCCATACAGATCCAATACCGGGATCGTGATCTTGCTCAGTGCGATGGCATTGTCCATGCGCGGATCACCGGCGACTTTACCCATGCCGATACCCACAAAGGCGCGGATCGCCGGGTCGGGTTTGTCGGCTAGATACGCGGAAGACATGGTAGCGCCCAGACTATGCGCAATAATAACGATATTTTTCACGCCTTTTTGTTTGAGCAAGGCCACGGCAGCATTGATCCGCGGTGCGACTTCATTAAATAGCGGTGCATAATCTTCCGACTTGGCATCATTGCCGAGAATCGGCATTTGTATGGATAAGGTGTGCCAGCCGTGTTCCGGTAAGTGGGTACGTAGTGGTTCGATAACCTCGGGCCAGGCAGGATGAACGCCGATGCCGTGCACAACGATGGCGCCGCCGTGGATTTTTTTACTGACACTGGGGGCATAGATACCAAGGAATTCGCCCGTGGCGGTCTTGAGTTTGACGGCTTCACCTACCAGCAGATTATCAACGATCTGCGCCTCCCAGCGCTTTTCCTTTTCCAGGTCAGAGGCGGCGGCAATACCAACCAAACAGGTGAAAAAGCCTAGATGGATCAGTGATCTGGCAAAGCGCATGATGACCTCTCTTGTGCATTTCGGTAGTGGCGGGTATGAGTATAAGCGCGACGGGCGATGATAAAAAGCTGCATTTTCAGGGCTGATCAGGTAGAGTTTGCCGTTCAATTTTATGGGCGCCCGGTTTATGGTGGGCAGGGCGATTCTGCACAATTTCATCAGTGAATTTACTAAAAGGGTTGGGTATGGCGAATTTCATGATTGCACCGTCGATTTTATCGGCAGATTTTGCCCGCTTGGGTGAGGAAGTGGACAATGTGCTGAAGTCCGGCGCGGATATTGTGCACTTTGATGTGATGGATAACCATTATGTGCCCAATCTGACGATTGGCCCCCTGATCTGCGAGGCCCTGCGCAAACACGGGGTCAAGGCCGAGATCGATGTACATCTGATGGTCAAGCCGGTGGATCGCATTGTCCCGGATTTTGCCAAGGCCGGTGCCAGCTACATCACTTTCCATCCCGAGGCCAGCGAGCATGTGGATCGCACCCTGCAATTGATCAAGGGTGAGGGCTGCAAGGCCGGTTTGGTCTTCAATCCGGCGACACCGCTGGATTATTTGAAATATGTGATCGACAAGGTCGACATGGTGTTGTTGATGTCGGTGAATCCCGGCTTTGGTGGTCAGAGTTTTATTCGCACCGCACTGGATAAATTACGCGAGGCACGCAAGATCATTGATGCCAGCGGCCGACCGATCCGTTTGGAGATCGACGGCGGCGTGAAGGTGGATAACATACGTGAAATCGCGGAGGCGGGTGCCGACACCTTTGTCGCCGGTTCTGCGATCTTTAATGCAGGCAAGCCCTCGGATGCGAATCGCTATAATTCCGTGGTCAAGGCGATGCGGGATGAATTAGCCAAAGTTAAAAAATGATCTTATGACCCTGACCAAACCGCAAATGGTGTTAATTGATGTCGATGGCACGCTCGTCGATAGCGTCCCTGACCTGGCGTTTTGCGTGGATGCAATGATGACGCGTTTGGGTTTAACCCCGCATGGCGAAAGCAAGGTGCGGCAATGGGTGGGTAATGGGGTGGAGCGTTTGGTGCGTCGCGCCTTGATTGGCCAACTCGATGGCGAACCCGATGCGGCGTTGTTTGATAAGGCCTATCCGATCTTTATCGAATTATATAAGGTAAATACCAGTGTCCGCAGCGTGTTGTATCCTGGTGTGTTAGAAGGCCTGCGTTATTTAAAACAGGCGGGTTACAAATTGGGTTGTGTCACCAACAAGGCGGCGCAATT
>JAYSTO010000139.1:0-2678 GCA_043719675.1 Gammaproteobacteria bacterium | reverse complement strand
CTTGGTGTTCGATTTCAGCCATTTTTAACCACTGCCGATCAATCATATACATCGATAATAAGAGAATGGTGATGATCACAGCCAGAATGGCATACAGGGTGAAGTCTTGGGGGCTAAAGCGCTTCTGCATAAGTTCTTTCTGTCCTTATTCCGAGGTGGTTCACGGATTGAATACATAACATACTTATGACTATTCATCCATAGGATAAAGACATGCTATCTACTTCTTAATCAGTTTTAGAGCAAGGTGTTGCAAAAACAGTCAGGTTTGAGTTCGGTAGCGTGACAGTTCTGGGTTGCTGGATGGTGCTGGTAGATGTAGGCGCACACGTAAATACTGATAGCTCGATATTCCCTGGGAAGAGAAACGATGTGTGGTATTTGGGTTTGTTAAAGGCATAAAAATGATACTACACGTAGACGGAACATCTTGCCCCGGCTCTTGAGCACGGATTCCAAAATGGTTAACGTCTGGAAGCCAGCAATGGCGTGTATTATCTCTTACCTGGATCTGAGCTAATTGGAGTTATATGTTAGAGGTTTGTGTCACATCCACATACAGCGTCAGGCGTTGGCCGCTGCGTAAACGACTTTTGCTGGATAATTTATTCCAACGTTTTACCTGATCAACACTGACATTGAATTTTTGCGAAATGCGGTGGAGTGTATCGCCGCGCCGCACCCGGTAGCCGATCCGCTGCATCACCTGACGTTCAGCGGGTATCACTATTTCGTCGAGTTGACTGAAGGTCGCGGGTGTTACGGCAGCCTTGACTTGCGTGTGATTATTGCGGGACCAGATCACCAGTTCCTGACCGGGTAACAGTTTGTCACGTGGTGCCTGGCCGTTCCATTTTGCCAGTTGTTTTACGCCAACACGGTGACGGCGGGCGATGTTCCACCAGGTATCACCGCTACGTACCGTATGTGTTATTTTCACGCCATCATTTTGCGGGGTATTTTGTATGTCATGCAGGCGTTGCGTGGCGCTGAATTTATAAGTCGCCAACGCCTGGCTGGAAACCGGGATCATCAAACTCTGTTTGTGACGCAGTTTGTTGCTCGGTAATTTGTTTACCGCCTTAATAATGTCAGGTGTCGTTTGATACTGGTTGGCGATGAGTTTGATGCTCTCGCCGGAGGTGACCTGGTGGCGGACCCATTGGATGCGTTTTTCCGCCGGGTAGTTGGCGAGGTTAACTTTAAAGGTGTCAGCATTTTCAATCGGCAATAACAAATGATGGGGACCATTCGGCGAAGTAGCCCAACGATTAAAACCGGGATTCAGCAGATAAATCGCATCAAGATCCATTTCCGCCAGCTTTGCAACCAGGGCCAGATCAATCTGCGAGTCGATATCGACACGTTCAAAAAATGCCTCATCTGCAATATGATCAAAATCGATCTTATATTTTTCCGGATTGGCGACAATTTTTTGCAACGCCAACAGTTTTGGAACATAGGCGCGCGTTTCGTTCGGTAATTTTAAAGAGAAAAAATCAATTGGTTTGCCTTTGCGTTTATTCAAACGAATGGCACGCCGCACATTATTACTGCCGGAGTTATACGCCGCCAAGGCCAGCAGCCAATCACCGCCGAACTCGTCGCGAAGCGCCGATAATAATTTAACAGCAGCATAGGTCGAGGCATAAATATCGCGGCGCCCGTCATACCACCAATTTTGTTCAAGCCCATACATTTTGCCGGTGGAGGGAATAAACTGCCAAATGCCCGAGGCGCGGCCATGTGAATAGGCAAACGGTTGAAAGGCACTTTCGACGATGGGTAACAGTGCGATTTCCAGCGGTACTTTTTCGTGTTCGAGTATTTCAACTATGAAATGCATGTAGGGCGCGGCGCGTTCGGCAACACGATCCAGATAATCTTCGTTGCGCACAAACCATTGCAACTGCTGATCAATACGCGCATTGTCGATATCCGGCATTGCCAGACCGGCACGGATGCGATCCCAAATGTTACCGGGATCTTCCGCCGGCGTTTCTTCATCAACGAGCACCGCGTCTTCAACGGGTGCAGTATTTGTGGCGTTGCGGTTAATGTTGTCGGTTATGAATTCCGTTATTGCAGCAGTTTCAGATTGGGCAGCTGTGGTGCTGGTGACAGCAACGGTGGCTGTATCTGCTTGCGGCGGTGTTGCTGGGGTATTGGGGTTAATCGTGCTGCATGCCGAGCTGGCTAACAACACACATAGAATCAGTAGGTTACGTTTCATTTTTCACTTCTTCTGGTTGGTGTATGGCAATGGTAGGAGGTCAGGGCAAAGCGGTCAAGGGGCACGCATGGAACTTGCTAACTTTGCCACATCCGGCATACTCCCAGCCCATGTCCTGGCTGCCACGCAAACATCGTTTTAATCATTGTCCTGATATCGGCCAGGCTTGGCCGGAACTTCAGCGTTGGTACGGGACGGCCTTAGGTAAAAAACTGGCCGAACGAGAAAATGAGTTGTTGGTGGCCGCCTTGGCCGACCTGTTTGGCTATCATCTGTTGCAAGTGGGTCGTTTAACGGAGGTGGATTGGTTAACAAGCAGTCGGGTATCACACCGCCTGGTCATCGATTTCCCCCAGCTTCAGGCACCACCGCTTTGCCGCCCCCAGCTCGTCAGCCAACCACATTTATTACCCTGTAAGAGTGACAGCATTGACGTCGTGGTATT
>JAYSTO010000138.1:0-5812 GCA_043719675.1 Gammaproteobacteria bacterium | reverse complement strand
CGAGGGTTGTGTGTGTCTGGCCGAAATGGTTACTTGCTACTGGCCAGATTGCCATCCTTATAATGTAATTCGACACGACGGTTATGCAGGGTGTCGTTTTTGCATTCCATTGGTTTGGCGTCAGCCAGGGCATTGATCAACAGTTGTGATTCGGGCACGCCGGCGTCGATCAGTACTCTGGCGACGGATTCCGCCCGTTTTTTACTGAGGTGTTCATTGTAACTGCGCGGGCCGCGATAGTCGGTATGACCATCAATGGCAACGACCACCGTTGTGTTGCCTTTCAGGAAATCCGCATGTTCCATGAGTGCATCAATATCGTCTTGGCTGATGTTTGTTTTATCAAAACCAAAATAGAAAATGCGCTGTTCCGGCTCCGTTATGACAACCTGACCGGTAGTGCTGTTGACAACCGCGGTCTCGTTATTAATTTGCGTGGTGGTATTGGTTGATCCTACCGGCATGAGGGTTTCCTCGGTGGCGACCACGGTTTGGCTACCGGTTGCTTCAGGGCTTACCAACTCGTTACTCGCTGTGGTGGTATTGGATTTTTTTTCTTTCTGTTCCGTCCCGTCCTGGCTGGCGCAGGCCAACATCAGCGAGCTGGATAAGGCCAGCGCGATTAACTTTGGTATTAATTTCATTGCAGGTGATTTCATGGTGTTGCTCCTTGTTTGTCAGTTAAGCCCGTAAAGGGCGATAAGTGTTGTTCACGGGCTTTATTAAACAAAATAAAACTGACTGCGGGGTGGATCGATAGTGAAAAAACAGCGAGCGATTCTGATGAATTATACGGCGACGTTAGCGGGGAAGGTCAGGTTGAATACAACGCCGGAATGATCCGGCAGGTTATCGGCGCGAACCGTGCCATGGTGGAATTCGACAATGAGTCGCACAATATATAAACCAAGCCCCAGGTGTGGCTGCTGATCGGATTGTTGACGAACCGAAACCATCGACTCAAATAAATTGGATTGCATAACCTGTGGCAATAATTGCCCCTGGTTTTGGATTTGTAATTGGATCGCGGCATCGGCGTATGCCAGTTGGATGTGAATAGGTGTATCAGCAGTATGGAAGTCAATGGCATTGCTGATTAATTTATCCAGCATTTGTGCGATAAGATCAGGTGCGCCATGCATATGGTAATTACGTTGCTCGATGGGTTGCGGTATGTTCAGCGCAAACACGACATTCGCATGGGCGAGCCGATAGCCTTCGATACAGCTGCGGATGACATGACAGAGATCAAAGTCACTAAGCTGTTCGCTTTGTAAGGTCTGCTCAAGGCGTGTCGCTTCACTCATGCGGGTCAGGATGTTATTGAGGCGGTTAATACCGTCACGAGCCCGATCCAGATATATTCTGGATTGCGTGTCCACCTCCGCTGTATCCAGATTATCCAGCGAAGAGCGCACCACGGTAATAGGTGTGCGCAGTTCATGGGATAATTTACTGGCCATGGTTTCCAGATAACGGTTGTATTGAGCAAGCCGTTCCAGCATGTCAGCAATGCTGCGCGACAAGTCGCCGATTTCATCACCGGCATGGGTGGTTGCAACATTGCCGATAACACGGCCATCACGGGTGATGGCTTGATTGGCCGCATCGCGCAGGCGACGGACACGCAACGACAAGCGCGTTGCAAAGGTGAGCAGTACCAGCGTGGCGATCACAAAGGCCAGCGCACTGAGGTTGAATAAGATTTCCAGTGCGCGGTTTTGCAGGAGCAGAATACTATTGCTGGTTTGTTCAATGGCAACGGCGCCGATGACCTGACCGTTGGCAAAGACCGGATGGGCGGCGGTTAAAATGTTGACTTCTTTGTCGGTTGTTTGCCGCCAACGGGTGTTGGGGACGCCATCCAATGCACGGCGAAATTCCTGACTGTCAAGGCGCGAGGCATTGAGTAATTCATCATGAAATTCATTGGCGGGTTGTTTGAGCAGTATCGAATAAAACCATGACATTATTTTACTCAATAACGAACGGTCTTTTTTCTCGGTGGCATAGCTGTTGATTCGCTGGGTGTCTGCGGTGGGCGCAGTGAGCGCCCCTGTTTGGGCAATGACCCGATAATGTTTGTCGATGACCCAGGTGCGGGTGAGTGGCCGTTGCAAACGTTCCAACAGTTGTTCCACTTCTGCTGATGGAAAAATAATGCTGGAGAGCGACGCCGCATTGGCGATACCAGAGGTGCTGATGATCGATTCAATCCGGCGGTTCTGACTGTCATTGACGTCGGCAATCGCAAAACCGATTTTCTGGCCAATGAGTGCAATGGGAATACGCAATTCGATGGTGTAACCATCGTTGGCATGTTGCCAACTGCCTTTAATCCGCACTTCGGTTTCATAGGATGCGTCTTCGTCAGGCAACGTCTCCAGGCGGCGATAGGCGTTTACCCAACCCGGCGCGATGGTGGAGATAATATATTTTACAAACTCACCGTCGTTATTCTCCAGTGCAATAATTAAATGGTCGCCATCTTCGCGATTGTGGCTGCCAGGCCGATGATAAACAATGTGCCGGTCTGTTACTTTGATCGCGATATAAAGATACTTCTGGTCACCACCCGCTTGCAGGGCAAAACTTTGCGATGTCGTCTCATTGCCGATGAGAGTGTGCGCTTGGTCAAAGTGTTGGGTACGATCCGCGTATTGCTGCCATTCATCCAGATAACCATCCAATTGCACAGCCGTGTTGAGCGGCCGCACATACAGGTGTTGCACACTGCGGATTGGCAGAGGGGCGGTGGTCTGAATGGCAAACCGTTCTGTATTGCCCTGTAACACCGAGGCAACGGTTTGGGTGCGTGTCAACAAGGCCTCTTCTTGTTGCTGGCGCAGATAATCTTCCATCTCTTGAATGTATTGCGTGCCCACCCACGGAATGATCAGTAAAGTGGTCGAGACGAGTAGCAGCTTAGTGCGTATACTGAGGCGCAGACCCGTCGGCAGTGGTTTGAACATAGTAAGTCAGGTATCTAACCAGCGATAACCCATGCCGTACACCGTGTCGATGCGATCAAAGCTGCTGTCCAGTTTGATGAATTTATTGCGAATGCGTTTAACGTGTGAAGTGATCGTTGCATCATCAACTACAATCTTGGCGTCGCCCATCAGCTGATCGCGGTTTTTGACATGGCCGGGGCGCAAGGCCAGCGAGTGAATCACCCAAAATTCCGTTAAGGTGAGATCCACGGCTTGCTCTTTCCATTTGATCACAAATCGATTCATGTCCAAGGTCAAATGACCGCGTTGAATAATTTCATCGGCCTGGCTGGGTTGCTGCAACGCCTCGATACGACGGAAGAAGGCGCTGATGCGTGCACATAAATTTGGCAGGCTGATGTCCTTGGTCAGGTAGTCATCCGCACCCAGGCGCAGACCGGAGATAGCATCCAGATCACTGTCACGGGCAGTTAAAAAAATAATGGGTAAGGTCGGAGACCGGGCACGCAGGCTGCGGCATAGTTCATAACCACCGTCAACGTCATCTTTTAAGCCGATGTCCAACAGCGCCAGATCGGGCAGGCGCTTATTGAAAGATTCGCTGGCCTCCTTGCGGCTGCTGTATTGGTCAACCTGGTAGCCCTGTTTTTTTAAGGCATCCGCGTAGTTCTGGCGAATGGCCGGTTCATCTTCGACGATGGCGATTGTTTTATGCATAAACTTAAGTCCATGTGTTGTTTCCCCCTAAGCTAACACAACTTTTGTGTCATGCAATGGTTTCTTGCCACTTGCCATAATTCATCAGAATGGATCGCTGCTGGGCATGATTCATCGCGCTATGACGCCACAAACCAATGGTGTAATACATCCAACCAGTGAATACCGGCGCGTTTAGGGACGGGGGTAAGCCAGGGATGGCACGCTGGGCCAAATATAGCAGGAATGGATTGTACGAATTGTGCAAATTGTGCAATAAGAGGAGTGCCATGAATATATCAAATCATTTTATAACACAACTCACCCGGCATGAACGCCGTATACGGCTGTTCAACAAAGTGGTGGATATTTTCCATCACATCCTGGTGATGATTGCTTTTATCCTGTTTTTTTCGTTCTTGCAGATGATAATGAGCAAATGAGAAAATTATTCTTTGTTGAGCCCCGGCTGCCACAAGACTTCCTGGCCGTTGTCATGGCGTGCGCAGACCCGCGCCAACACGAACAGTAAATCCGACAAACGATTCAAATAGGTAAGCACGTCACCGCTGACGGGATGCTGTTCTTGCAGGGTAACAAGACAACGTTCTGCACGGCGGCACACGGTACGGGCCACATGACAATGCGCCGCGCCGAAACTACCGGCGGGTAAAATAAATTCCTTCAACGCCGGCAGGTCGGCATTGAATCGATCAATCTGTTGTTCAAGCCGCAAACTATAACGCTGGTTTATCGGATGATGATCCGGCAGGCATAACTCGCCGCCGAGGTCAAAGAGATCATGTTGTATCGCCACCAGACAATGCCGCACGGCGTCAGGCAAGGATTGCGCCAGGACCACCCCGACATGGCTGTTCAATTCATCGACCGTCCCGTAGGCCTCGACCCGCGGATCATTTTTGCGTACCCGCATGCCGTCACCCAGGCCGGTGGTGCCGTCATCGCCGGTGCGGGTGTAAATTTTTGAGAGGCGATGGCCCATGATTAACTTCCTTGCAAACGAAATAACACCGGTAGACTCAGTTCAATGCGTGTCCCGTTTAACCATTCAGTGGCATGGGGTACGCGTTGTAATTTTTGCAGCGCGGTTAAGGCGGATTCATCCAAGAGCGGATAACCAGAACCCTGGGTGATCCGCGCGTTGCTGATGGCGCCATTAGCCTCAACCCAGAAGCCAATTAACACGTTCCCTTGCCAGCCTTTGCGCCGTGCCAGCATAGGATAGTAGAAATGTTCGGAAAAATCTGTCTGTACATGCGACAGTACTTTGCTGCGAATGATGTTGTCCTGCAGTGACGCATTAGCCATGACAGTGGGTGTCGCCTGTTGTAATCGGGTGCTTTCATGAGGTGTAACGTCAGTATGTAATTGAGAGAGATGCTGCTGAGTAATGAATCGTCGACGCGGTGGTTGAGATGGTTGGCCGGGTTGTTTGCCAGTTGCATGATCTTGGTTATTGTTATCATTGAGTGTCACGTTCAATAATATGGGTGCTGTCTCGGTGCTGGTCAGCGCCAAGGTATGAGGTGTTACTGCCCAGGGCAGCAGGATAACTGCATGGGCAGTGAAAGATGTTACCAGACAGACGGTCAATAAACGTGACATGCTGTGTTATTGATCCATGTGGTATTGCAATTCTAAAAATAAACTACGACCAGGGGTGTTATAACCTGCGGCCAGCTCATAGTTTTCATCCGTGAGGTTTTCGATACGCCCGGCCAGGGCTAATTTCCGGGTGAATTGATAACGACTGGTCAGATTTAACAGAGTGTACGCATCATCATAGATGTTATTGAAGGTGACAGGATCAAAATCCGGCCGGTTACTGCTGTATGTGATGTTCAGGCCGGTATCAGAGGAATCGGTTTTATAACCACCATAGACGTTGTATATGTGTTTGGCGCGACGTACGAGTTGTCTGTTGTTGGATATGTCATGGGGATTTTGCACCACCGCATTGGCACGAAATACCCACTGTTGCGCAGTGAAACCATACAAGGCTTCAATGCCTTTTATTTCTGTTTTGTTGATATTTTCTAATCTGGTGTTATTGTAGCGAAAAAGATTATCAATTTTATTATGAAAAGCGTTTAACTCAAGGCGTTGTTGTGGCGTGATGTGATAACGCAGGCCGATTTCAC
>JAYSTO010000137.1:0-2685 GCA_043719675.1 Gammaproteobacteria bacterium | reverse complement strand
CAGACGCGTCTGGCCTATGCCTTCTGGAGCGGGGAATATCCGCAACCCGTCATCCATGTAGGCGCGGATAAAACCGGAACGACGAAGATCCAGGGTTTTAAATCCTTAAGGGCGCTAAATGATAAGATCGATTGCACGATAGCCAATGGCCTCTACCACCCCTGGAGTAAAACCCACAGCTCTATTAATACTTTTTATACGGTGGTAGCCGTGGATGAATATCTGTCGTTAAGCCCTCAACAACTAGACGAAGTTAAACTACCAAAAGACACAAAAATATTTAATGTAATATATCTTGCCGAAGGGTCGTGTCAAGCCAGTGTTAAGGGGCATGCCCAAGGGATCGTTTTTCAATGCGACGAACTGGACGATACCTTACGCTTCAAAAAAATATCATCCCCACAAAATTGGAAACCGGAACAATGGTTACTGTTAAATTGCAATGAACGTCATCAAGCCTTTGTGCGTGACAGCGATTTACTCACACAACCCGGCGTAACGGAGGGACAGATAAAAGGTTATGGCGAGGTGGAAGCCAAAAAATAGATTGCTGCCAGTAAATAAATACTGTTCCATTGGTTGCAACAACAATCTGCTAACTAACTGTTCCTAAATGGTGTCCGCTAACCGAAGCGGCGGGTTGCGATATCGGTAAGTTTTGATGCAGCGGAAATACCATCAGGCCTCAAAACAATTCGCAGGATAGCGGCATCAACGAATCATCTCCCCCTTTGAAAAAGGGGGAATAACGACTGCATGGAGGCAGGAGGTACGAGCCCATGGACGGGCGAAAGTAGAACAATGCAGGAGCAATTGTCGAGAGCAACGCAGGACGATTCCATGGATGGAATCGGTAGGGTCGCGTCAGGAACGAAGACTGAGCAGTTGCCGAGGGGGATTTTTATATTCGGTGCGGTTCAAATCCTCCCTAGCCCTCCTTTTTCAAAAGGGGGGACGACACACCGACCGCATGCAGTATTATTAAACAAGGTGGACAGGAATTCGGAACAGTTATTTATACAGGTTGAGAGTCCACACAGTAAGCTTGTCCTTGCTTTCAAACGAGAGGTGATTCATGCACGGGAAATGGTGGTCGTACGTTGTGTTGTTAATGCTGGGTTCTTGCGCGGTTACCAGCACAAAAAAATTCGATACAAATATCCAGCTGGGCGCCAATGACGAACATGGGATTGTTGTCATTGGCCTGGATAATAACCTGAGAATCAGGGCCGTCACCGGGGATCATGGCGGCGGTCAGTTTCGCTATGGCCCGCAACGTATTTCGAGCGCGTCCTATCATCAAATCGCCTTTTATATCACGCTGCATTTGTCCACTAAACATAAAAGTACTTATGCCATCACCGATATCTTTCGCGACAGCTGGACCAGTACTGATCTTGGTCCCTGTGACGGTGGTTTAACGGTTAGTTTTGACGTTAAGCCGGGCAAAGTAATCTATCTGGGCGATCTGAAATTCGAAGGTACAGGTAAAAACGCCAAGGTCACTGCCACCTCCAATTTTGCCAATGCCCAAAAGATGGTGGATGCCACTTTTCCGAATCTGCGCAATCGCCTGGAAGAGTCTAAAATTGAAATCATACCTGTTGCGGCGCTGCCCTGCAGCATTAAACAAAATACTGCCAACTCCGGTGGCTCATCCAACAACTCTTCGCGCAGCAGGTCATCCAGTTGGCGTAGAATTTTCGATGATTAAGTGACAATAATTTGCTCATGGAAGAATAATCTCCCTCTGCAAACTCCCCGCTTTCCGGCCGTCCGGCAAACTATCAGGCTATGCGACCACTTGCGTTAAGCTGGCGGGGTTTCTGTCAAACGGCGAGCTTGCCGGGGCAACGTTGGTTGGCGGTAACACTTTTGATAAGTACAGCACCTAAAAACAGTCAGTAGCTCAGCCTCGAACACTCTCGTGAACTTGCTCGCCGTAAAGTAATTCGTTTATTTACGCAAAATTTTATAAATAAATACGGAATCCCGATCGATGCCTTCATGATACATTTTGATCAGGAGATACAGGTTTTGCTTATAGTAGCGTCCCATGTCGGCAGTAGCGGCAATGCGTCCCATCATTGATTCCAATAGGGCACGTTTGGCGCTTGTAAGATCTTTTTCCACGAGACGGTCGTGTGGCCAAGTATCCGGTAGCACCAAATCCAAACCCAGTTCGACCGGATCAACGCTTTCCTTCGCCAATGTGGTATTGGAATAACCCTGGATACCGGCTAAATCCCGCGGAGCAATAAGGCAAAGTTCCAGTTTTTTGTTTGAAAACTCCAGCAATAATGCGCCTATATCGCAATCGATGTTGGCGCTGGCGTAAGCTTGCACGGTGTCCATTACTTTGGCATACAAGGAATTTTCCAGTGCGCGAATTTTGTCAAACAGCTGCGGAGATAATCCTGGACAGGGTGTTTTTTCAATGTGGAAAATACCATGCTTAGAAACGGCTAAAAAAGCATGTTCAGAAAGCAAATAAGTATCTTTTAGATAGTATAGGGAAACACTGCCACCCTTACCGTCGCTTAGCGCGCATATTTTTTCCGATGGTAAACCGGTTTTTTTATCAAAGGCCCACAGTACCGGTTCTTCCCGGTCAGCGAATAACAAGCTATCTTCGGTGAGCATCGGAGGCAGTGCGAAATAACTCTTTGCCGAACCTTGGTAAAA
>JAYSTO010000136.1:0-16144 GCA_043719675.1 Gammaproteobacteria bacterium | reverse complement strand
TAATACTGAAAAATCCCACGGTATAAATATTTTTCGCAAAGGCGATAGCCGAATAGACACCACCAATCAGTCCGGCAATGAGGGCGACAATTAAAGATGCAGACGTGTCACCACCCATTAATTTTGTAACAAAAAAATAGGTTCCACCCGCCAACAACAGCCCAAGAAAAAATCCTCCAATAATACGTAGAGCCAGCATAACTATTCCTCCTTGTTAAATTAATTAAGCCCGTTCCTGACTGCGCACAATCATACCAATTAAAGGCGCTATCAATCCTGAGAAAAGCATCAAGGCAACACTGCCAATAATCAGTTGGTAACCGGGTAATGTGGTAAACGGGCCTTTCATCGTCATCATCCAGATAATAAAGCCGATCGTGGTGATAATGACCTGCAATGGTTTTTTGACTTCCATGCCATAAATAAGCCAAAAGGGGGTTGCGATTAGTCCTACCGCAAACACAGTCCACAATAGCCCTGTTTGCAGCCCGCCTGGTACGGTGAACGAAAATATTGTACCAATCACCGCCAAACAGACACCTACCATTTCCGTTGGCAGCATCTTAAGCAGGAGCTTGCTATAAACATCATCACGATCAATCGATCTATTTATATTCCCTGAACTAGCCATGTCGTATCTCCTTATTTTTTAATTTTAAAATTGTCTATGTTATGCATAACATCGCTGACTGAAAACATTGTTACTCAATATTCCCAAGTAGTGGCGCGATAAATCCTGAAAAAAGAATCAGCGCCACTGAACCAATCACTAATTGATAACCTGGTATCGTCGAAAATGGTCCGCCGTCAATCGTCATCATCCAAATTATGAATGCAAGCGTCGCGACGATCACTTGCAAAGGCTTGCGCATATCCATTTTATAAATAAGCCAGAATGGTGTCGCAATAAGACCAGCCGCAAAAACAACCCACAGCAAAGTGGTATGTAATGTGCCAGGGTCCATCGCAGAAAGCATGCCTAACGCTGCCAGACAGGCGCCTACCGTTTCTGTTGGACAGAATTTCAATAATTTTTCACGAAATGGTTCGGTTGGTACTACGCTTCTTGCCATACAAGTTTCTCCTTTTTTTAGTTAACATCCATTTATAAATAACAGCCAATACAAAATACATCTCACTTGGCGATCAGGGATTGCCCGATGCATATGCCCATAATTAAAATACCGTGGCATAATAAATCCAGCCGAAAAATCCTTGTACGGCGGAATGTCCTGATGGACTAAAATAGGGTTTATTACGTACCTTAAGCAGCCACAACAGTCCGCCGACAGTAAATGTCCATAAAATCTGAATCAGGAAAGTGACTATGTAGTTAATCATATAAAGCGTCAAATAGAGGGGACCTAATATCCTAGCCTGTAACAGATGCATACGTTCGTGTTGTCCTGCGCCACCTATGTTGATTGTTCCCAATGTCTGTAATACGGAATTACCAAATCCGCTACTGGTCGAGGTCGGCATATAGACAATCCAACCGTTATCCTTACTACGAGTTTTTGAAATATTGCCGAAAAATGGATAAATGCAGTTGGCGAAAATGAAACCAAACACAGTGTTAGGCAGGCTCCAGGTCGCATCAATAATCAGTTCCAGCCAACCCTTAAACTCTGATAATGGATAAATCCCGACGATTCCGGCTTCTAAACCATAACCAAAACCAAAACCAAATAATGCACCGATTAACGCAGCCCAACCAAACGGAATGATGTCGCCAGAAATAATATTTAATAGTACAAACATGCCTGTCATCAGTACCGTACTGACGACGACAGTAAAAAATCCTTTTACTAATTCTGACATGGCCTTTCCTTAAAAATCTTGTTAATAAATCTATTTATATCAATAAAATTGTTACATATGGGTTACAAATAATTAACTTAGCGCTCTATCAACCCTCAATGCCTTTATAATTGCCGGAATAGAACCAATTAATAAAAATACTGCCCATATCGCTGCTAGAATCGCAATAATAAGCGCACCGATGGCGTCTGTTATGCTGACGAGAAATCCCGGGACAAATCCGTGTAAAAAACTGACAATGATGCTCGCCAGCAGTGATGTCAGGATCAAAAATATGAGGCTCTTGTTTTGCAAAAACCGCTGGTGTGAAAACACCAGAAATCCGGCAAAAAATAACTTTAAAGACATGATTAGTCCCAACGTAACAGCAGCACCTTTCGTATTAAAGTCTGCATAGAGTGCAAAATAGGCGATAGTTCCAAACGGCACAGCCATCAATAGTGACAACATTAACATTAATAACAATAGCGCTTTAAATATCAGCACGATCGATCCCAGTAATATCAATAACGAAACAATAAACGTGATCACACCTTGGACGCGTCCATAAACCCGTTCTGGCAGAATCAACGCAACGCCAATTAAACAGATAATGTAAAGCAGCATCCCATCGATCAACACCAGATACGAAATACCCAGCCCAGGTTGGGGCGCGTTTTTTATTGTTTCAACGAGCAGTACTGAACCCATTTCCACGAGCACGGCAATTACCAGCAATATCAAGGCAATGATAAAAAGCGGTTTTCTCAATGAATCCAGCATGTCATTTTCCTGTGTGCATCTGGTTACACATCATTTGAATTTCACTCGCACCAGAGTGTTGCCAGAAACATTACAGTTCATGCACGTCAGTACCAGCGTCCCCCCCGTTGCCATCACGGTGACATCCACCGGTGCATTATCAGTGAGTATGGGCAACTTGTTTTCGTCCTTCTCTGACTTTATCTCGGGATCATTGGATGTAAACTGCACTTTGATCCGGGCACCAGCCGGTTCCATCAGTGTCAGTGTGCCTTTGCGGAAGTCATCTTCTGTGAATGCCGCAATCGCTATCCGGCACGACAGTTTGCTACTGGACAACTGAATCACCCGGTGTTGTGATTGATATGGTGCTGAGTCGCAGTTTGCTCTGTTAGCATCAAGCAACTGCACCACCGGCAGCCCGGGAGCAAAAGGCGACATCAAACTACCCAACGATTTTTCCCACCCGCCTTTTCCTCCAGACTTGCCGGATTTGGCCATATAGCTGTCCTTGCACGCATCAGTACTTTTGTTATCGCACTCCTTCGACGCAAAGTGCGTGCCTGCACCGGCGAGATACAGGATCGCCATCATCACCAACGCAATTATCACCAGTTTCTTCGTATCCATGCCGTTTCCATACTATTTGTTCTATGACTCTAGCGTTACCGTTCGCATGCTTCCCTATACTTATTCACCGCGCTGGTATTAACTATTCACATCCAGCCTATTTGTTTGGTTCCGGCGGCGGTGCCTCACGGCGTATTCCTTCCATCGCCTTGAATGGACGTATCTGTAACAGGCGATTGCACTCGGGGTCACGCCGCGACTGGGCCGCTACGTTGTCATTACGCGCCTGAGCTCGAGTTTGACCGGTGACACAAACATGGTCAGTCGGCGAAGCCTCGCGCCAGACAAATCCCATCAGGCAGGTATCCGGCCCATATGCCCCTCCACTGGGTGATCTTCTCGATGCGGCCAGCCGGTTATCCGTCACTGTCTGCGCACGAATATCCGGTGTAACACAGACACGGTCGCCGGCAAATGCCTCGCGCCAGACAAATCCTGGAAGACATTGGTCCGCACCATGAGGGCAGGCACGCTGAGCGGCCGGGGGATTCTGGGTAGCTGGCTTGTCCGGGGTGGGCGGCTTGACCACCACATCAGGTTCTTTCGATCCCGATGACAGGATCACCCAGGTTATTACTCCACCGACAATGAGCAGCACGGCCACACCGGCCAGTATCCATGGCCATATTTTTGTTTTCGGCACAGGTGCTGCGACAACATCAGGCGCAGGAACCTCTATAACAATAGGATCTGACAACGTAAAGTCGAGGTTGGGATCTTTCAGTGAATAGACCAACAATTTAAGATTGTATTTGCCAGGCGCCGCATCCTTCGGTACATCGATGACAAGCGTAACCTGTTCTGATCCCTGATCACCCAAATCACGTTCAACAGGCTCTTTAGGTTTTGCCCATTTCTTTTGCTGTGGACTGTCAAACTGAGTTTGAAAGCCAATGCGCAAGCGGGAGCCGTAGACGTTAGTAACCGTAAAGGTTTTTTCCGCACGCTCGCCTGGTTTTATCTTAATACTTCGTTTATCGCCTTCCGGCAATTGAATCGTCGTTATTGTTGCCATAACTTTCTCCTCATATACATTTAACCTGCTTCAAGACAGCGGCCAGAGTAAACAAAAATGGTCATTTTTTTCCATACATGTAATTAACTTTTCATTCTTTATTATTTCTCTGGCGCCACCAGTGGTGCCACTTCACGACGTATTGCCCCCAATGTATTTATACTTTTCATATTAAAAGTGGGTGAAATAACTGCCTTGTAGGGAAATATCGTCGCCGAACCTTGGGTAACAATAAAAGTTAACGGTGTAAGAGGATCAACCGAAGCACCCGCAGCAGGTATGTGCGACAGAACTGTATTGGTAGGCCTACCAATAACAAACACTCTCCTGACTGTACCCAACCGCAGATTCATATTATTGAGTTGATTGACGACACTATCCAGGTTTTGCCCGCTGAAATTCGGAATAGATAACATTTGTTTCTCAACGACTAAGACAACTGTTGAGCCGGGTTTCACAGAAGTTGCGGAGACAGGTCGTGTACTCAGAACATGTAAGCCTTGCGCCCCGGTTTTCACCAGTTCCACTTGAACCATTAAACCTAATCCTTCCAGTACCGGCTTGGCTTGCGTCAGCAACTGTCCTGCCACACTGGGGATGATTACCGATTGTGTTTCCACTGATAATTTAATTTCAGCATCCGGTGCTACACGCGTACCAATTTCCGGATCGGTTTTTAAAACAGTTCCACCGGGTGCGGATCCTGTTTTTTGCTCATTGACAGCACCCAATTTTAATCCATTCAATTTGAATTCATGCTGGGCCTGGATAACCGTCATTCCTTTTACATCGGGTACGCCGACAGAAAATATTTCAACAACCAATTTAATGGGTTTTAGATCCGATTTTTTTACCGTGGTACCCGCCGCTGGTGACTGCGACAAAACCTCCCCCACTTGCGCCTTGCCGGTTCTTTCTTCGGTAACTTCGCCAAGAGGTATATTATTGCCTTCTAACAGCGTGGTTACTTCATCAATTGGTTTACCAACAAGGTTGGGAATTATCACGTTTGATGGCAGTAATAGCCACGTCACTACGCCAATGATCAGCAGTGTTGTTACACCTGCCACGATCCACGGCCATATTTTTTTTGACTTTGCTGCAATAACGTCTGCAGCAGCTACCTCAACAACAATGGGATCAGACAAGGTGAAGTCAAGATTTGGATCTTTTAAAGAATAAACCAACAATTTTAGATTATATTTGCCCGGAACGGCATCTTTTGGTACCTGTATCTCGAGTTTGACTTGCTCTGATCCCTGGTCGCCAAAATCACGTTCGACCGGATCTTTGGGTTTAGCCCACTTTTTTTGCTCTGGTTTGTCAAACTGACATTGAAAGCCGATGCGTAACTGTGATCCGTATATGTTGGAAACTGTAAATGTTTTTTCCACATAATCGCCTGGTTTTATCTTGATAACGCGTTGATCACCTTCTGGCAATTGGATTGTAGCGATTGTTGCCATACATTTTCTCCTTTTTAAATCTGACTAAACTCAAGTTCGTAAGTGACATATGCCGGTTTTTCACCATTGACAATTCGGGTAATGAGTTGCTGATATCGTGATGCGGCCTGTGGGGCGCGAATCAGAATATGAAAAACCCGCTTGGTACTGTCTTTATCTGTCACCGCCTCATCAATTACAAAACCACGGACGCCTGTTGCTGTTTCCAAAAAAACCTGTAATCCTTTGGCGGTGCCACGCCATTGTGACAACTCTGCCGCTTTCGCAACAAGTTCACGTAAGCGCCCAGGTTCTATTACCACCGGGGCCAATTGTGATGAAGACGATCGCTCTGTTGTTGTGCCAAGATAGCGATCAAGATCAACCCATTTCGCCAGGTAGCGGACAAATGCATCCGGCGCCGTATAAGGGCTAAAATACGTATCAATTTTTTCCAATACCGTTTCTGATGGCGAAAACATGCCAATCATGACATCCAATAATGCATCCAGTGGCTTACCCGCCTGCAAGCCGCGCTGATAAACCTCCGGCAGTAGTTTTTGAATATCGCTATGCTTCATCTTCGCTGACCACCTCTATCTCATGTTCGGCAGAACAAAACAACCATGTTTTTGGCAGCGTCACTTCATCAGTAAACTCATTATTGGAACACTTAATATAATTCACGCCATTGTCCTCGCTGCGATAAATACCCTTTATTCCTGCCGCGATGACAAACTTTCCTGCTGGATCTGTCACAACACTGTCCACAATTTCCAATCTGCCGACTTCATGTAACGGCAATCCACAACTCACGTCCGGAATTAACCAGGTTGGAGTTTGTGCATCCACATCCAATCGTAAAACACCTAATCGTGATGTAGCCGCAAAAATACGCGAACTTTGAAAGGCCAAAGAACGGCAACTGCCACCTTTCCAACCTGTGTTATAAGGCCGCCAGCCTTCATTATTTTCCACCGAACCGGTCAGGCGCCAACGATAACAACCCGTGCCAGCTTGATCTCCGGGCGCAGCAACCCCTGCCCATAAATATTGATCCAGATCACGTCGTTGCACGGCAAGTACAGGAATCACCTCACCATCAAGACCAATTGGTTTGAATGTATTTGGTCGGCCACCTTCGGATGAAAGAAACACACCTCGTTCGCCGCGTGCCGCCACAGCAACACTGGTCCCACCCCAGGCACCGGTCGCAACAACCACTGCCACAAAACCAAGATCTTTACTCGCCTCATCCACCACGATTTGTCTCGGCACCGCACCTGGTTTTGCTTCAACTTGAAACAAACCTAACTCGGTGGCAAGCAACAGATTGGCAACACCGTCACGTGCGATCCAGGCCATATCTTGAATATGAAATTTCGTTTGTGGACCCAACTCCCAACTCTCCCCACAGTCACGTGAAAAATGCAAGCGTGAGCCAGACTTTTCCCCATCTAACCGCGTCGCAATCGCTACCAGGCCTGCATGTTTTGATAGAGCACCAATCTCCGGCGGATACGGTTTGATTAAATCGATCACTTCACCGTTAAACTGCCCGACAGTTTCCCAGCCATTGGCATTATTTAATGTTCTAAAGCACATGTTTTCTTCACCAACATACCACGTGTCAGGCTGATACATATCCGCGGCGAGTGCGCGTACTGCTTTATCAGGTGCATTCTCAACGACAAGGCGAACCTGTGCGACAGAGATGACGCCAGGTTCATAACTCATGATCTTATAAACATCCCAACCTGTTAAAGACCGGCCAAACGACCACGCTTTGACATTGGGTGGTGTCGCTAAGGGGCTGATGGTTTGGTAGAGTCGTTGTAATAAACGTTGTTTCACTGCTGCTGCGTCTTCCTCGCGATGCACAACAACACGCGCCTTTACCTGAACCGTTTTGAGTCGTGTCCAAATCGCCTCTGTGGTAATTCCCATGGGCTTTCTTTCATCGATAATCTGTTGGATCTGTATACGTGCCGTATCGGTCTGATGTTTGTGTAACGTCTCAACAGTAACCTGACCAAATGTCCCGCGCATTTCTTTTGGTACCTGCGGAACCAATAATATTTGTACGGTGCCAGGTGTTGCAAAACACCATTGTGTTGCCTTGGTAAAGGCTTGCGCTTGTTCGATTGCGCCGGAATTGCGTGTTGCAACCAACTCAAAATCTCTGGCGGTTACCACTCGACGTAAGGAATGAAGCTCTATCGGACCTCGTAATAAGGCATTATCCAGGCTTTCGACTGCACGTCCACCCGTGGCAGGGTCGGCGTTGCTGACATCAAGACCGGGTAAAGGATCTTTCAGTACAGTTAATGTTTTGGCACTGACATTGCCTTCCATCCCACCACCACGAAAATATGACAGCAGAATGCCTGCGCCATCTTTCGGAATTGCTGCCAAGGCTTCGGGTAATTCTGCCAACGCGCCGCCTTTCTTTTGCATTCGCAATGCGGGTGCAAAATTGATGACGCCATTGGTCCGGTCGGCAACATAAACATATTTATCATCACCCACATTACTGAAATCTTCCACCTCACGCCAAACTCGATAGGTTTTTCCTTCATGGTTTATCGCTGCGGTGCCTACTTCCAACTCTTCGTGAATAGCCTCAACGGCAACAACAAGGTTTAAACTATCACCAATCGGCGCAACAATAGGTGGTTGGCGTGCGGATATAGCCAAGCCCGGCATGCCGGTACCGTAACCGGCAAATTCTGTTTCTATCATGTCACAATGATAGGCCATCACTTCTGCTTGTGTTGCACCCTCTGCCAAAGTAATCGTCTCTGCAGTTACAAACACGGGTGAACCGGAACTACCTGTTGCATGCGCGGTTGTCACCCGTGTGCCACGCTTAATTTCCAGTGGTTTATCCTGTGGACGACTCGCTTTGAATATCAGCCGGACACTTGCAGCAGCCGGCGGCTGTATTTGCACACCAATCAGTTGTAAATAACGCACATAATTTTTTTCCGGCACTTGATTCAACCGAAACATCATGATGTCTGTTAAATACGCAAATACATCTAACAACATCATGCCAGGATCGTTTACCGTCAAATCGGTCCATTCTGGGCAGCGTTGTGTAATTCTACGGCGTCCCTCAGCGACAAGGTCGTCGAATCTGCGGTCATCAAGTTTAGGTGTTGGTAGCGTCATATTATTCTGTTTACGACATAGTTATTGGAAAAAGCATGTTGCCAGTGGCTGAAGTACGACGAACGCGGTAATTCAGCATAATATCCATCCTGGAGGTTTCGTTTTTATTAAACTCCGCATCCAAGTGCAGGATATCAATCCTCGGCTCCCATTGTCTCAATGCCTGGCGTACAAGATGAATGGCCAGACCGAGCGTCGTTTCGTCCGTTGGCATAAATGCCAATTGATCCAAATCACACCCGTAATCATGCCGCATTACTCGTTCGCCTTTTGCAGTGGATAATATTAATAATATAGCTTGGCGCACCGAGGCATCTTCATCAACCATTTGCAGACCACCACTTTTGGTAATCTGTAAACCTGCCATGCTGTCGATCGAATCGAAATCCGGATGATGAAAATACACCGCACGATTTTTTATAGCCACATTACACCTCCGAAACTAAATCCTGGCCTGGTTTGCGTACTTTATAGATGACGGTGCCCGGTGGCGTTCCATTGGTAAGTCCCGTCACGGTATCCAGGCACACTCGACGATTTTCAATTCGAATTAAATCGGAATAACCAGCCTGGACTTTCAATGTTTGAAGGCACGGAAAAATACCGACACCCACCATTGGGCAGCCCACAATTGGGCGCTGTTCCGGATCGGCTTCGACTAAAACCCCTCGACCTGTGACGGTCACCAGGTTTTGTGTCGCTATAATCCCAACAATACCGGTTTCATGCGCACATACGACGATTGCATCTTGTGTCATTATTTTCATCATGCCCTCGCAAAATCAATCGATTGGCCACGCATGACTATTGCCTGTCCTGGTGCTTCGATCTCCAGCTTAACTTTGGAATGGATGGTGAGTTTTTCCCGGGATAGTTCGATATAACTGCCATCGCTATTGGTGATTTTTGCTCTGCCAGGCGACAAGCTAACCGTTGTGCCTTTGCCGTTAGAAATGGCAACCGTATCTTTTTCATCATCCAGTTTTATACGTTGCCCGCCAGGTGTCTGAAAAAGATAACGACGAATTGCGCCATCAACCACACCCGTATCGGGTGGTGACACAGAGCCATAAAGACCTCCGAGCACAATGGCCTGTGCAGGATCACCGTGATTAAACACAAGTAAAACCCGATCACCAATGTCGTTTAAGGCAATAATACCTTTATCTTTGCCTGCACCCGGCGCCACAATTTGTAACCAATCCGTTTCGATATTATTGTAATTTGGCAACTTCACACGAATTCGACCAAGGCCCTCCGGATCGTCAACCCGCGTAACAATACCCACGGTAGTTGCTGTGCTATGTTTCTTTTTGCTGTTCGGAGGCGGAGCGGTTTCAAGTATCGACAAAAATCCCTGTTTATGATCAATTGTGTGCGTAACCGCTGTTAATACATAATTGCCACTAATCGCATCTGCGATACCACTGACAGTGATCGGTATGCCTGGCTGCAATTGCGCGTTGCCGGTAGCAACGCCAGAAAAAACCACCGCTCCTGCCACGCGTCGATCAAGCTCGGCCTGGGCAATAACCTCAGCCTGGCTGGCATTTTGAACAACTTCGTCGACCAGTATCCGCTCACCTGTCCCGCCAACGCTGTTCGCTGGAATCTCGGTAGTTACTGAACGGCCAACACGCGCCACACTAGCATAACCGCTGTGTTCTGCGGCTAACCAAGGATCCCATCCTGTTGTTATTACGGAATGACATGCAGGATCACCATTTGCAACAATGCGCGCCTCAAGCAACGAGTCACTCAGTGCTAATAGAACCGGTTCGCCCAACCCTTTTAAGGTCAGAAACTGCAACACATTATTTCGTAGCGTAAAGTACAAGCCGCAACGCTCAGAAAGTTCCGTCATAAATTCCAGATCGGATTGGCGAAACTGCACAAGCTTTTTCCAGACCGGCCCGCTTTCAGTTGCTGCAACTGACATCCCCAGGCTCGCTGCAAATGTCCGCGCCAATTCAACAAGGGTTACTTCGACATGTGCACACACGGGTTGACGTTTGCGAAGTTGGTGGAGATTATCATAACCACGTATTCGAACTGTTCTATCATTTGAAGGGCCGTAATCATACTCTATCGCGGTAATTTGCCCTTGGAATAGCGATGTGTTTTGGCTATCAATAAAAATATATAATTCTGCGCCGATTGTTAATTGATTTGACATTGCGATAGTTCCATCTGGATCTATAAAAGTCATTTCACACAAGGTTGGCAACGAAAGGCGCTGTTGAACCCGTAAACCCGACAACACACGTCCATCGGCAACTGACATAGCTGTCCCATTTATTTCGATGGTTAACTTCGGCAACGAAACTAACATATCCATAACCACAATCCTTATGTTAAAGCCGGTACTTCGATTGAATCGCCACCCGCTAAATCCAGCGGATTGGTAATATCATTAAATACGGCCAGATGCCGCCAGAATCGTGTATCACCATAATACCGATAGGCAAGTTGATCCAGTCGTTCACCGGATACCGCGGTAATATTAACTTCAGTATCACTTTCTTCGCTGGCAATCAGCGTATTTTGAAAATCGAATTCCGCTTGTTCTAAATCAGGCAATTGAGTTTCAATATTATTCATTGGCGCCAGTGTCGCAGATGAGGCAACACGCCTTAATATCAGACGCAGCCAAGAACGCCTGGGTAACCCAGACGGCGTAAAAAACTCCAGCCGCTCGGCAATGGCTGTGATGACCCCTGGAATATTCCATTGTTTACCCCACAGGAAACAGCACAACGGGAGTTTTTTGTTCATGTCGACTTGCTTGGTGTTTTCCGCTAAATTCCAGAGCGGCCGGGTTAAATCCCTGACATCATTGCTCGTGATCGATGAACCTGGTAACGACACGTCAAATAACAGATCAAGTGTCAGCTCCGTGCAGCCACCATTAGTTAACTGCAATGGCTCATCGGCTAATTCAGTACCAGTAATAAATCCGCCAACTGACTCACGTGACTTTATCCCTGCACGGCGTCGTAAAACCAGGCTTCCGGGATTTAACATGCATCCCAAGCGCTCGCCGCTGCTCTCAATCAGAAATGCTACGCGTTCCATACCTGGCCTTGTTGTTCCATATCCAGCTCACGACGATGCATAAGCTCACGGTAATAATCGGCATGCGATATTTCATGTATATACGCTGTATCAATTACTTGATCCGTCAAGGGCAATTCCGGCCAATGTTGCGCATTACCGCTTGAGTTATGTCCATCATTAATATGAATTATTGGCGCGGATTCACCAAGTTCTGGCCAATGCCTTGCTCCTGGATCAGTCTTTATGCCCGATTCAGATATTGATTTTTCAGCAATATAGAAATTATCCTGTACGATTGATGCTGGAATATGCTGAACATGTTCTGCAATATTTCGTGTAAAATTAATTTTTTCTTGCGGTTCATCAATACAGACGTCTGATTTATCGAATATGTTTTTTTCGTTGTAAAAGTCAGAATAAAATGCATTGTATTTTTCACGTTTTATAATGCTTAACGTTAATGATGCGGCTTTATAGCCATCATCATCGGAATGGCCTGTCGCTAAAAGGCTATAGTGTTGCTGAATTTCGTGTTTGTTATACGCGGCTGGTTGGTATTGAATGCCACCGTCTGTAATATAGTTCTCGATTTTATACTTATCTTTTTGTGTTTTAACTTGGCCATACCCCGCGTCGGCCATCTCCCGTACCGTTTCATTTAACAATGGTTTTATGTCCCTCTCTTTTTCCGTTGCAACAACCCCACGTGTAGCAGCACCACTATCATTAACTGGTGACTGCGGACTGGTGGGAGTTACACTACTTTCGTTAACATCCGCTGCGGATTGCGGCATTATTTCCAGGTCAACTGTATTAGAAAAAGTGACTATTGGGCGCGGTATTAATCCCTTATTTATACTTTCTGCTGTTACATGATTCGTTTCTTTTGAATAGCGCGGCTCTTGTTCACCAGGCACATCCAACACGGCTTCGCCGTTTACTGAATCATTGCTGATTTCGTCCACTGACGGTGGAATTGTCACTATTTTCAGGATTGCATCTGCCCAATTCCGCAGTATACGCTCGAGCTTAAGCAGTAATATTTTCTTTAACTTGTTTAACATTGCCTATTTCTCGTTTTATACTGCCAAATACCAATGACAAGCTTTCAATTGAAAAAGCACTTTTCAACGCATTAAAACAGCCTGCCTTCCATTCGCGCGGCCATGCATTTGCGAGGTTCCAACGTGTTTCTTCCAATTCCGGATCTATATTCCGTAAAACAATCGATACCTGACGCGGAACAATCTCACCTTCGACAGTTTTTAATACCCAATCCCACAAATCCATTGACGTTGTCATACCGCGACTTAAGGTGACGCAACCATAACGAGGCTCGCCTGCCAAATGATACACAGTCCCACCGCCACCGCCTTCGCAATAAGTGATGGTTTCAATCTTGAGATGCAAACCTTCGACTTCATTGAACCCACCCACTTGCAGACCATCAATTTCAACCAAAAAATTGAAGGCTAAATAGGGATCTTTCCGGGCATTTATTTGCATCTGATCGCCATACCTATGTTGAGTTCCACTTTATTATTTACCCGCTTTTGCCTGCATTATTTTATCGAGGCCTTCATGTGTCAGTTCAAGCGTTTCAATCGCGACCTCGCTACCTGTGGCATTAAAGTGCGGACCAACCCACTTTACCGGCCATGCATCAGTAAAATTCCAACGACCCTTTTCTGTACCTGTGTCGTCCAATAAAACGATGGAACCATTTTTGCGTTTAATCTTTCCATCTTGCGCGTCTTTACGCCAATTCCATAGCTCAGGATCATCGGTAACCCCCCGCATAAGAACAATCCTTGAATATCTGACCAATCCTGGCAATTGCCGAACCGACAATTTTTCACCGCCTTCGCGATAATTAACAATGTCCTGACTTGAATCCAAACCAAAACATTCTTTAAACCCAGCGCGAGTTATACCATCCATTTCTACAATGAAGTTATACTGCCGGTAAGGATCTCTTCGTTCTCCTGTTGCCATGTCTTTTCTCCTTGATAATTTATGTATTCCAGATACGATCTAATAAATGAACACCGTTGTTGCTATGTACAATGTGCATTACAACAAATTCACTTGGTACTGATGGTGCCAGCCCTATTTCAGTTATGATTGTTCCTGCGTTTATCATATCGACAGTGTTTGTGTCGGCGTCACATTTAACATAGAACGCCTCACGCGCCGACTTACCCTGCAATGCTCCACGCATGAATAATTCTGTTAAATAGGCCGTCAATGCACGCTCCAGCCTTGCCCATAATCTTGGATGATTAATTTCAAATACAATATCGGATAGATTTTTCTCGCACCAGCATCCCACACTCATTAAAAGCCGCCGCACATTGATATAACGCCAGGTTTGTGTAGCACTCAATGTTCTTGCGCCCCAAATACGGATACCTCTGCCTGGAAAAATACGTAAACAGTTAATCCCGTGTGGATTTAAACGATCTTGTATCTCAACATTAATATCACTTTCAATACCGACAATACCTTTAAGCTGTACATTTGCCGGGGCTTTGTGTACGCCAATCTGCCGGTCTGTACTTGCATAAATCCCCGCAATATGCCCACATGGCGGGACAACCTTACCGCATGGCTCAGCATCAGAACTCACAACTACCCAGGGATAATAAAGTGCGCCGTTATTCGAACGCAGCGCCTGCCGCTGCCGTACCACGTTATTTTCATCACTTGCGTGAAGCGAATCCAGCACGGCAAATCGATTACCTTGTTTTTCACAATGGTCCAGCAACGCCCTTTGTAACTCGGTAGCATTTTCTGGATTTAGCATCACATCTGGCGCACACACAAGATCGCACTCTTCCCATGACTCTAAAAATTCCAAACACCGTCGTAATGCAATTTCAATGTCACCCGTGAGTGGATAAACGTAACAAATCTTACCGCCATTTTCGAAAAAACCCTGTATGGCATAAGCCAGAAAACCTGTCGCGACTGGCTCTCCGAATTTGTGCAGAAAGTCCTGCCAGCTGGTCAGCACATAGGATGATTGATCATCCGTCTTATTTGGCGAGTATCGTGTGTAGCCGATAAAAACAGGTACGCCGGTCTGCAACCCAGGCACGGGCGGCGGAACGATCTCTCGTATGTAAACACCGGGCGAATAATATTGTGACATTTGTTTTCCTGGTCAGCTTATTCTGATAATGGATTTATATTATTCGGCTGTTGCTTCTGCCTGCCATTGACTGATACGGAATACAACAAACTCTGCCGGTCTGGCAACAGCAACACCAATTTCAGTTACGACCTGCCCCAGATCACGTATTTCCGGTGGATTTGTTTCTGCATCGCATTTGACATAAAAGGCCTCTTGCGGGCTGTTGCCAAACAATGCACCATCGCGCCATACGTTGGTCAAATAGGCGGTAATGTTTCGCGTTATTTTTGCCCACAGGTTAGGTGTATTTGGTTCAAATACGACCCACTGGGTGCCCTCATCAATAGATTCACGTAAATAAAGAAACAGTCGTCGCACTGACACGTATGTCCATTCATCATTTCTTGCACCGCCGATGGTTCGCGCGCCCCACACCTTCACATTCCCATTTATATGGCGTATACAGTTAATCCCAACAGGATTTAATCCATCTTGCTGCGCCTTGCTCAGGCGATACTTAAGATCATCCGGACTCGCCACCCCTCTTACCACCACGTTTGCAGGCGCTTTGTGTACTCCACGTTCAGCATCAACACGTGCATAAATACCAGCAATGTGACCACTCGGCGCAATATAACGCTTACCATTTCCATCCGGATTGGTGATTTTTAATGCCGGATCAAAAACGCGAAACCAGGGAATATACACTGCGGCATAGTTTGAATCCTGCGGTTCACTGAGTTTGTCCCGATCAAAGGTCCCATCAGTCTCGGTTTCCTCCGCACAATCCAATATTGCGAATCTGTCACCCATTTTTTCACAATGCGTCACAAGTGCGCTACGTACATCTGCATCGGCGATACCGGGCGCCGCGACGATAGAAATCTCATCGATGGATTCGAATTTTTCCAGCGCGGTAGTAAGTATCTTGGCCTTTTCTTTTACGCGCACAACAAAACAGCGTGTTCCACCATTATCAAAAAATCCATTAACCGCATGCAGTAATTTCCCATGGCCATCATCAGTTGAAAAATCACCAAAAAATTTTCTAAATTCGCTTTTATTGGTGACTAATTTAACTTCACCTGCATCTATTGGTTTAAACTCTTTTGTTATAAAAGGATT
>JAYSTO010000135.1:0-16162 GCA_043719675.1 Gammaproteobacteria bacterium | reverse complement strand
CGGCGTATGCAAACACGGATTACACCAAGCGTATGGAACCGAAAGATATATTGGCGGCGCTGAAAAAATTGTAAATTTAAAAACTGTGAGATGCCGATAAGTTGCCAATATTTTTAATAAAACGTTTGGTAAAAGATAGGTTGTGAGAAGTAAAGCTGCACAAGGACGCTCAGGTTGCTTGACTAACTGAAACTAGTAATTGGTGTAGAGAGAAAAGGCCCCGCAAGGGGCCTTAGTGTTGGGATTGTAACGCATGCTGGAACCTTTTCTAGCTCAGCACACCTTATGGCCGGTTTTGCACTACCGCCACACCACTATAGAGCGTTATGTACAGCAAGTTGCCGCTAACCGCTACTCCTCGGGGCTGCGCTAACAACCCTGGCAATATACCCGGTACAAAACTCGATTGCCCTGTAACTCCCACAACCGTACTCACCGATCCGGTGGGTGTAATTTTACGGATGGTGTGATTAAGATCGGCCACGTAAATATTATCGACGCTGTCAGTGGCGATGCCTTGCGGAAATCTAAAGCGTGCAGCAACCCCGGTTGCATCGGTACTACCGGATGTTCCGGCCATACCAGCAAAGGTGGTCACAACACCTGCGGGTGTGATCTTACGGATCGTGTTGTTACCGGTGTCGGACACGTAGACATTGCTGACACTGTCAGTGGCGATACCATACGGCCCATTAAAACTTGCAGCAACCCCGGTTGCATCGCTGCTACCCCCCACCACGTTAGCCGTACCGGCAAGGGTAGTCACCACGCCTTCGGGCGTGATCTTACGGATAGTGTTATTACCAGTGTCAGCTACGTAGATATTTCCGGTGCTGTCAGTGGCAACGCCAGATGGTCCACGAAAACTTGCCGTCACCCCGGTGCCATCGGTACTGCCATTTACTTTGGTACCGGCGAGAGAAGTCACGACGCCTGCAGGTGTAATCTTACGGATCGCGTTGTTACCGGTGTCGGCCACATAGATATTGCCGATACTGTCAGTGGCAACGCCTGTTGGAGAATTAAAGCGTGCTGCCGCTCCAGTATCATCGACATAATCGCCAATCACGCTGGGAGAGCCAGCGAAGGTGGTCACGGCGCCTGCAGGTGTGATCTTGCGGATGGTGTGGTTGCTGGTATCGGCCACGTAGACATTACCGGCGCTGTCGGCGGTTAGGCCTCGTGGAAAAGTAAAACGCGCCGCCGACCCGGTACCATCGACCCTGCCGATTAAATTATCTTCACCAGCAAAAGTGGTGACTATGCCTGCAAGGGTGACTTTACGAATGATGCTGTTGAAGGTATCGGCCACGTAGAGATTACCAGAACTGTCAGCGGCGATACCTGCCGGGAAAGTAAAACGTGCCGCCGCCCCAGTGCCATCAGTGCTACCATCCGAATTGGCGCTGCCAGCGAGAGTAGTCACAACGCCTGCGGGTGTGATCATGCGGATTGTAAAGCCATCGGTCACGTAGGTATTACCGGTGCTGTCGATAGTCAAGCCTAGTGGGGCAAAAAAACCCGCCGCCGCTCCAGTACCATCGATACTCCCAGATAAGAGAGGCGTACCGGCGAAAGTGGACACAACACCCACGGGCGTGATCTTACGAATCGTTCTATTACCGGTATCGGACACGTAGATATTGCCGACACTGTCCGTGGCGATGCCTCGCGGAAGATTAAAACGTGCGGCGGCTTCGGTACCGTCGGCGCTACCCATCATGCCAGCCGTACCAGCTAGCGTGGTTACCACACCTGCGGGTGTGATCTTGCGGATAGTGTGGTTAAAGGTGTCGGATACATAAAGGTTGTCAGTACTGTCGATGGCAATGCCTCGTGGGCCAAGAAAGCGCGCCGTTGTCCCAGTGCCATCGGCACTCCCAGACATGAGAGACGTACCGGCGAAGGTGGTCACGACACCTGCGGGTGTGATTTTGCGGATGGTGCTGTTGCTGCTGTCGGCCACGAAAACATTACCAGCACTGTCGGTAGTGATGCTGCGTGGAAAGTTAAAGTGTGCGGTAGTCCCGGTACCGTCAATGCTCCCAGGCACACCAGCTACACCAGCTAGGGTGGTTACGGCACCTGCGGGCGTGATCTTGCGGATAATCTGATTGTTAGTATCGGCTACGTAGACATTACCGGCGCTGTCAGCGGCGATACCTTCCGGGAAATTAAAACGCGCCGCAGTCCCAATACCATCAGCATTACCCCTGCCCCCCGTATTTCCTGCAAATAGCGCTAAAGAAGGGGGGGAGGTTGGGGTGGTATCTCCCGTTCCAGATCCGGATGGTGTCGCAGCTTCTCCACCACCCCCCCCACCCCCACAAGCAGATAGCAGCATGCCCATCGATAAGGTGGATAAAAATAGTATGGAACGAAAGATATGCGACATGGGATCTCCTGATGCTTTTAGCTGTTTTGGCAAAGTCACTGAATACTGTATTAGTGAAGGGACCTGCGCTGGCGTATATCCTTACCGAATTAATGGCGCCCACGCGCTGTACCATATATGTAGAGTTCAGCTTTCCAGGGATTAGGTTGTATTGTGATGCGTATCACAAGTCAGGCTGGTAGCCTGGTTATTGAAATTGTTAACGCGTCTTAGGATAGAAAAGGAGTTGTCAGTTTGAAGCAGAAACCCTATGCGCTTTGAACGCTTTCAAACCGTGGTGTTAGATTTCACCGGCGTAGAAGAGATTGGCCAGGATTTTGCGGATGAGGTGTTCCGTGTGTTTCAGCGGGCACATCCCGCAACTGCCTAGTACCAATACACATGACGCATGCGGTGGAAAAGATGTTCAAGCGAGTGAAATGACAGACGAGGACGTGCGGATATTAACGTGATTAGAGCAATGAGGTTTGTTTACGCAAGAGCAGACACCAGAAAATTTCCCGCCGAATTTGGGTGTCTGCAAGATGACGTCCATGAGCTTCGTGACGGAATCTCCCGTTTGACCTGGATCAACTAAACGAATAATTGCGCGGTGTTCGCCGCACAAAGGGGCTAGACTGTTCGATATAGCCTGCATTAATGGGGGAACCTACCCATGCAAATCCAGGAGGAAGATCATGAAATACCAGAACGTCATTGTTACTGCGGGGCTGATCGCCATGTTCAGTATAGCAACGGTCTATGCAGCGGATGCCCATCATCCGACGTAAAAGCAAAGCCAGAGGGGGAGAAGGAACCGTGACCCAGATATTAAAAGAACATTACCCTGGAGTTAATGTTGAGCCAGGGGTTTCCTGTGATGGAGGAACGCTTGTCGAAAAACGCAACATTAACAATATCACTAATATAATGCGAAGAATGCGGTATCTGTGGAGCTTCCTTTTTTTCTGTAGCTCGATTGGCCCTGCACAAGCGATGACCCTTGAAGCCTATTTAGATGAAGTGAGGCAAGCGAATCCTACGATTCGCTCCTCGCAACTGCGTGCCCAGGCTTTAGGACATCGAATAGAACCTGCCGGGACGCTGGATGATCCGTTCTTCGCTGCAGGCGTTGACCAAATTCCTTTTGATGGCAGCACGGGATCAGTCAGACGTTATCAGCTAAGTCAATCGATACCCTTTCCCGGAAAACTTGGCGCGAAATCGGACATTGCTGAAAATAAAGCACGATCAGCGCAAAGTGATTCTGAAACTGTGGATAGAGAAATCACGGTGCTTGCAACCCAGGTTTTTTATCAAGCTTACTTTAATCAAAAGGCGCTTGAGTTAAATGAAAAATTAAAAAACCTGGTTGAAGGCGCCGTGGAAAGTACAAAGGCCAGGTACCAAACCGGCGACAACAGTCACCACGACTGGCTGCTGGCCAAGATTGAACTCAATGTTTTTAATGTTGAAAGACTCAAATTAACACGAGAGCAAAAAACCATAGCGGCTATTTTAAATGAACTGCGTGACCAGCCAGCGCAAACCCCTATCGGCCCATTCGAAGTTATTTTTGTAAATGACGCTTTACCAGCAGAGGCATCACCCTTCAACAATCAGCCTGAGCTTAAATCCCTGGACGCCCTGCTGACCCAGGCTGAAAGTGAGCAAAAGCTTGCCAGGCTTTCCTATTTTCCAGATTTTGTGATTCAAGGTATGGTGATGCAGCCAGGCTCAGACATGATAGATGAGAAATCCAATTGGGGAGTGATGGTTGGAGTAACACTGCCTATTTTCTTTTGGAGAAAACAAGCTGAACTCGTCAACGCCACCCGCATAGATAGGGAGGCTGTTTTTTTAGAAAAGAAAAATCTGGAAAACCGCTTAAATACGGAGGTTGTAGATAGCAAACAGCAACTTAAAACAGCGCGAGATGTAGTCGAACTTTACCAATCCGCGGTCATACCGACAACAAACCTTGCGGTTCAAAATGCAAGATCCGGTTATGCAGCAAGACGTCTGCCGTTGGGCCAATTTATTGAAACCCTCAAGGTGCAAAGAACCCAGGAACTTGAATTTCTTGCGGCGCAAATGGATGTGGCGCTTGCACGAACCCGGCTTGAAAAACTGCTTTCCTCTCCCCCGCTGTTGCGGCTGGCGCCTGCCAAGCCGAGTCTTTTTGGTGGCGGGCGCATGGGTAGTGACGCGATGGGGTCTGATACAGTCAACATGGGTCGTGGCATGAGTGGGCCTGCACGAAAATCAAAAGGAACCTCGGGTTCAGGCGAAGGCACGGGCTCAGGGATGGGGGGTATGTAATGCAAAAATTCTATCTGCTTTTTTTGATATTTTTTAGCGGCGCTGCCTTCACCCAATCCCACGGTGAACATGGAAAATCCACGGTCTCTACCACAGCGCCTAAATCTGAAATAAAAAAAGAAGAACCAAGGGCATCCATTGATGTGCCTGTTGAGCAGCAGACAAGGATCGGGCTTAAGCTCACCAAAGCCGAAAAGAAAAAAGTAGAACACACCATTCGCACGGTCGGAACAGTGACAGCCGATCAAACCAAAGAAGCGCATGTTCACACTAAAATTAACGGCTGGATCGAGCAAATTTACGCTGACTATGTTGGCAAGCCGATTAAAAAAGGGCAACCGCTTTTTGATCTGTATAGCCCCGATCTTGTTTCCACCCAGGAAGAGTATTTGGCAGCTCGAAAACAAGGGGGGCCTGGCCAGGAAATTTCCAGAGCCGCACTTGAGCGACTCAAACTTTGGGGGGTTCCGCAAGCTGAGATCGACAGGCTAAAAACCGTCGGCAAAGCCAGACGAGTTATCACTTTTGATTCACCCGTTAGTGGCTTCATCGTCAATAAAACGGCAATTCGTGGCATGTACATCAATCCCGAAATGGAGCTTTATCACATCGCCGATCTCTCGCGGATTTGGATCATCGTTACTTTATATGAGTATGACGTGGCCGCCATTGCCGTTGGTGATGAGGCGGATATTCAGCTGCCCTACGATCCAAATAAATTTTTCAAAGGAAAGATCAGTTACCTTTATCCTGAGATCGAATTAGAAACCCGTACCGCAAGGGCAAGAATTGAAATCGATAATCCCGATCAAAAGTTCAAGCCAGGAATGTTTGCCAATGTGGAACTCAAAAAAGATCTTGGTGAATCGGTTGTGGTTCCTGATGAGTCCGTTATCGATACAGGTACACGAAGAATCGTGTTTGTCAAAACGGCTACCTCGCGGTTCGAGCCACGGGAAGTCAAGGTCGGCCCGCGCGTGGGCGATACATTTATTATTTTCTCTGGGCTTCAAGCTGGGGAGGAAGTTGTTACCAGCGCCCACTTTTTAATTGATGCCGAAAGTAAATTTCAAGCGGCCATCAAAAAAGGTTCCCCCGCAACACAGGGACACGGCGAACATAGTGGAAAGTAAAATGACGCTATGATTGAGAAGATCATTACATGGTGCGGAATAAACTCCAGAGTCACGGTAATTTTCGCCGCACTGCTGGGTCTGTGGGGCGGGTATTGCCTGAATAATATTCGTATTGATGCCATCCCCGATCTCTCTGAAACCCAAGTCATTATTTTTACTGAATGGATGGGGCGGAGCCCTGATCTCATTGAGAATCAAATTACCTATCCCCTTGTTACAGCGATGCTTTCAGCCCCGAAAGTTTCTGTCGTGCGTGGCTTTTCCATGTTTGGGATGTCTTTTGTCTATGTCATTTTTAAGGATGGAACAGATTTATATTGGGCAAGATCACGCGTTGTTGAATATCTATCAAAACTTTCCGGGCAATTGCCGCAAGGCACTACTCCTTCCATAGGCCCTGACGCTACCGGTGTCGGCTGGGTATTTCAGTATGCCCTGGTTGATCCAACGGGAAAACACGATCTTGCTGAAATTAAGACCTTTCAGGATTGGTATTTAAAATATTGGTTGGCCTCGGTTCCAGGCGTCGCGGAAGTGACCAGCGTTGGTGGCTTTGAAAAACAATATCAGGTGGAAGTGGATCCTAATAGGCTGGCTGCGCTTAAAATCCCTATCCAAAAAGTCATCAGCAGTATTCGTGAAAGTAATAAAGATGTGGGGGGCAGAACGCTTGAGGTTTCGGAGCGCGAATATTATGTCCGGGGTTTAGGCTACGTTAAAGACCCAAAAGAAATCGAGAACATCTCGATTGGTATTGGCCCGAACAACACGCCTATTCGGGTGGCTGATGTGGCGAAAGTCAGCCTGGGCCCGAATATTCGCAGGGGTCTTGCCGATCTGGATGGCAAGGGCGATACAGTAAGCGGCCTTGTCATCATGCGACAAGGGGAGGATGTCTCGCGCGTCATTGCTGCGGTTAAAAAGAAAATTGAAGACGTCAAGGATGCGTTCCCCCCGGGCATTGAGCTTAAGATCATTTACGATAGATCATCACTCATTAAAGAGGCGGTGGCTACCCTCAGCGACAGCCTCATCGAGGAAATCATTCTCGTCTGTATTGTGATTCTGATTTTTCTCTTTCATCTCAGAAGCACACTTGTCGTGGTGATTACATTGCCGCTGTCAATCCTGATTTCAATGATCCCCATGTACTACTTAGACATCAGTCTTAATATCATGTCAATGGGAGGAATCATCCTTGCCGTTGGTGATATTGTCGATGGGGTTGTGATATTTATTGAAAACACCCATAAAAAAATAGCCGCAAGCAAGGGCGCGCGCGCCTCTCAAGAGCTTGCGATTGAAGCTTGTAAGGAATTGGGTCCGTCGATCTTTAGTGCGCTGCTTATCATCGGTGTTTCTTTTCTTCCTATCTTTGCCCTGCAAGCTCAGGAGGGAAAACTTTTTCATCCGCTGGCCTATACAAAAACATTTGCGATGATGGCGGCGGCCCTGGTCACCATCACAATCACTCCGCCGCTCATCGCCTATTTTGTGAAAGGAAAAATCAGGAGCGAAGAAGAAAATCCAATCAATCGTTGGCTAAAGTCACGTTATAGATTCATTTTAGATTGGAGTCTTCGCAATGCCAAAGCGGTGATTGGCGGGGTGGCGGGCCTTGTTGCGCTTTGTGTCTTCGCCTTTATGCGCCTGGGCTCAGAGTTCATGCCGCCTCTTTGGGAGGGCGATCTCCTCTATATGCCAATCACTGTTCCAGGTATTTCAGTTACCGCAGCTTCTGATCTCTTGACCAGACAGGGCGCTGCGGTTAAATCAGTTCCAGAAGTAGCAACGGTTTTTGGCAAAGCGGGTCGATTTGAAACGGCGACTGATCCAGCGCCGCTTTCCATGTTTGAATACACAATACGTTTAAAGCCTCGCGCTGAGTGGCGAACGGGATTAAGCGATGAAGATTTGATTGCAGAGCTTGATAAAGCCGTCGAAGTGCCGGGCCTTAACCGCGCCTGGACAAAACCTATTCGAGGTCGAATTGACATGCTCTCAACGGGGATCAGAACCCCTGTTGGGATTAAAATATTTGGAAAAGATTTAAACGTTATTGAAGAAATTGGTCAACAGCTAGAGCAAACACTGGGCACCGTTCGAGGTACGCGCAGCGTTTATGCGGAAAGAATTATTGGCGGATACTATTTAGATTTTGAACCTGATCGCCGGGCGCTTAGCCGGTATGGCCTCAATGTTGGTGATGCGCAAATGGTTGTGGAAACGGCGATCGGCGGGATGGATATCTCTGAAACCATTGAGGGCAGGGAGCGCTACACGATCAACGTCCGTTATCCAAGAGAGTTAAGAGATAATATTGAAAAACTAAGCCGCATTTTAGTGGCCACGCCGCAAGGCGCTCAAGTTCCGCTTGGGCAACTTGGCAAGTTCACAACACGCATGGGGCCGCCGATGGTGTTGGACGAAAGCGGATCGCTGGCGGGGTACGTTTATATTGATCTGAAGGATCGTGATCCAGGCGGCTACGTGAATGACGCAAAAGAAGCCGTCAAAAAAGCAATTAAGCTGCCACCGGGTTATTTCATTACCTGGACGGGCCAGTATGAATATCTGGAGCGGATGCAAAATCGTATGAAGATTGTGATTCCACTCACCCTGCTGCTCATTTTTAGTTTTCTCTATTTTAGTATGCGATCGGTTTCCAAGGCCGTCATGATCATGGTCGCAGTGCCATTGTCGCTGATTGGCGGGATACTTCTCATGTGGGCGCTTGGTTACAACATCAGCGTCGCTGTGTGGGCTGGGGCCATTGCCCTGATTGGTGTTGCTGTTGAAACTGCCTCTATCATGGTCGTGTTCCTGGATGCGGCATGGAAAAAGAGAAAATCCGCGGGACTGCTTAAAACTGCCGGTGACTTTACTGCAGCAACCCTTGAGGGCGCACAAAAAGGCCTGCGTTCAGTCCTGATGGCGGTGAGCATGAATATCTTTGGTCTCTTACCGGTCATGCTTGCCACTGGTCTTGGCGCCGACGTCATGAAAAGAATTTCGACGCCCATGTTTGGCGGGCTGGTATCTTTAGCGCTGCTTACGCTGATTGTTATTCCTGTTGTTTACCAAATGCGTGAACAGAAGGTCATCTTAAAAGGGGAGACTTTATGATCAATAAATCACTTATAAAAGCCTGCGCGGAAATAGCCCTGATTACGAACCGTTTATGGGCAAACAACATTTAATTAGGCACTGTATTGAGGCGCGCTCAATAAAATTATCACATCCCTGAATTGCGATGCACCAAATTGAACATCCATAGATGATACTTATCAGTTTCGTCATGACATGTCCTCTTTGACATGGATCAACCTAACAGAAGATTGCGTTGTATTCGCCATGTGTAAGGGGCTAGACTCCAGCATACCCTGTATCAACAGGGGATCACACAAACTCACACTCAGGAGAAAGATGATGAAATACCAGAACGTCATTGTTACTGCGGGGCTGATCGCCATGTTCAGCACTGCCACGGTCTATGCAGTGGATGCCCACCACCCGGACGCCAAAGGTGCTACCCCTGCTAAAACCGCCCCCGACGCAAAAGCAGGTGGCGGTATGCCGATGGGCGATATGCACGGGCATATGAAAGAAGTGCAGGAACAGATGGTGAAAGTCATGCAGGCCAAGGATGATAAAGAGCGTGAGCAGTTAATGCAGGAACACATGAAGATGATGCAGGATCACATGAAGATGATGGGGCCGGGGATGATGGCTGGTGATAAAGCGGCGGGCAAGGGTGATATGCCGATGGATAAACGTTTGCAAGCAATGGAACAACGCCTGGATTCGATGCAGCAAATGATGGATCAGATGCTCAAGCATCAACAACAGGTGTCGAAATTCAGAAAACCCGGTCGTCCGTGATCGGTGAAGGCTGCACCAGTTTGAACGGTCTGTCCTCTGCGTCAGTATTATATTGATGAGGAGAGATCGGCGGCGGCGAGCCTGAAGCAGGGTAGTTGGTTCCGACAGAGGTTAATACAGTGGCGTTGAAAGCCATGCAGCAGAGCTATCCGCGAATCGGTGTGGTGTTGAGTTCCGGCGGTGTGCGCGGTGTGTACGCGCACACCGGCTTTATGCTGGCACTGGAGCGGCTCGGTATTCCAATCGCTGCGGCCGCCGGTTGTAGCGCCGGGGCAGTGGTGGGCGGTATTGTGGCCAGCGGTACCGATTTGCATGCTTGGTCTGATGCGTTGGCACTTGTGGATCGTCGGCGTTTTTGGATACCCGATCCGTGGCCGGTGCTGCTGTGGCAACTCGTGGTGAAAAAAGGCCGTGGTTACTCCGGGTTGTCCGGTACCGAGACGGCGATAGATTTTTTCCGTCGTCAGCTGGCAGTGCAGACCTTCGAGGAGTGTCGTTACCCGTTTCACGCCTTGGCCGTGAGTCTGCGTACAGGACGCAAGGTGATGTTCTCCAGCGGCGAGCTTGCGCCGCGCATGGTGGCGAGCGCCGCCGTGCCGATCTTATACCGGCCGGTAGCGATTGATGGCGACTGGTACTGCGATGGGGCGTTGGTGGATCTCGCGCCAATGGATGCCATCTGTTGTCGGCACGGTCTGGATGTATTGCTCATTCACCATGTCGCGACACGCCAGACCGACATCGAGCGCCTGCTGCATAATCGCTGGTCAATGTTTAGAATATTGGAGCGGTTGTTGTTCCGCCACCGGCCTTGGTATCTGTCCGAGGAACAACTGACGTTTCGCCGCTGCCCGTGTCAGTGCGGAGCGGTGGTGGTGGTAATCGAGCCGCAGTTGCCAGAGCTGGCGTGGCCAGCAACCGCAGGGAGTTCGGCGACACAAGCAACTGCCGAGACGCAAACGATCGAATTGCTGCGGCCCTATCTGGAAGCGCTATTGAGCGACCCGCGCAATCTGCTGCCCGGCCCGAGTACGGCAAACACCGGCGCAGCTAGCGCTGAAGTCGAGGCATGCGAACATTAATATTTTTCTGGTGAGCGAGTTACTTCATATTAAGAAGGCAAATTCTATTTTCCAATCAGGGTGTCATGGCAGGGTCAATTGTCGGTGGTATGAAATATAAATCAAATGACTTGCCGACGCGCATGACGGGTTGATACTGATCCAGCCATGCATAGTCCGGGCGTTGTTTTGCTGTCTGTTTTGCAAACAGACTTACCGCGACCCAGCCGTGCGCAGGTATTCCGGGTTGCAGATTGCGCCAGGCAGCTGGAAAATGTTCCTCGGTCAAATCCGCCGTGCCGCGATACAACACACTCACCTCTTTTACCTGACGCCGCGCCAATTCCAACGACAGACGTCGTACGTCTTGCCCCCAGTCCAGATCAGAATCCACCACAATCCGTTCCGGCGTTGTCCCGGCCAGTTCATTAAAATAGGCCAGGTGATCCGGATGCGCACGTAGCAAACTGCTGGCTTGCCAACACAGAATAATCAATACCATTCCACGCGCAAGGGGGGCAGGCCAGCGTTGCCAGCACGTTGTGACGCTCACCGCCGCGAGGATTGCCAACAACGGCAACAACACTAAGACATGCCGCACGCCGATATTGATATTACTGTAGGCGCTGCTAAATAATAAAATTGCCAACACCGCGATGGCTGGCGCCGCGATAACCCAGTTACGATCACGCCAACTCTGTCTCACTGTCCAGCCCATGCCGATCAAACCCAACACCAGCAATGGCAACGGCGTCTTCACACCCATGACGACGAAATAAAAATTCCACCAGCCATCGTGAGACACTTTACCGAAAAGGTACGAGGCGTGTCCGCTGCTGTTGTGTTCATTCAGTTCAATTAAGCTATTAATGAATCGATGCACCCCCACAGGGAGGTGCAATGGATATTGTGCAGACCATGCTTCCCAGCGCAAACCATAACTCGTGATAAGCGCAATAAATGCCAATAGTAGTGCAACGCTGCCATGTTGTGCGTACTGTGCAATACGCAGGGCGGGTTGCGACATGGGCGATGTGCGGGACTGAGTCCATTGCGCGGCGATGAGCCAGACAATGATGGTACAACCGATAAAGGGTACCGCGGATAATTTGGTGGCGACGGCCAGCCCCGCGATAATACCAAACAGGCTGGCACGTTTTACTGTGGGTTGTTCATGCCAACGCAGGAACAAATACAAGGCGAGTATTATCATGGCGCTCACCGGCATATCCAGCGCACCCACCGCTGCATGCCCAATCAAGGTTGGCGTTGTCGCGACAAACAACGTCGCCACTGTCGCAACGCTGATGCCGAAGTAACGCTGTGCCCACAGCCATGTTGCGATCATTAACAGCACCAGAAACGGCAACATGCCCGCGCGCGCCAGGGATAGGTAGGTATCATATTTGCCGTTGCTATAAAGAATGTCGCGCCCTTCCTGATCGCCACTTGGACCCGCGCGGCCATGCGATCGGGCGCCGGCAAGATAAGGCCCGATCGCCATCGCAAGTCGTGCGAGTGGCGGGTGCTGTGCATCGTACGGATACTGGCCTTTATCGATCAGCGCGATGCCCGCGGCAAGATGTTCTGGTTCATCCCAGGTAGCACTTAACACAGAATAAGTAGATACGGCGAGGCCGCACGTTAACACAATAAAAAATATCAGCACGATACAGTGTAAAACCGGAGATGACATGCTATTTGGTTTGGACGTATGAACTGGGTTGGCGGCTGGGTGTTGCATTTACAGGATGCTCCCAAAGCAAGGCGTTATTCTTAGGTGTATACAATAATATAAGCAACAACTGCTTTCTGTCACACATTATTCCTGTGGCCAAAATAACTTGACGGGTTGACGTGAAGTCGCATAGTTAATTTGGCCACCTACCCGGTTATAAGGTATAGAATATCACTTCTTGTCAGTTGATTAAATTAACTACGCCACTTCACTGCGAGCCGCTACACTATTCGTAAGGAGACAAAGCATGGCAACCGATCCGGTGTGCAAAATGGTAGTGGACGAAAAGAGGGCGGCGGCAACGTTTACGCATCAAGGCGTGCAATATTATTTTTGTTCCAGTCACTGCCAACAGGAATTCATCGCTCATCCGCAACAGTATATTGGTAACAGCGTGGCTGCTGGGCATGCTAAGCAACTATCTCATACACAACACCCGTCCCCGCCACTGAAAATGGTCACAGCAAAATCGGCGAAAGATATTACCAAAACCAGCATCTATACCTGCCCGATGCATCCCGAGATCAAGCAGCAGGGGCCGGGTACGTGCCCGAAATGTGGCATGTCGCTGGAGCCGATGGGTCTGTCTGCACCTGCTGTAAAAACCGAATACACCTGTCCCATGCATCCGGAGGTAGTGCAGGATCATCCAGGTAATTGTCCCAAATGCGGCATGACGCTGGAGCCACGCAGCGTGGCGACGGTGGAGGATGATACTGAGCTGCGTGATATGAGTCGTCGTTTTTGGCTGAGTGTGGTGTTGGCGATACCGGTTTTTGTCAGTGCCATGGGCGCAGAGATGTGGCCGCAGTTTGTTGCAGACATCGTCCAGCCGAAAATGCGGCAATGGCTGGAACTGCTGCTGGCGACTCCCGTGGTGCTGTGGGGAGGTTGGCCTTTCTTCGTGCGCGGCTGGCAGTCGTTGGTAACGCGCAATCTCAACATGTTTACCCTCATCGCGCTTGGAGTAGGGGTAGCCTGGAGCTACAGCATGGTGGCCGTGTTGTTACCGGATATCTTTCCACGCAGGATATTTAATGAAATGGGTGTAGTGCCGGTTTATTTCGAAGCGGCGGCGGTGATCACGGCGCTGGTGTTGCTCGGTCAGGTATTGGAATTGCGGGCCCGCAGTCAGACCAATGCCGCGATCAAATTGTTATTAGGGCTGGCGCCGAAAACAGCACGCATTGTTCGTGCTGACGGCACTGAAGAGGATATCCCGCTGGAACATGTCCAACCAGGTGATCGCTTGCGCATTCGTCCCGGTGAAAAAATTCCGGTGGATGGCACCGTGCTTGACGGCGCGAGTCATGTCGATGAATCCATGGTCACCGGCGAACCGGTGCCGGTAGAAAAACGTGCGGATGCGAAGGTCATCGGCGCCACGGTGAATGGTACGGGTAGTCTTTTGATGCTGGCGGAGAAGGTTGGCAGTGAAACCCTGTTGGCGCAGATCGTCCACATGGTCGCGGAGGCGCAACGTTCCCGTGCCCCAATCCAAAAGTTAGTGGATGTGGTCTCCGGTTATTTCGTCCCGGCGGTGGTGCTCATTGCCGTCGTGACCTTTGGAGTGTGGGCTGTTGTTGGTCCGGAACCGCGTTTGGCCCACGCGCTGATCAACGCGGTTGCTGTGCTTATCATTGCTTGCCCCTGTGCGCTGGGGCTTGCGACGCCGGTCTCCATCATGGTGGGCACAGGGCGTGGCGCACTGATGGGTGTGTTATTCAAAAACGCCGAGGCGCTGGAAGTGATGCGCAAGGTGGACACCTTGGTAGTGGACAAGACGGGCACGCTTACCGAAGGTCACCCGGAGTTGGTGAGCGTTGTGCCGCTGACAGGTTTTGATGAAGCGGAAATAGTTCATCTCGCCGCCAGTATCGAACGCGCCAGCGAACATCCTCTGGCTGCCGCCATTGTGCGTGGTGCAGAAAAACGGGGTGTGGCATTGTCTGTTGCAGAAGATTTCCAGTCGGTTACCGGCAAAGGCGTCACGGGTGTGGTGAGCGGACGCAAGATCGCCCTGGGCAACATTACATTAATGCAGGATCTTGGTATCGATGCGGGCAACTTACCTGCGCAAGCCGACGTGCTGCGCGCAGAGGGCCAGACCGTGATGCTCCTCAGTGTCGATGGCCGCGCGGCCGGTCTCATCGGTGTGGCCGACCCCATCAAATCAACCACAGCGGAGGCGATCCGGCTACTCCACGCAGAGGGCATCCAAATTGTGATGCTCACGGGTGATAGTCGCAAGACCGCTGAAGCGGTAGCGGCCAAACTGGGCATTGATCAGGTGCAGGCGGAAGTGCTGCCCGATCAAAAGGCCAGTGTGGTCAAACAGCTCCAGGCCAAAGGACATATCGTTGCGATGGCGGGTGATGGCATTAACGATGCCCCCGCGTTGGCGCAAGCGCAGGTGGGCATTGCGATGGGCACGGGAACAGATGTGGCGATGGAGAGCGCCGGGGTGACATTGGTTAAGGGCGATTTGCGCGGTATTGTGCGCGCGCGAAAACTCTCACGCGCGACCATGCGCAATATCCGTCAAAACCTGTTCTTTGCTTTTATCTATAACGTACTGGGTGTGCCCGTGGCTGCCGGGGTGTTATATCCCTTCTTCGGTCTGTTACTCTCACCCATGATCGCGGCGGCAGCCATGAGTTTCAGTTCGGTGTCGGTGATCAGCAATGCTTTGCGACTGCGGCGTATAAGCATGTGAACTATGTTAGGCGAGCGCAGATTTTTTCTACTGAAATAAATATGCGCATATTGCGCAAAAGGAGATGATATGGCACCACTTTACAATCGTTGGCGTTTAACGTTGCTTACTGGTATCGCAGGTGGCATGGCGGAGATCATTTGGTTGGCTGTTTATAGTATGTGGCAAGGCACTGACGGTTGGCAGGTTGCACGCGGCGTCACGGCGGCGTTGGTGCCGACGCTGGAAACAGCGTCGGTGGCCGTGCCGTTCGGTATTGCGATACATATGTTGCTGTCGATCTTGCTTGCGGCGGTATTGCTGCCACTGTTTGCTTTGCTGTGGCGGCGGTATCACGGCGCGGGTATAACCCTGGTTGTTGCGCTCGCTGCGCTGGCGCTGGTATGGGTGACAAACTTCTTTATCCTCCTGCCCGTGGTGGCCCCGGCGTTTTTGCTGTTATTGCCGACCCCCGTCACGCTGATGTCAAAACTGTTGTTTGGTTTTGCTATGGCATTGGTGTTATTGCGTACACCAAGACTGGTTACTGACCTTGGGGGGATGGCAACGGAAGTAATTCATGTGGGTAAAAACAGGGTAACGCTTGCGGAAAGCGTGTAGAGGGTTGTCCAGGCTGGCTGTTTTGGAGGTGGCGGGGGATTTGTCCTGCCACTTCCTGGTTTTTCACCATCAAACGGCCTATATCAATATCCTGAAGGAAAATAAATTTGCCTTCTATAAATATTTGGATAAATTGGTGGAGACCATGGGTGCTGAACCCCTGGAAAAATATGAAAAGAAGGTGCAATGCTGCCGCGGCGCACTGGCCTTTTCCAAACCGGTAAAATCCCAGGCCTTGATCAAAGACATCAAGAGTGCCGGTCTGGTTGGCCGGGTTATTCGATCACAGCAGTTGGAAGACATCACCAAGCGCACATAAATCCTCTCCTTAGG
>JAYSTO010000134.1:0-5842 GCA_043719675.1 Gammaproteobacteria bacterium | reverse complement strand
ATGGGTAATATAAAATGACTGCCAACCGCCTTGACAATCCGGATATTTCAAGCGAATTGGGGTGTCGGTGAAGTTACCGGTCAGGTAATAAAGAAGCCGTGTATTTGTACTATAGTGAAAAAATTACATATACTCAGGCAGTGGAACATATCCGCGATGTGTGGGAAATGAATCCGATCTGGATAACGTTATTCAATGATATTGTTACCAATAAGCCCTCTTTGGTATAACGGTCTGGTCGATACAGGAGCAGGAAATATGGTTAAGCGATTACACTATTTGCTCGGTATATGTCTGCTGAGCATGACTACCCTCAGTCAAGCCACTCCGGTAAAGACCAATGCGCTATATCAACACCCCTCGCCTTATCTGGCCATGCACGGCCACGACCCGGTGCAGTGGCATGAATGGAATGAAACGACCCTGGCCAAGGCGCGTAAACAAAACAAGATACTGTTCGTTTCCAGCGGCTATTTCTCCTGTCACTGGTGCCATGTCATGCAGCGTGAGAGTTTTCAAAATGATAAAATTGCGGCAATGTTGAACACCAACTTCATTGCAGTAAAAGTTGATCGTGAAATAGATGCGGCACTGGACGCAAAACTCATCGACTTTGTTGAGCGTACCCAGGGCATTGCTGGCTGGCCGCTTAATGTGTTTGTTACGCCGGAGGGTTACCCCCTGGCGGGAATGGTTTACGTGCCAGCGGAACAGCTATTGTCAATTTTAGACAAAGTGGCAAAGCAGTGGCGGACCGATTATTCGAGTTTGAAAAAAATTGCGCATGATGCCAGCATGGAGCTCACTAGTGCGGTGGTGACGAATAAATCCGCCGCGGTACCAGCGTCGGTATTGATCAACGCTTTAACCTCGCAGAGTTTTCAACTCGCTGATGAGATGCAAGGCGGGTTTGGAGATGAAAATAAATTCCCCTCGGTGCCGCAGTTGTCAGTGTTGTTGACAATCTATGCGGAAGGGCAAGATGAGCGGCTGAAGAAATTCCTTAACAGCACATTAATACAAATGGCGTCGCTTGGTTTGCGCGATCAGCTTGGAGGTGGTTTCTTTCGTTATGTGGTTGACCCAAACTGGCACATTCCGCATTTTGAAAAAATGTTGTATGACAATGCGCTACTGGCCAAATTGTATTTTGATGCCAGTGTCGTTTTAAAGGAACCAAGTTATGCAGTAATGGCGCAGGACACCCTGGATTTTATGTTGCGCGAAATGCAAACGGCTACGGGCAGTTTTGCGGCCAGCTTATCCGCGATTGATGTTCAGGGTGTTGAAGGTGGATACTATTTGTGGTCCGACGAGGAATTGGCTAAATTACTCAGCGGCCCCGAACGGGATGTATTGCGTGCTTACTGGCATGTTGATGGTGTGGCGCCATTGGATGCAGGTCATCACCTCATCCAGTTGCGGGGCCTGGATGAGGTTGCCAAATCTTTAACACTGAATCGTCAACAGCTGGTTGAGTTGATTGAGTCAGCGCGGCATAAACTCTTGACCGTACGTAACCTGCGGCGCGTGCCCAAGGATGAAAAGCAACTGGCAGGCTGGAATGGTTTAGCGCTGACGGCATTTGCCGCCGGTTACAAACATACCAGGAATGTGAAATACCAGCAGGCGGCGCAGGCAATCGTCGATAACCTGAGTCGCTCATGGTGGAACAGCAAAACCCGCACACTATCGCGAATGGTGGCAAACAAGAAATCATTGAGCACCGGCATGCTGGAAGATTACGCCTATGTGGCACAGGGTTTATTTGAGTGGTGGCAGGTGACGGGGAATGCGAAGGATCGCATCATGCTTGAACAAATAGTGGAACAGGCATGGCAGCGTTTTTATAATCAGCAAGGCTGGCAATTGGCGGAAAATATGTTGTTGCGTTACGGCGACAGAACACCGTTAATCAAAGATGGCGCGTTGCCGTCACCGTCGGCGGTATTGCTGGCGGTTTCACTGCGTCTGCCCAATTCGTCTTATGCGCAACAGGTAAAAAAATCTCTGGGCATTGCCAATCATGAATTGGAAGAACAGGCGTTCTGGCATGCCACACAGATACGTAATCTGCTGTTGCGCCAACAGCTTGACGGGTCATAAAAAATTGGTATTGTGTGGCGTGCTGACGATCTCAAAATCAAATTGAGTAAAGGATCGCGTGGATAAACGCAGGCGCGTCAAGCGCACGTGAAACAGACGCTCTTTCATATTAATCGCCAGCACCGAATTAATGTCGTAAATGAAGGCGGGCACAATAATGCTGCGGTTCTGATCGAGGGTTACCTGTTTTGGAATAAACAAACCGCGAAAATAATCCGTACCCGAGCCTAAACCCGAGATGCCTTTGCTGCCAATGGGTACTGCGCCCGTCGCCAGATTCATAATACCAACGTGGATCCGGCCTGCAGCGGATTCATCCGCATGTACCTGTAACCAACGGCTGACACCGACGCGCCAGCGATGGCTGCCTTTTTGTGCAAATCGATAGGCAACCAATTCGCCAACCCGCATATCCAATTGCGAGCATGTTTCATCGCAATTCAAGGCGATGCCGATGGGACTGATATTGCGTTGCCACCACGGGTTGAGTGCAAAATTTTGTGCGCGGTGTTTGCGATCACGCTGTAGCGCTTCACGATACACGGTAACAAACACGCTGTGATTTTCTTTCTTGTTATTTTTGTAATCGCTTTGGGTCAGTAATTTTAATTCATCCATCGCCGGTGTGAAGTTTGTTTCACCGGAGATGTAATGGTGACAGGCATTAATGCCGGAAGTCAGTTGTACCTGGCCCTCCAGTTGAAAGCGCTGAATGCGACGGATCAAGGAGCCACTCCAGGCGTCCGCCAGTCGTAACAACATGTCGCGCTGTTGGCGCTCAACCAACGAGGTGGCTTCGAATTCCGGGCTTTGCATATTGGCGCGAAGGATGCGCTGCAAATGTATTTCCAGTTGGGTTTTAATGGAGGTAATGTCGACTTGTTTGCCGTCACTGGCTTGCCAGGGCATGTCTGCAGAGATGTAACGGGGCCCGGCATCACCGTTGAGATCGATGGCATAAGCGCCGTCAGGGATATGCAGGCCCATTGGTTCTATCACACAGGCGGGCGCTGAGGGGGCAATGATGCGGTACATGTCGGCCGCCTCATATTCCATCAGGTGATAGGGTTCTGCCAGCGCCAGCAGCACAATGCGTTTGTATGCATAATCAATGGTGTGTTGTACGGGTAAGGGGGTATCCGGATAAGGATCATCAATCACCGCGCCATGGAGATCGTGCGTCGACGCGAACTGATAGAGTTGATTGAGGTCCATCCATACACGGGGGGACGCAGGCGCATAGATGCCGTATGCCTCAACCAGACGTTGTGCAAGATAAATAATTGCGCAGTAACAGGCCTCCTGCAATATGATCTGCTCGGTATCCCTGTGTTTTTGCGGGTTAGTTAAGGCCAGCTCAGTGACAATCAGTTTGTAACCAACCGCCATCTGTTCAAGCAGGGTTTGGAGTAAATCAATCGAATACTGTTGCTTGCTATCGAGTGGTAACATGGCCTGACGCAACGATTGTTTGATGGCGGTTAACAGATTGTGGAGAACCGGGCGTAAGGTGTTGTGTAGAGCCAGCCGTTCCTTGACCGGATAGCGTGCACTATTGAGTTTCTTCAACTGCTCCAGTAATTGGTGTGCGGCCACGGTCGTATTGCCGATGGGTAATTCGGTTGCCCAGATGTGCAGCGATTTAACCCGTACATAGGGTTTGGGCTTATGGGTAAGGTCCACGCTGGGGACATTGAGGCGAGGAAGTGTTCCCTGTCCACGCGGGGATGAGAAACGCGACATAGGATTCATATTCAGCGCCAGTAACGAAAATAAGGTTTGTTATTATAATTCAATAAGTTATAGAAATAATAGCAAAAGTTTCGTTTACATTGTTGTAACAATTTACCTCAAGTACGGATAAGAGTCTGCCGCTACTTTGGCATACAGGACAGTATGGGTTGGTCTTTGTGGGGCTATCTTGATGTATTGCTTACAATTCAGCCGCTTGTTTAAAGAAAACAAGCAGGGTAACCTTCCTTTCACACGATAAGGTTTTATTATATGAAAATATGGAGTAGTTCCTTATGCCCGGGATAATATTCTGTTACCGCCGATGCCTCGCCGCGGCGCTCCTCATTGGTATTGTCTTGCCGGTATCCGCTGATTTGGTGTTTACCGCCCCACCCCGAGAGGCCGCGAGCAATACTCAGGTTGACAATATCTATCTACCCATTGCCGAGTATCTCAGCAAAGTGCTTGGGCAGAAGGTTAACTATGTTTACCCTGAAAACTGGCTGAAATATCAAAATGAGATGCGCGACAACAAATACGATATTGTATTTGATGGGCCACATTTTATTTCCTGGCGTATTCAAAATCAGCAACATGAGGCACTCCTGCGATTACCTGGACCTTTGGATTTTGTCCTGGTGGCAAAGGTGGATGACAACTCACTCAATAAACTTGAGGACCTGGTGGCAAATCAATTTTGTGGCATCGCGCCACCCAACTTGGGGACGTTGGTGGTATTGGATAAGTTTCGTAACCCCGCGCGTCAGCCCGTAGTAAAAGCAATTCGAGGGGGCGTGCCGGAAGTGTATGCGGCTTTCAAAAAAGGCGAGTGCCAGGCGGCCACGTTGCGCACCAATTTTTTTGCCAAAAAACTCACGGATGAAGAACGCAAGCAATTGAAAGTACTCATGAAGGTCACCGGTCTGCCTAACCAAGGATTTTCGGTCGGCAGTCGCGTGGGGGAGCGCGAGCGGACGTTAATACGCCAGGCACTCATGGCGGATGAGGGCGTGAAGGTACTTGAGGGCCTAATTAAGCAATTTGGCAAACCCGGAGATAGACTCGTGTTAACCAACAATAAGGAATATGAAACGTATAATACGTTGATAGAAGGAGTTATCTTTGGTTGGTGATGAATGTTAATTGCACACTTTACAAAGGCCGCTATTGCGGCCTTTGTATTTTCCACCATCAAAAAAATGAGGAAAGATCGATGTGACAAGAAATAGTTTACAATTGTGACACAATTGGGAGACATAGACACCCACCATGTTCAGCGGAATCAGAAGAAACAGTCGACAACCGAACTAAAATACGCTAAATATGGCAATGAATAACATGATTATAAATGAGTAGAAGTTTGTACATAACAATAGATAAATAAACCGTCATTAGGAGACCCCACCATGCACGGCACTCAACGCCAGCTCCCTTGGTTAATCATGCTTGTCTTAATTGGCATATCGCCGTTGAATTGGGCTGATATTGTTTTTACCTCACCGCCACGCGAACAAGACAGCACTGAGGGGAGTGAGATTTACGTACCGCTCGCCGAGTATTTTTCCAAGTTGCTTGGCCGCAAGGTTATCTATCACAACCCAGGGAATTGGCTTACCTATCAAAAAGAAATGCGCTCGGGGCTGTACGATATCGTATTTGACGGTCCGCACTTTAATTCGTGGCGTATTGCGCACGTGGATCATGAGGTGTTAGTGCGCTTACCCGGCTCGGTTGAGTTTCTGGTGGTAACCAATACGAATAGTGGTATCGGTAAGCTGGAAGATCTGGTGGGTGCACACATCTGCAGCATCTCGCCTCCCAATCTGGGCACTATGTTACTGCTCGACAAATTTCGCAATCCGGTCCGCCAGCCGGTAGTGAAGTCAATTAAAGGTGAAACGGGTGAAGTGTACAAGGCGTTTAAAAGCGGACAATGTAAGGCAGCAGTACTGCGAACCATATTTTATAACAATAATACTAAAATTCCTGATGAAGAACGCAA
>JAYSTO010000133.1:0-5842 GCA_043719675.1 Gammaproteobacteria bacterium | reverse complement strand
AATCGCTGATTTCCGATGGATTCAGTTGCATAACATTTTCCTCTTGCCGCTAATTCTGCTTAATGAGCCAAGGCATACGCCAGTTTTTCCAAATGACCGGTGACGGAACCGTCAATCACCATGTCGCCCGCGCGGATAATCGCGCCACCAATGAGTGCGCTATCCACCTTGGCTACCAAATTTATTTCTCGACCCAAACGTTTTTTTAAACCCGCACTGATCGTTTGTCGCTGTGTTTCGCTCAAGGGGAAGGCCGAGATCACTTCGGCATCCATACGGCTTTCCGCCTGGGCACGTAACTGCTCAAATATCCCGGCGATTTCCGGCAACACACTCAGGCGTTTGTTATCGATCAACACCTGCAGGAAATTCTTGCCGTGTTCATTCACCGTTGTACCGCATACCTCAATCAGCAACTGTGCCAGTGTCGCTTTAGGTACCTGCGGATTGTCGATGTATTCCGTCATCGCCGGGTCTTGTGTCACCGCCGCGGCAAACTGTAACAACGTTGACCACGCCGGATAGTCACGATTCGCACGCGCCAGTTCAAACACAGCTTGCGCGTAGGGACGGGCGATGGTGCTTTTCTCTGCCATGACTCTTGTTTCCCGTTACAGCTGCGCAACCAGATCTTTGAGCAGATCTTCGTTGGCGGCGACATTGATTTCTTTCTTCAGTACCCGGCTGGCGCCAGCAACCGCCAAACCTGCCACCTGGCTGCGCAATTGCTCGCGGGCACGGTGGACGTTCTGTTCGATCTCCGCGTTGGCGGCAAGCACAATACGTCCGGCCTCGACTTTAGCCTGACCCTTGGCTTCATCAATGATTTCCGCCGCGCGTTTTTCCGCTTGTTTGAGAATATCCTGCGCCTGCGCCTTCGCGTCACGCAATATTTCAGCGATTCTGTGCTTGGATAACTCTTCGTCGTGTTTGCTTTTTTCTGCGGCAGCCAGACCATCTGCAATCAAGGTCTTGCGTGCATGCAGTGCATTCATGATCGGCGGCCAGATATACTTCATGCAAAACAATACGAAGATCGCAAAGGTAATGCTTTGGCCGATTAAAGTGAGATTGATATTCATATGCCAACCCTGATCGAGTTTAGTGTTGTATCCGTGCCTTATTTAGCAACTGCAAAGAGCACATAAAACGCCACACCTACTGCAATCATAGGTACCGCATCGGTCAGGCCCATCATGATAAAAAACTGGGTGCGTAACAGTGGGATCAATTCGGGTTGACGCGCTGCGCCTTCCAAAAAGCGACCACCCAACACACCAATTCCGATTGCCGCGCCTAATGCGCCCAGACCCATCATCAGTGCCCCTGCGATGTACAATAATGCGTTTTCCATGTTTCTCTCCTATCTCTAAAGTTAAATCAATAAAACCGTTAATGTTGTTCGTTGACCTGATGCGCCATGTCCATGTAGACAATCGCCAGTGTCATAAAAATAAAAGCCTGCAAGGTGATAATCAAAATGTGGAAAATGGCCCAACCTAATTGCAACACACCACCAAAGGTACCTACCACCAAGCCAGCGCCATACATCATCGCAATCAAGATGAAGATCATTTCACCGGCATACATGTTGCCGTAGAGTCGCAACGACAGGGATAAGGGTTTGGCAATCAGTGAGACAAATTCGAGTATGAAATTAAAGGGGATAAACACAATTTGCCAGAACGTACTTTTCGAGCTGAATGGGTGCAGGGTCAGTTCACCCGCAAACCCCGCCGCGCCTTTGTTCTTGACGCTGTACACCAACATCAACAGGAAAATCGCCAGTGACATACCGAAGGTGGCATTGGGATCGGTGGAGGGTACCACTTTAAAATAGACCTGATGCGGATCGAGACCAAATACCGCCTGACCGATCTGACCGGCCACCAGTGGCAGCCAATCCACCGGCAACAGATCCATCGCGTTGATTAAAAATACCCAGACAAAGATCGTCAGCGCCAGCGGCGCGACCAGATCATTTTTTGCGGTGAAGGAACCACGGACGTTGGTGTCGATGAACTCGCACACCCATTCGACAAAATTTTGCAGCCCGCCCGGCACACCGGCGGTGGCATGTTTGGCCGCCTTACGAAAAAACCAGATAAACAACAGGCCGAGGCTGATCGACCAAAACATGGTATCGAGATGGATCGCCATAAAACCCATGGACTTGGCCTGCACGCCATCGTGGGCGAGGCCCCAATGTCCATCCGGAAACTTGCCATAGGTCAGGTTGGTTAAATGGTGCTTGATGTACTCAGCAGAGGTCTGTTCACTCGCCATGGGTGTTAAGTGCCTAAAATTGTGAGAAATCTGTTGTTAACGGCGGCGCCTTTTGGCGTAACCACCCGCAAATAAATATCCGCTGTTCGCTGCAATAAAGCCAAGAAGTAATGCCAATGGGGCTAATTTCAGCTTGACCAACCCCACCGCCAGCAAACCACCCACTACCATCAGCTTCAGCAATATCCCCTGCATTAAGATAGCAGGCTTGATAGTCGGGGTGTTATCGGTTGTCTCCGTCGCCAGCTTGAGCCGCCAGGCATGCAATCCGGTGCCGATGCTCACCACCAATCCACCATATATTAGTGCCAGTGCTGTGGCGAGGCCCTGAAACAGGTAGGCCAGCGCACCTAATACCACGGTTATGGCGATTTGAACCACCAACACCCGCTGTGCCGTTGTCACTAAACCGTCTTTCGCTTGCCAGTTTTTCACTGCGGTAAGTCTTACAAAGCACGCCCAGGCGCACGGGTAACAGGGGCGCGCAGTATATAAGTTTGAGCAAAACCGGTCAATGAAAGGCCTGGGCGGGATCACGAAATTCCGGGGGGAAATTGGGGGTCAGCGTGCCCACTGCCCGCTCACGCGCATACTCGTTATTTGCCAATTTTCTTGATTATCCAATGCTTAGGAAAAACATACCTTCTTTTGGCGCAAAAATATTTCTTTTCTGAAAAACAGGCGCGACTAAATTGTTAGTCCATAATTGCGTGATATTCATTTTGACGGCGGGGACATGTTGACACCAGATTTTTTTACAATTTCTAACAGCTTGTTGAAAAACTCGACATTGAACCCCGATTCGTCGTTCCGGCCAAACGTAGTGTGCGCCGGAATCCATATATATCAACAGGCTTCTGGCTATCGACGTAAGTCGGTTTAAAGCATTCTCAGTACGTTCTGCATTTTTCAACAATCTGCTAAATCGGATTTCATATGCTTCGGACTCTTATTGCAAGTCCGCTGTTTTATATATCTCAACGCGTGACTCATGCGGCATGAGTAGTAAGCCCAAGTAGTTTTCATCCGCTGATAGCTTGACGCTTTTAATCCAGTGCGTCGGGGGCAATACCTGTTTCAGCATTCCTTGTTCGAGATAGAGCATGAGCAGGCCGCTGTCGTGTGTGCCCAGCCAGACACGCTGTTGCTTATCCGGCAAACACGCCGTTACTTTCAGCTCGCTGCGCCACTGTTTCTGTATTTTCAGGTCTTCATCCAGCCAGACCAGCGTACCATCCATCAACGCGGCGAAGACCTGATGATTTGGCGACAAAGCCCAGCAAGCTATTCGCGAACGGGGTTCGAAGGTTTTCCGTGTTTTGTTATCACCCAGTTGACTCACCGCGATGTCACTCATCCAGTGGCTTGCATTTATCCAGGGTGCGCTATCGCTGCTCGCGCCGTAACTGCGATACAAGCGGTTGTCGCGACCGAACTGAAGCTGGCTTGTTTTCCTTTCATCGGGCAGCCGTTCAATTTGTTTTGTCTGCAGATCGAGCCATTGTATAGCCACCATTCCACTGAGCGCAAAATAGCGGCCATCTGCACTAAACGCAGCGCGTTGGACGGGATCATCGTAGAACTCCATTATTTGTTCCGCCGTCGCCACGTCCCACAAACGACTGTCAAAAAACAAGACTTTGCCATCCGGCGACGAGAGGGTATAGCGGCTGTAACTGCGAACTGGCTTAAACGACTGCACCCATTTGCCCGTGGCCAGATCCCATATATCTGCACGGTTCTCGTCTGCCTGCACGAAGAGTCTTCCCGTGCTGTCTGTTTCAGCAAAAAACCCCGACCCGTCTGGCGCTTGTAAAAAAGTATGGGTGTCCTGTTGAGTGACGACATTGATGATCCGTGTTTTGTCGTACTTCTTCTCCGTCAGGATGATATGCTGTGTCTGTGTCGTACCGATAAAATGGAAGACAGATACGCCCCCCCTCTGCTTGGCATACAGCGGAGCGGACGGGGATGAATCAGTGGTTCCCTGGTAGAGGAGGGGTTCGGTTACCGTGCAAGAGGCGAGCAAGATAACAATAGCAGCAATAAAGAATGAATGCCGCACAAATTATTCTAACTCTGCTGTTTTATATATCTCAACGCGTGACTCATGCGGTTTGAGTAGTAAGCCTAGGTAGTTTTCGTCCGACGAAAGTTTTATGCTTTCAATCAAGTGTGTATAGGTTAATACCTGCTTGAGCAAGCCTTGTTCAAGATTGAGTTTGAGCAGGCCGCTCTTCTCAGTGCCCAGCCATACCCGCTGGTGTTTATCCGGCAAACACGCCGTGACGTTCAGCTCGCTGCGCCACTGTTTCTTAATGTTCAGGTCTTCATCGAGCCAGACCAACGTGCCGTCCATTAACGCGGTGAATACCTGATAATTTGGCAACAGAGTCCAGCAGGCGATCCCCGAACGGGGTTCGAAGGTGATCCGTGTCTTGTTGTCGCCCAGTTGACTTACTGCTATTTCATCCATCCAGCCGTAACTGCGATACAAGCGGTTGCCGCTACCGAACTGAAGCTGGCTTGTTTTCCTTTCATCGGGCAGCCGTTCAATTTGTTTTGTCTGCAGATCGAGCCATTGTGTAGTCACCATCCCACCGAGCGCAAAATAACGGCCATCCGCACTAAACGCCGCACGTTGGACGGGATTATCGTAGAACTCCATTTTTTGTTCCGCCGTGGTCATGTCCCACAAACGACTGTCAAAAAATAAGACCTTTCCATCCGGTGACAAGCGCGTATAGCTACTCTGACCGGTTATCGATTTAAACGACTGCACCTGCTTGCCCGTTGTCAGATCCCATACATCGGCGGTGCGGCGGTCTGCCTGCACGAAGATTCTTCCCGCGCTGTCGGTTTCAGAAAAAGACCCCGACCCGCCGCCTGGAGCGTGTATAAAAGTATGTATGTCCTGTTGTGTGACAAAATCGATGACCCGTGTTTGGTAATCCGTCAGGGTAATGCGGCGCGGCGTGCCAATAAAATTAAATATGGCTTCCTCCCCCCTCCTCTGGTAGGCGTACACCGGGGCTGGCGGTGTTACACCTCCGGTTGTTCCCTGGTAAATGAGGGGTTCGGTAACCGTGCATGCCGCGAGCAAGAATGCCCCAAGAACGAAGAGACATGAATGCCGTATAAAAGAGGTAATTGTCATGGTATTGTTGTCCATCGGTATCCTCACCATTTTGCCTTCACATACCCGAAGAAATGCCGCAGAAAGTAACATAACGTCGCCTCTCCCGGAGTTTGGGGCACACCTTCCACCAATCTATTATCCCTTCCCCAGCTATAAACACTAAATCGGATTCGATGTTTGCATTCAATTTGTTCCTCGCTCCGCTCATACTGCGCCGCGACCTCCCTGGCCTTTGACTTGGCTTCGGCCAGTTCTTTCTTCAGCTCGGCGATCAGTTGCTGATTAATAAATACATAGGGACCCAGGGCTTTTTTTAGATTCATCCCATTTGGCGATTTGTATCAGCGAGCTTAGAACAACCCAATGATCGGGGAACCCCGATCTGTCCCTGCTGTCGTTCTGGAACGCCTCGGCGTG
>JAYSTO010000132.1:0-5851 GCA_043719675.1 Gammaproteobacteria bacterium | reverse complement strand
ATCAACATGACGTTCGCGCTGATAAGCGTCAAGGCAGGCACAATGACGCTGTAGATGGTACCGTTTGCTTTGGTCGCGATACCGTTAATTACTTCGCTACTGTTGCGCGCAACATGAACAGAATACGGCTGGTAAAGCGTGCGGTGGTAGATGCTAATACTAATATCAGCTCCGGTCGCAAAAGATAGACGGGTGCTAGCCCAGAGCAGCAATAAGCGCATTACACCCGCAACAATGGCCGCTATGCCAAATATAATAGTCAGTGGCAACAGGAGTTGTTCTGGCCCGGTAAGCCCCAACGTTTGGATGAACGACTGAGCGGCCGGATGTTCAAAAACGCGGGCAGGCGCAGTCAAAACGCCAAGGAACGGTAACACTGCCCCAATACTGAGTATCTCAGCGAATGAAGCGAGTATCATCAAAACCAGTAGGAGACCAAACTGTTTCCGACGCCGTGCGCTAATGTGGTGCCAGAGACGTTTTAGGAGCTGGGTAATGTTAGAGGATGTCTGCACGGCGTCAGTAAACTACTATTTTATTGAGTCCGCTGTTTGGCATTGGAAATAAATTCGGTAATAAAAGCGCCGAAGATCCCAAACATGAGGCCTAAAACGATCGCCAGTGTAATAGTTGTTTTGTCACTCGGTTTAACCCGGTACTGCGGAACCTGTATTTCGCCGTCCTGGGTATAGGGGCTGAAGCTGTCGGCTGTTATCCGTAGATTGTTCAACCGTTCCAGTTCGATCTGCTTTTCTCGCAAACCATCATTATACGCGTCGTCTGTTCCGCGCTTGAGTAAGGCATCCAGTTCTGCTGTCAAAACTTTTGTTCCTCTCATATAACTACGCACCGTTTCACTGGTGATGATGATAGAGCTACTGCCATGCAAAGTATCACCGGAGCGCAATAACTGATTATCGGTAATCCCCAGCGTCTTCGCCAGGGACAAATCAGCGCGCAGACGTTCAATTTCATCCGTACGTTTTAATTTGGCATTTTGTTTCAGCATGGTGATATCGACGATGATATTTTCTTTTTGTCGCTCAATTAAATCTTTAACTTGTTTGACTAAATCAGTAGCATATTGTTCTCGCGTAAACGTTATATAACCGCGCAACATATCAGCAGTAACCCCCGCGTCCGTATCCTGATAGGCAACCTCAATGTTCTCTGAGGGATAATCCTTGTCTTTGCTAAACGACAGTGGGTGCTTATCGATAACTCTCGAACGGTCAGCGGCTGGCATTGATGAAGACAAACCGGGAGCTGCCTCACTAAACATGCGCCATTGACTAGTTGATTTAAGTTGGGCTTCAAACCCTGTGAATACGGTCTTGGGATCGAACTGGGCAAACGGGTGTGCAGGACGGCTTAGCGACACACTATTGGGTTTGGGTAGCAGTAATTTTACCTTGGCCTCATAGGTGGGTGGGGTAATAACTAGATAGATAACGGCTAACACGATAGCTGCAATCAGTGTCGTGAAGATAACGGCTTTGCGCCGTACCAGGGTTTGCCATAGTTCAATCAGGCTGATTTCATCGTCGTCTGTTCGATCAGACGGTAAGTAATTTTCGTTTTGCGTGGTCATTATTATTCTCGTGAAAAGCTGGCACTACTTGTATCTAAAAAAATGTTTCCGGCACGCTACCGCCCTGCCGTGTCACTACAGCATCAAAATATACATTCCGTAAAAAACTAAAACCGCTCGTTAACTTGTCATTTCTCGCTATCTTGAAATGACAATACACAACATTACCCGTATTTTACTTAACTATACCGCCAACTGAATATTATGCCGATCCAAACTGACCCGCGTATGTTCACCGACAATCTTCAATAAAATCTGCACACGTTCGCAACTCGCGTGATGTTCAAACACACCGATATACCCGGCCATTGGCCCCTCAAGAATCTCAACCGGATCACCGGGCGTAAGTTCACGCACAGGCAAAACCGTATTACCCTGCATATCTTCCCGACTATGTAATTGTTGCAGTAATGCCTCTGGTACCTGCGCGGGAATACCGCCGAATCGCACCATGTGGGACACCCCCAGGGTGGAACGAATTGGCATCCAGTTGTCAGTAACGGTATCAAGATGAATAAACAAATAGCGAGGGAACATCACTTCGCTTTTGAGTGAGTAGCGGCTACGGACACGTTTATTGAGGAGGACCTTTGGCAAATACGTATGGTAAGACTGGCGCTCAAGATTTGATTGAGCAACATTCTCCATTCTTGGTTTAGTAAAAACTAAATACCACGCTTTTAAATCGCTGTCATATTGGTACATCTTAATTTTTCACACTATCGTTGTGTTGTTTTGCTGCATTCAGGATCGTCATATCGGCCCTGATATTTTCGATTTCGTGCTTGAGTACTTCGTATTCCTGCATTTTTTGCATGAGAAAGCGATAAGTGACGGTAGTTTTTTCTCGAACACCCTTGGGGGTTAAAAAATAGGAATAGGAAAATTTATTGTCATGGTGATAAAAATTCTTTGCCTTGATCACGCCTTTTTCAACCAATGCCTTGAGGCAATAATTCACTTTACCTAAACTAATACCCATCGCCTTGGCCATATCACGCTGGCTTAGGTGCGGATCCTTTTCCAGCAGGCTCAACAAGTGGTACTTAATTTCATCACTTATCATAATGGCTCATGTTCAACGGTTGAACAGGCTTGAGTGTAGCAACCCCAAGGGTATAATTCCAATGAAAAAGGCGCCTTACAGCGCCTTTTTCATGTGAATTGAATTACTTCATTGTGGTTGAGAAGGAGCTAATAAATAACTGTATTTATTTCTCAATGTTTTTGCCCGTACTATCTGCAACGCGCAAAACATCTCTGTTGTAGCGAGTAGACTTTAACCACTTTCTTTAATATTGGTTAATAATTCTACGTTATTGATGTTGATCTCGGTGCCGCACACACCGCTGATGAGGTGGGTAGTATCGCAACGAAGATAATCATCTTCGCACGTGTCATAAACGGGGTAATTTATTCAGAGGCCATGACAATGCCGACCGGACTTATAAGTGGACACATGCAGCGATTGAATTGTAAATAACTATTTGATATACAATGGACTATGGCTAAAAATAATGCGGACATTAAACCGGTCATAGACCGTGGCGAAACGGCCTCGCTAATGGAACCAATGCTTATTAGCAGCAGTTCCCGCCAGCGAGCTGCTCTGACTGATCTCGCCCTTGAACTGGTTCAGAAAAACGCCAGCTTCCGGCGTTCCCTGCCAGACAGCCTGCTCTCCTCGCTGGCCCATCTCGTACGGTCAATGAACTGCTACTACAGCAATTTGATCGAAGGACACGACACACACCCCATTGATATTGAGCGCGCCCTCAAGGACGACTATAGCAAAGACGCGAAGAAGCGTGACCTCCAACTCGAAGCGAAAGCACATATTATGGTTCAGTCCTGGATCGATGGCGGCAGCCTCCATGGACGCACACTCACCGTTGAAGCTATCCGCGAAATCCATCGCCGCTTTTGCGAATTATTGCCCGATGATCTTCTTTGGATCGAAGACCCCGCGACAAAAAAACGTAGCAAAGTGATCCCCGGTGAACTGCGCCAGGGTGATGTCGTGGTCGGTAACCACGTCGCGATCAGCCCACCTGCTGTGCCGCGCTTTCTCCAACAATTCGAAAAGGTCTACGGTTGCCTCGGCAAAACCGAAACGATACTCGCCGCGGCGGCAGCGCATCACCGCCTCGTCTGGATTCATCCGTTTCTCGATGGTAATGGCCGCGTCGCACGGCTTATGTCACATGCAATACTGTTAGAGTCACTTGATACCGGCGCCGTGTGGTCAATTGCCCGCGGCCTCTCCCGCAACGTTGATACCTACAAAACACACCTTGCTGCCTGCGATCAAACCAGGCGTAACGATCTCGACGGCAGAGGCCACTTGAGTGAAGAAACACTCACGGAATTTACACAATTCTTCCTTACTACGTGCATTGATCAAATCACTTTCATGGAACGCCTTGTGCAACCAGACCAGCTGCGCACACGCATCCTGCAGTGGGCCGAAGAAGAGATTCGATTAGATCAGTTACCTCCAAAATCAGGCCGCATCCTCGAAGCTGTACTTTATCGCGGTGAACTCCCGCGTGCAGATACTGCCAACATCATTGACACCGGTGAGCGCCAAGCCCGTCGCATTGTCGCGGTTCTGCTTGAAAAAGGCGTGCTGACCTCGCAAAGTACGCGTTCGCCATTGTATCTCGCCTTCCCAGCAACACTGGCAGCGCACTGGCTGCCCGGTTTATTTCCTGATAGGGCTACCTGAGATTCTCTATCTTGCTTGAGCCGCTTCCCAAGCAGGCACGTACAACGCTGCATCAAACTTGGATGAAGCACGCCGAGCTATGGTGTTTGGCCGTTTGGTGTAGCTGGCTGTACTTTGAACCACTCACTGTTGTATGGCAGCTCACCGGTGTTATGGAAACTGAATTTTGTTGAATAGCTTAAGCCCGTGTGTCTGCGTGTCCGCTGGCAGGAAACAAAGTATTAATTGATCAGGTTTTAGTGTGGTCACCATGAAATTCTCAGCAAGCAGATGAATTAATTTCTTCTTCGATCCGCTCGATCACAGCCATGGGATTGGCGGCTTGAGTAATCGGCCGCCCCACAACAAGATAATCAGCACCTTGTTCAATGGCAAAGCGCGGGGTGGCGATGCGTTTTTGATCTTCTGTGGTGGAGTCACCAAAACGTATCCCGGGTGTGACCAGTTTAAAATGGGTATTGGTCAGACTGCGTAAGGATTTGGCTTCCAGTGCAGAGCAAACCACACCATTCAATCCGCACTGGTGCGTCAAATGTGCTAATCGTGAAACATTCTCGTCTACAGTTCCCGTTAAACCAACCTCAAGTAGATCCGTTTGTGACATGCTGGTTAAAAGGGTAACCGCAATGAGCAATGGCGGATGGTCATATTGCTGCAGGGCCTCGTGCGCCGCTAGCAGCATGCTTCTTCCGCCCAGTGCATGTACATTCACCATCCACACACCCAGTTCCGCAGCAGCAGCACAGGCGCGGGCAACGGTATTCGGGATGTCATGGAATTTTAAATCCAGAAACAGATCAAATTTTTTCTTCACCAGATCCCGAACAAAATCCGGGCCCGCACGGGTAAATAATTCTTTGCCGATTTTAAGTTTACACCGACTCGGTTCCAATTGTGATACCAGCTTGAGTGCGTCGTTGGGATTGGCATAGTCCAATGCCACGATAATACGTGATGAACTGTTCATTGTTTGATTTCATTTTCCTGGAGTGGTTTGACGGTATTCCAGTGGCGACAACTTGGGCATTGCCAATATAACACCCTGCTGGAAAACCCACAGCTTTTACATTTATAGGTAGGGTTGTTCTTTAATAATCGTGCCGTAACATCTTTGAGTCTATGCAACTTGCCCCGCACGGCTTCGGTCGCTGGCGCAATGTTGAGCTCAATGAGCTTATCAATCCCACGAATAGAAGGTCTTGTTGCTAATTCTTTCTCAAGAAATAACTCTGCCGCATTATCACCGTCCTGTTGACGGATGGTATCCGCCAACAACAATGCCACACAAGCCCCGCCTGGCCGCTGTATAAGACCTTGTAAATAGCTTCGCCACTGAGCAACATCCCCCAACTGTTGGTAACATTGCTCGAGAAAAGGCAGTACCTCCGGTAAATACTCCGGGTCTTGTTCTTCTATGCGTATGTAAGCACGAATAGCCAGGTGATACTCATTGTTACGTCTGGCGATATTACCTTCCAGAATGCTTGCCCGCACACAGCTGGGATCAGTTTTTAATGCCTTTTGAATTTGCA
>JAYSTO010000131.1:0-5860 GCA_043719675.1 Gammaproteobacteria bacterium | reverse complement strand
TGGAGCCGACAAAGTCAGCACGTTTTAACACCGGTAACGGCGATTCCGGATGGGCAATCAAATAAGCCGCGCCTTCGCTGCGTGCTTGCTTGAGCAAGTGTTCGATCTGATCATCCTTGAATTTGTCATGCACTTCGCACACGGCATTCCACACCGGCATGTTGTAGCCGTATTGATAATTCAAGTACGCCCCCATGTTGCGATCCGGGGAGAAGATCACTTTCTTGCCTTGCGCATACAAACTGGCGATGATGTCATCGACATTGCGTGAGGTCACAATCCAATCCGACAAGGTTTTGTGGTACGCACTCGAATTGATGTAACTTACATGCACGTGATCGGCGTAATCTTCACGCCACTTTTCCAGGTCATGCATGTCCGTCTGGGTAACCAGGGAACAGGTCGCGTCGGCATCCGGCAAGATCACCTGCACCTCCGGATTGAGGATCTTGGTGGTCTCGGCCATGAATTTCACCCCGGCAAAGACAATGCGATCAGCCTTTTCGCGTTGGGCAATCAGCGAAAGCTCCAGGCTATCACCAACATAATCCGCCATCGCCTGAACGTCGGGTATCGTGTAATAGTGTGCGAGTGTTAATGTTGTCATGGCTCACCTCTCATTTAATGATCTCAACCTTATTGGGATGTTTGACGCGATAAAGCATCGCTGGTCGATGCGCCCCGTCGCGCCGCTCTTCACCGGTTTCCTCAATTCCCTCCAGTGCTAATATCCATTTACGAAAATTACGTTTGTCCACCGGCTCCTGCAGAATGGTTTGGTAAACAGCCTGCAATTCGCTTAACGTAAATTCCGTCGGCATAAACTGAAAGGCAATCGTCGAATAATCGAGTTTGGCGACCAGACGTTGGTGCGCCAGACGTACGATGTCACGATGATCAAAGGCAAGCCGGGGCAACTCATCGATAGCAAACCACCCCACCGCCTCGGCATCCGTGGCCGCCCGCAACTGCACTTTGTCGGAGGGGATCAAGGCGTAGTACGACACGGTGATCACCCGCTCGCGTGGATCGCGATTCACTGCGCCAAAGGTGTATAACTGCTCCAGATAAACGCCACTGACCCCGGTTTCCTCTGCCAGTTCTCGGCGGGCACTGCTATCCAGGTCCTCATCCATCTGCACAAATCCGCCAGGCAAGGCCCACTTTCCCTTGTAAGGATCGCCGCCACGTTTGATCAGCAGGAGTTTTAATTCCTGGTCGCGCAGGGTAAACACCACCACATCAGTGGTCACCGCAGGATGAGGGTAGGCATAGGTATACATGGTGGGTTCGTCCTAATAGTGTATTGAATACACTTACAACATAGTGTACTCTTTACACCATGTCAAGCATCAAGGAGAGAACCATGAAAAAAACCTCTATCCCGTTAATCCGTGAATTGGCTTCGCGCTACAGCCATGATGCGCTTGAGCACTGCATCACGGAGCAGCTCACTGACGGTGTGAATCCCTGCCTCGCAGAAAATGATCCCGACACAGCCGTGGCCATTCTGGCGCAGGCTAGTTATGTGGGTGAGTGGGTGAAAAAAGGATTTTCCCTGCCACAGGGGATGCGTGCCCTCGGCGCACAACGGCGGCAATTTAATGGTGGAACGAAAGCAAGCGACACCTGACAACGAAGATGCGGTGTTGCAACTCAATATCTCTGATTAATTGTCATCGTGCAGGTTGTGTAGTCGAATTTTATTTTTTTCAACAACCTATTATTTATCTTTCGGTTTTTCAAGCTGCGCTTGCTTGGGTTTACGCGGCCGGGCGAATAAAATCCCGATAAACACCACCAATAAAATTGCTGCGAAGATCCCCAGGATGACGCCCAGTGATACCGCAATGGCGATACCGATCAACGGTAAAATCAACAGTAACAATAAAATGGCAACAGCCAGCGCCACGATGCCGATGATGGCGCGAACAAACGGGTTGGTGATTTCTTTGCTGTTGATAACAATACGCATTGCCATGGATGACTTGCTCCGCTTGCGGGTCTATTCCGCTTTTTTGGTGGGGACGATCAAATCATACGCCAATCCGCTCGCGCCTTCACCTCTGCCGGTCTGCTTACGCACGCCAAACCAGGTGACGACCTTGCCACCGTACCAGCGCGTGCGTTGAAACGACTGGAATACCCGCGCACCGGCACGCGGTACTTCCTCTTCGTAAATAAAATAGGCTTGCGCCGGGACTGCCGCCAAGCCTTCGCGTAACAACGTGGTACGCGGTTTGATCTTTTCAATGGGTTTGCTATCGCCCTCGATGATCCTCGGCATGGAGGCGCGTTGCAACTGGATTTCGCGTTTATCATTGTCTTTGTGTACCGGCATAAACGGAATCCAATTTTCCGGCACACTGTTCATCAGTTGATAACGAATCGCTGCAACAGGTTCCGCCGCGACCGGTGGCGGTTGACCGAGATTCTCGTGCGCGACCAGACGTTGATAGTGGCGCTGTGTTTGCAACGCCGCCTCACGCCCCGGCATGTTATCGCCGCTGGGCAAGGCGATCTGGGTTTCCACGCCCCACACCATGTTGGCCACCTCATCACGAATCAAATATATTTCCTCCAGCGGTTTTCCTTCAAGAATCTTCGGCACGGCAGGCGCCACCAACAAACTCATATCGGCGGGGACATTGGCATGGCCCGCAACGTTGTGTGAATACATCGTCCAGCGTTGCGGGTCTTCATCCTGACCTTGGGAACTGGATTCAATCCAGAAACGTTCACCAAAGACGTTGCTCACCGCCAGACCTTTAATGTCACACAGGCTGCCGCTGGGCAAAGTCACCGGCAATAAAAACCAATCATTGGCATACACCAGACCAAATTCGATGAGCATTAACTTGTTGAGATCGGTGGTGTCTGGTTTGATGTCGCCGAAGTTGGTCTTGCCGTCTTCAAAACGCCACCAACGCGTGTGTGGCATGCCTTCGAAGCGTACCGGATTGGGCATGAATGATCGGGTGATCGTCTCTTGAACATCTGTCGCCGGGGTTTCATTAACAACCGGTCCAAGCGTGCTGCGCGTCTGATCGACACTGAAGTTATACCAATCAAGATGGCCGTGATAATATTCTTCCGCGCTTAAGATCTTTTCGGTACCGCCAACCGGTGCCGAACAGGCAAACTGATATTCCAGCCGTTCGGGTAACCAGGCATCGTTATCCGGATCGGCAGGTTGATAGAAAAGTTGCTGAAACCAATTAATAAAAGGTATTTCCAGTGCCACCAGCGCATCCATTTCACTTTGCACCGTGGTGATATTGTGATGCGCATGCGGCGAGCCTGGCGATAACAGATACAAATACAAGGATGCGCCGTCCATCATCCGCTCCGCGGCCGCAGCGAATTTCTGCCAGGCGTTCTGATGTGCGCACACTTGTGCGTCGTCACGCTGATCAGGATCGGGACGCGTTATGGCATATTCGCGGATAAATTCTTTACGCAAGCCACCCAGCCCTGCCTTGGTAATTAATTTCAACCAGTGCCGACCCATCAGCAGCCGAATATCCAAGGCGATTTCCTGCGTACCGCTGAACAAGGGAATCGGTCGTTGCTCAACCTGTGCCTCCAGCGGCACAGCTTCATTAAATGATTGCGCGGCGTGACCATCAGCCTGGTATTTCGTCAGCCGGGTGGTGGCCATGTGTATCTTCGCGGTCACCGGTGATCCGGCATCATCCGCCTTGAACTCACCCATTTGCCATTGTTTCGTCAACATCCATAACGCATCGCGCACTTCTGCTTGCAAGGCACGATCAAAATCCTTGGTGCGCGGCCGACACTCCAGCCGGTTCCACATCATGATGGTCGGCAACAGACGTTGTTTGATCAACACCGATTGGATATCAGCAATAGCGACATATTCATTCATTGTCTTGCCCCTGCATGAAGTGGAATTTATTATTCAAGGAAAATTTCAACGCCGCGGTGATTGGATACGCCGTGACCGCGGAGACCAGTGCCGGTAGAAAGCGGCCATAGTCGGTCGCATCGATTTGCTCCGGTTCAACCGCGCGTTTTTTTGCCATGCCGAGGGTTTCATGTAAGGTATCGACCAGATCCCGCCATTGCCAGGCGCCTTTGAAATCCGACGGTGTCACCAGCAACAAGGTTTGTGGTGGTTCGGTGTTGGGTTGATCAAAATGAAAGGCCAGCCCGGCCGTGGTGTCCGGCACCGGGATCACCTCGGTCCATTCATCCAGCAATAACCCGCATTGCGGTTTGGTCTTGTTAAAGTTCTCTGCATAGACGGCGGTGTACAGCAATTTTTCTTCGTCAATAACAAACGGTTTGGTAGTTTCTGCAACAACATCCGGGTAAGGCAAGGCCAGCCAGTAATCGTGCTGCCGGTGCGGCAGCTGTATGGCCTTTAGCTGCATGTTGTGGGTTGTCATGCCTTCAATGAATAACGTGGCGTTTTCAAGATGATGCAGTTTGTCGCGCACTCGCGCCATGCCATAGAGCCAATCATCCACGGGGAAATCAATCGCCTTGTCGTTGTGAAGATAACGCAGCAAATTGCCGGAGTTTGTCATGGCATTGTGCCACTCATCCGCCTGCGTCGCAGTTAGTGTAAATTCCGGAATCAGTTTAAAATCCTCGTGCAATAATTTATGGGCGGCATCGACAATGAGTTGCACTTGTTTTGTTGATGAGGTGGCGGTGGTGTGTTCGGCCAGCAAAGCGGCGACGTCGGTGAGCCGCTGTTTGATATCTTTATTGAGATTCTCCGCGCCGATCCGGATGTCGTCGGCGAAAACCAGCACTTGTTTGTATTCATCTTCAATATCCATCCCCACCAGATCAAAATCGGCAAGCGTGACCTGCTCCGTTGCGATGTCCTGAAACAAGGTGGAAAGGGTCTTTACCAGCAGCAGAGCACGAAGCCTGTCTAACTGGTTTTCATAGGCATCACGCTGAATTGTTTCCAATTGATTAAGGTAAAGAGCGGGCGGCGGCAACGGAATGGAACTGCTGGTCGCAATGAGTAGCTCGGCCTTCTGCAACACGGCGTATTTTTCCGCATCACTCCCCGCCGCAGGATAACTTGCAATGAGAAGAGTATATTTCCCGAGCCTGTCTTGCAGACGTGTCACCACACCTTCCACCTTTTTTATTAATTCGGTAAAGGTGCGCCGCTGCCAGTCATATAAAAATCCCGTGCTGGTTTGTTGCAGGCCGAAGCGGCCAACATCGGCAAATATTCCGCTGAGGGTAGTGATGAAGACATCCATATCCGTGATCAAGCCATCAATATCCTTCGCTGTCACCATCGGTGTGATGTCGTTGATGAATACCTGCAAAGGCGATGTCGCCGGTGTTGGCAATGCAACCATGTCGTTGAGTTCATCCACTAACAGGCTAATCCGCAGTGGATCCAGGAACAGCGTATCCTCTTCGGACTTTTTCGCCTCCAGTGTTGACCTGACATCACCGCTGTTTAATGGTCTGGACTGTAACACCAGTGCGCGCAGGCTGTCGATCAACGAGGCCAGTTCAAACAAGGTGATCTTGTCCGTCACTGGCGTGGTGTACAGAATATTGATCGCCGCATCGGGCCGCGGCGTGAACGTATTAATAATATAACGGTGAATAACGTCGTCCAGCGCCGACATCGCTGGTTCGCTGCCGGTATTCAGTAAATAGAATAAGTCTATCGGTTCGAGTTGTAACGCCGCGACAGTGATCTCCTCCTCTTGCATCGCATCGGCGTCGTGATCAAAATACTCAACCACACAAACGATATCACTGGTCGCGGGCAGCATTGTTTTCAACCAATCATTCAAGGCAGGTTCCGCCTTGCTGCGCGGTGTGGTATTAGCTGGATCCGCAGGTGATATAC
>JAYSTO010000014.1:0-25729 GCA_043719675.1 Gammaproteobacteria bacterium | reverse complement strand
GGGGGTATATTTCTTTCTGTTTTCTTTCATTTTTCACCTCAGGGTTATAGTATTCAGTTTCTCCTTTCGAGGTGTCTACTATTTCGGGGGAAGATCAGTGTCATTTCTCGTTCTCCTTACCAAGGATGGAAGTAGGCTGGAGACAGTTTTATACCTGCGAAAACACCGTTCCACGTTATGACTTTCAAAAAGAAAGTGACTAGGGCGAGTTTAATAGAAGTCACTTTATAATTGCAAGTGATATAGCAACGATGTTATCGTTGGCCTATGGAAAAACGCAGCAAGGCCTGCACGGCTAATGAGCTGGGGCGATCCGCCTGCCCTATCGCCAATACACTCGATTTGATCGGTGACAAGTGGACACTGCTGGTGATCCGCGACCTTTTGTTTTTAGGGAAACGGCTCTATGGCGAGTTGATGCAATCCGCCGAAGGTTATCCCTCTAATATTCTGGCGGATCGCCTCAAGCGCCTCGAAGACGCAGGGTTGTTGGAGAAACATCCCTACCAACACAACCCGGTGCGGTATGAATATCGCTTAACCGCCAAGGGAACCGATATGTTTCCGATTCTCAAGGAAATGATTCACTGGGGTAACAAACACATTGAAGGCACGACGAAGCCCCCTCCGGGGTTTCTTGATCATTTTGAGCAAAAAATTACGGACGGACGGAAAAAAAACACCCGCAAGAAAAGCTAACAAGCACGATCTCTGAGGTATCTGCATTCTTTGCGCCGGGCTTCGTCGGGAGCGTATTTAAAAATTTGGATCTTCCGGATGAGGTTTTCCTTTGCCGGTTTCAAGGTATTTTTTTAAACTGACGCCCAGGAAGAATCCCCATTTGCAATTACAGTGCATAAAAAACTCCGAAGGTTCCGCCCAGCCCCGATTCGCAAATTGTACGACCGAACCTCGCTCATTGGGCAGAATATCAAAGCTGAATTCTTTTGTATCCGTCCACGGGCCTGCCACGCATTGCCACACCACTTTTTTATTGGGCACCAGCGCGGTAATTTTCATATCCACTTGATGATCACCCTGAGGGCCGAACCGAAAACTGGCCAACGCGCCAACTTTCGCGGTTGTTTCCGCTTTTGTCCACCAGGCGCTCAATCCGCCTTGTTCGGTAAGGGCGTTATAGAGTTTTTCAGGTGAAGCTTCGATCACCACGCGATGTAAAATATCATTCATTTTCCTATCCTCCGGTTGTTACGGTTAATAAAGTGACATAAAAAATAGTTAACTCAATGGTTTACTATGTGGGCGCAAATTTTCATGAAACAGGTTCATGCGATTATTAGCCGATCTTTTTCTGGTTAATGAAGAATGTCTCAAGGCATGCAAAGCTGCTCGTCCAGCCGAACTGGTGCCCGTCATAGGCTTCTTTATTCGGCAGGCGTTCGTGGTTAAGCCGTATTTCCGTGGATTGGTCAAGGCGTTTGAAGTCAAGGCTAACGAGCGTTTCGGCGCACTGATTGACACTGCCACGGCAGGTTTGATTTTGTAGAACCCAGGTAAACACCAGTTTCGTCGGCGGGATTATCTCGACGTATTCACCAAAGTGTTGGATTACCTCTCCCTCGGGCGACTGTAAAACAATGAGGTACTTACCACCGAGCCTCAAATCGATTTCAGCCGTCGTGACGCTAAAACCCACCGGTCCAAACCAGTCCGCGAGCACCTCTGCCTTCGTCCAGGCCTCGAAAACTTCCTCAATGGGTGCCGGGAAAACCCGCGTGAGTGTTAACACCGCTTGAGCGCTGGACGTCGCCGGGTCAATCATTTTTTTTACCTTTCTGCTTGGATGTCCGGTTGAAATACTTGTCGAGCGCATCGAACTTCGCATTCCAGAATTTTTCATAAAAGGTGATCCACTCCGCCGCTTCACCCAAGGGCTTGGGCACGAGTCGGCAGCGATGAACCCGCCCTACTATCTGTCTTCGCAGTAATCCAGCCTTTTCCAAGACTTTGAGATGTTTTGTAATAGCGGGTTTTGACATAGCGAACGGCTCCGCCAATTCCATGACCGACATCTCTCCCCCTGACAGCCGTCGGAGCATGGCTCTCCGAGTTGAGTCCGACAGGGCGGAAAAGATAACATCTAATTGTGCGGCGCTACTGTTAACCATAAGGTAAACTATAATAGACATGCCCTTTTCTGTCAAATATCATTTATTCCGCGCAGGGGTCAGGGATGCAAGAAAACAGCTGGCGAGGCGGTAGAAAAACCGGGATATCACAAAAATATAAACATCATGGGATAAATTTAATCTCCATAGTGATGAGCCGATAGAAAAACCCACCTTACAACCATACCATCCCCGCTGATTTTTTCAATCGTTTCTTTTTCTATTCGTTGTTCAATCCGCACCCTTGGTTTAATAGTGTCAAAAAAATGCAATTACAATTTTCTTTCGAATATTTTTAACCGTTGCCTGACAGCAACAACGCATCAACCCTTGGCCAAATCAAAATGCGCACGAGTAAAAAACGGTAATAAAAAAATCAGTAACCAGCTCAATCCGATAACCACCAGCACCGGCCAGTTACCGAATCTCACATAGGGTGTGGCACCTTGACGAGGTTGTACTTCAGCGGAGAGCACATGTTGCGCAAACTGTGGGGAAGCTTGTACAACCTGACCATGATGATCCACCACGGCGGAAATACCGTTGGTGGTGGCACGCATTAACATCCGGCCGGTTTCCAGTGCGCGCATGCGTGCAATCTGCAAATGTTGATGCGGCGCCCACGAATCGCCGTACCAGGCATTGTTACTGCCATTCACCAGGATTGTGGCACCGGGCAGAAAATCGATCACCTCTTCACCAAAGGCATCTTCATAACAAATCGACGGTGCCAGCGGTTGTCCTGCGGCGAGCAGCGCTGTTTGTTGTTTGTTGCCTGCGCTGAAACCGGACATGGGTAAGTCAAAAAAATCAACTAAGCCACGCAACACCTCTTGTAACGGGACAAATTCACCAAACGGCACCAGGTGGCGTTTGTGATACACACTTTCATGTTCACCCAATACTAACAGACTGCTGTAATATGTTTGGTAATCACCATAGGGCAAGCCGAGGATCAAATCGGTCTGATGGGTTTCCACCTTGTCGAGCAGCGTCTTTTTAAATTCAGCCGGGGTGTCCGCATAAAGAATCGTTAAGGCATTCTCCGGCCAGATGATCAAATCATGATCTTCCCAATACGGCTCGCTTAAATCCAGGTAGGCCCGCATTTGCGAGAGAATTTTATTTTCATCCCACTTGGTGATTTGGTCCTGATTGCCTTGCACAATCGCCACGCTGATCGGTTCATCCAGTGTGCTGGTCCATTCCTGTTGTGCCAGGAACCAACCACCGGCCGCTGTGATCATGAACAAAGCTAAAGCGCTCAAGCGAGCATGACTGCCTTGCAAAAATAATAATAACGCGCCGGAACAAACCACCGTCAACGCCGTCAAGCCGTACACACCGAACAATGGTGCAAAGCCCGCAAGCGGGCCATCGATCTGGCTGTAACCGACATTGAGCCACGGAAATCCGGTAAATAACCAACCGCGTAGCCATTCAAATGTGATCCACAGCGTGGGGAAGACCCAGACATAGGCAAACATTGGGCGGTAGCCGGTGTCTGGCAGATGCCGAACACAATAGGCGCTCAGCCAACCTTGTAATGCAATGACTAATGCCAGTACCGCCACGAAGATCGCCGTGAGTAATCCGGCCACAATCGGCGGACTGTTACCATACACATGGATAGCAACATACACCCACGACACCCCCACGCCAAACAAACCCAGGCCAAACAAAAAGCCAGTACGAAATGCCAGGCGTGGTGTCTGGCCATACCACAGCCAAAATAAACCAGCGGGAATAACAAAGGCGAGAGGCCAGAGTGCTAACGGTGCGAAGGCACAGGGCAATAGCGCACCCAGCAACAACGCGCTCCATCCGGCGCGTTTCTTTAACGCGGAAAAAACGCTATGCACTGTCGTCCTCTGCTTGCTCGTTGGCAGGCGGCGCAAGGCGTTTTACCCGTAACAGATAGATGCGCCGACTATCCGCACGCAAGATACGAAATTGAAACCCGGATAATTCCACTGTCTCGCCACGTTTGGGTAAATGTCCCAACGCATGCAGCAGCAGTCCACCCACCGTATCGTATTCCGTGTCGTTCAAATCCGCCTTGAAGTACTGATTAAATTCCTCGATCGGGGTAATGGCCTTGATGGTTGCATCCGTCTCGTTGTGTTCCATGATATACAGCTCATCGGCGATATCATGTTCGTCTTCGATCTCACCGACGATCTGTTCAAGCACATCTTCAATCGTTACCAACCCCGCCACACCGCCATACTCATCAACAACAATGGCAATGTGATTACGGCTGGAACGAAACTCTTTTAATAATACATTCAACCGTTTACTCTCCGGGATGAACACGGCGGGTCGCAGGATGTCACGTAAATTAAATTTCCCTTCATTACCAATATGAAAATACGGCAGTAAATCCTTAGCAAGTAAGATTCCAATCACTTTATCACGCGACTCACCAATCGCCGGAAAACGAGAGTGTTGTGAGTCGACCACAATAGGTAATATTTCAGCTAGTGGCATTTCACGTTCAATCACCACCATTTGCGAACGCGGCACCATGATGTCGCGCACTTGCATCTCTGACACCTGCAAGACCCCTTCAATCATCGCCAGGGCATCAATATCAATCACCCCGTTCTCACGCGCCTCGCGTAATAACTCCATGAGCTGCAAGCGATCTTTGGGCTCGGTTTGCAGGAACTGGCCCAAGCGATCCAGCCAGGAGCGTTGTCCTTTTTGATCTTTATCCGGTTGTTCTGTGGTACTCGATCGATCGTCACTCATGACGGCATTCCAGTTTCATACGGATTTGTATATCCCAATTGTTCCATTAATCCTATCTCCAATGTTTCCATGTCCTGCGCCTGATCGACGCTGAGGTGATCAAACCCAAGCAAATGCAAGGTGCCGTGAATCACAATATGCGCCCAATGTGCTTCCGCTATTTTTTCTTGCGCCTGCGCCTCACGCACCATGACGGGTGCGCAAATGACCAGATCACCCAATACCGGTACCGTCAGTGGCACGTCCGCCGTGAACGGAAACGATAACACATTGGTCGGACCGCTTTTATGACGGTAGGTTGAATTTAATGTCGCGCTCTCATCTTCATCCACAATACGAATAGTCAGTTCCGCCTTTGCCATGCGGCCTTGCAATGCCTGTGCGACCCAGCGCTGCAATTGTGCGACACTGGGCAAATAAAATCGGTCAGCCTCCACCGCTACTTGCACATCAACACGTACCTGCATATCAATTCTTTGGTAATACCGGTTGTTGTTCAGCGGCTTCGTATGCCGTGACGATACGCTGCACCAACGGATGGCGCACCACATCCTTCGCGGTAAAAAAGGTAAAGCTGATGCCTTGCACATCCTTGAGCACATCGATCACCTGGCGTAATCCCGACTGTTGGCCGCGCGGCAGATCAACCTGGGTGACGTCACCGGTGATCACCACGTTCGAACCAAAACCAACGCGGGTTAAAAACATCTTCATTTGTTCCACGGTGGTATTTTGCGCCTCATCCAGGATCACAAATGAATCGTTCAAGGTACGGCCGCGCATGTAGGCCAACGGCGCCAATTCAATCACGTTGTGCTCCACCAATTTCGCCACCGTGTCAAAACCCATCATTTCATACAAGGCGTCATAAAGTGGCCGTAAATACGGATCAATTTTTTGCGCGAGATCACCGGGCAAAAACCCCAACCGCTCACCGGTTTCCACCGCCGGACGCGTCAGGACAATTCGCCGCACTTTGTCACGCTCCAATGCCTCGACCGCACAGGCGACGGCAAGATAGGTCTTGCCGGTGCCCGCCGGGCCAATACCGAAATGAATGTCGTTGGTGTGGATCTTATGCAGATAATCCCACTGATGCGGACCACGGCCACGAATCACGGCGCGCCGGGTTTTGATGATGATTTCATCCTGTGAAATACTGTCATCCAGCAATGCGTCCACACCGGATTCCTGCAAATACAAATTTACCTGCGATGGGGTCAAGGGCGCACGCTGTGTTTCCTTATATAGGTGTCGTAACACCTCACTGGCGGCTTGCACACAGCGCTGTTCGCCAATCACCCGGAACACATTGCCACGGTTGTTGATCTCCACACCCAGGCGCCGCTCGATCTGTTTGAGGTGCTCGTCAAACTGGCCGCACAGGTTGGCCAGCCGCTGATTATCGGCGGGCTCAAGGACAACATCGGAATAATTGGCACTGGTTTGCAAGGTGGTAAAGCGGGTCAGTCAGATAATGAGTCGATTACGCATAGTGCCGGTGCGCGATGGACCCGAGCGTGCCGCGTAAGGAATTAGGTAAGACGGTTGTTATTGTCACATCCACAAAGTTGCCGATAAGAGAATCAGGTCCGGCAAAGTTTACCACACGATTGTTGGCTGTGCGGCCGGAAAGCTCGCCGGTATGCTTTTTCGCCCGGCGGGTCACCAGAACCCGCTGTGTTTGCCCGACCATGCCCGCAGAGATGGCCCGACCTTGGTGGTTAAGCCGTGCCTGAAGCGCGTCAAGCCGCTGTTTTTTAACCTCATACGGGATGTCATCGGGCATACCGGCAGCAGGCGTACCCGGTCGGGGGCTATAGATAAAACTATACGAATGGTCAAAACCCAGCTCACTGATTAAGTCCATGGTCGCCATAAAATCCGTCTCGGTCTCACCTGGAAAACCGATAATAAAATCGGAGGACAGGCTGATATCCGGACGCACCGCCTTGAGTCGGGCAATAATTCCCTTGTACTGCGCCGTCGTGTGGCCACGCTTCATCAACGCCAAAACCCGGTCTGAACCGCACTGCACAGGCAGGTGTAAATGGCTGACAAGCTGTGGCACCTTCGCGTAAACCTCGATCAAACTGTCGGTCATCTCCAGCGGATGGGAAGTGGTATAGCGAATCCGCCCGATGCCATCGATGGCGGCGAGGTAGGTAATTAATAAGGCTAAATCCGCAGAACCGCCGTCATGGGTAACGCCGCGATAGGCATTCACATTTTGGCCAAGCAGTATCACCTCGCGCACCCCCTGTGCCGCCTGGCCTGCTACTTCCGCAATCACATCATCAAAGGGTCGGCTGACCTCTTCCCCCCGGGTATAGGGTACGACGCAAAAGCTACAGTATTTGCTGCATCCTTCCATGATGGAGACGAGGGCCGAGGGGCCTTCGGCCTGATGCTCGGGTAACCGATCGAATTTTTCAATCTCGGGAAAACTAACGTCAATGGAAGGCCGTCGCCGTTGGCGGGCTTGATCCATCAGTTCCGGCAAGCGGTGTAAGGTCTGCGGACCGAAGACCACATCCACATACGGCGCCCGCACCAGGATCGCCTCCCCTTCCTGGCTGGCAACACAGCCCCCCACGCCAATAAGAATGTCAGGCCGTTTGTCCTTGAGTTTTTTCCACATGCCCAGCATGGAATAAACCTTGTCCTGGGCCTTTTCGCGCACCGAACAGGTATTCAGCAATAACACATCCGCCTCTTCCGCCGTGGCCACCGGCTCTAAGCCATGCGAGGCCTTCAAGACATCCGCCATTTTAGCGCTGTCATACTCGTTCATCTGGCAACCGAAGGTTTTGATATAAAGCGTTTTCATACTGACTGATTGTTATCCAGGGGCGGCCATGGTAACCACTCAAGACGCTGATTTCCAGTATCTTGTGGATTGGACACCTTGTAAAAAGAGTGGCTATTGTAGGGAGAGCGAACAAATCAGACGGGCAGGTAGCGGATAAAATCAACGAGGGATACTCGCGTTACATGTACCCTGTTATGCGACGAAAACTAAATACTCGCTGGCTATCCATCGGCTAACCAGCGAGTTCGATCAGTTGTTACACATCCATAAAACTACGTTAAATAGTACTGACTATTGATTAAGAAACTTCGACAACGGTTTGCTATATCCTAAGCGCCCTGCTGCGGGTATCGTCAATAAACTGTCTGTTGCCTTGCCTGTGCCATCATTGGTTACCTCGTCATCCTCATCCTCCTCGCTGCGATGGCCGTTTGGCACCTTCAATTCAGGGTGATCAAACGGTGCACGATGGTATTTAACCCGGTTATCAGTGAGCCCTGCTTTGAGCAATGACACCAATTTCTTTTTATCGCTATCCGTTAGCGGAATAAGGGTATCTGTGGTCGTCGCAAATAACGGGCCGGTTAAGGTACCAAGCGGTGAAATGGAGTGCGCCGTTTGGCGTCTTTCATCCCAGCCAGTGATCGGCTGGAAATCACCGCCGCGAAAATACGCATCCACCAACTGCTCCAGCGATAATACCCCGCCATTATGAAAATAGGGCGCTGTCAATTCGAGGTTACGCAAGCTGGGTATTTTCATTGCACCGTCAACGGCCACCGCACCGGACAACTCATTATATCCGGCTGGAATGTCACAATCACCTGCCTGTAATTCTGCCGGGTTACATGTACCTATCAATGCACGTCGGGCAATAGAGAGATCCACCGCATAATTAGGACGGAGTTTCACTTGATTGCCCAGCCCCAAATCCTCCAGGGTTGGCCGAACACCGATGTTGTTGAAACCGGTATCAATCAATTGCGAATCGCGTACACGTATGCGGCCTTTGTCATTGACGATACTTGTCGCTGCATCGGTGAGTTCAGCACCACCATGGCAATTATTGCAGCGACCGGCATTCTTGAAAATATCCAGGCCGGCAATTTGATCCGCCGTCAATGCAGCCTTATTACCAAAGTTGTAGCGATCAAAGGGCGTGTCACAGGAGATCAAGGTATTTTCATAGGCCTGTACCGCAAGACCGAAGAACAAAGGGAAATTATATTCATAGAGCTCAAAATTTTCCGAGCCAGCGGGTGGTAGTGATGTCTTATCCACGATCTTTTCAGCCCCACTCGCCAAATCTATCTGAATTAATTTACTGGAGAAGAGCCACCGAAATTGAAAGGCTTCAGATATCAGGTTCAAATACTGAATGCCCCTCAACCCTTTGCCGGGGCTATTACTCAAGCGGCCGAGGACACTGTCATCAGAAGCCACTTCCTGCTGTGCAAGTGGTTGCATCACGGCAATTTTTTTGCCGATATGGCGTAACTCACGCCCTTCCGCCGACATCTCCATTGGGGATCCTGGCGGTGCCATTGCCTGGGATGCCAGACTTGAATCATCGAAGGTGACGGTGGTGCTGGTCAATGTCGCAAAATCCGGTGACACGTATACATGCGCCGCCGTATCCAGATTACCGAAGACATTCACCCCATTGAAGCTGTTTTGTGCGCGGCCATCCCAAAAATTACGGTGATTAAACCCGGCATTGATCACCGTCGGGGTGTTGCGCGGTACAACTTGACGCACGTTGACGCCTTTGACATTAAATACCGTGTCAGTTTGATTGATCCGTAGATCTTCTGAAGAGCCCGGTATCACGCCGACAAAACGTTGTTTAAACACACCTTGTGAACCGGTAATGTCATTTTCCAACAGTGGATCTGTGGTTACAACCGTCCTCCGATCTTTTATATCCCTGAGCTTGTGAAAGGGATAATCCGTTGATACCAGCTGATAATTAGGTCTGTTGACAAAGGTTGTATCCGGATTCGGACTGGTATCCCCATTGGCCTGATTAAGACCCGGACTCATCTGATTCTTTGAACGACTGTCCGCCCCTGCATTAAAATGGCAACTGGCACAAGCCTGCATGCCATCACTGCCGACATTCATATCCCAGAACAACGCCTTACCCAGTTCGACCAGCGCCAGTTTTGCACGCACCGTGTTATTAAGTACAGTGGACAAATCAGGGGAAGGCGGTGTTTTACAATATACGACGTTAGTAATTGGGTTGATGCGCTCAATGAGACTCAATGCAAGAACCGGCTCTTTCGTTTCAGGCGCGGCAAATACAACCGGTGACAGAAGCATCACCGTACTGCAAGCCGACACTATGATGGATCGTACCCCGGCATTTCTCTGCTTATTCAGCTTCTTCATGCTACTTCCTCCTAAAAGTTAATCGCTATTTTAAATTTGTGCATCAACTCAACACCAACTTGTATTGCCACGACGTGACAACAATGTCGACACTGGTTAGTTGTATTCGGAGGAAGACTATGATGTTAGAAAAAGAAAGTCAGTAACTAATGTCACAGAGCAATCGTTGTATAACAAAGTAACTCTAGTGCAGAGCTAAAATGGTGATCAGTTATGTCGGCCAGCTGACATATTGGATCAAGCCTGGTCTACAACCCTCGATTCACATCACTTTATTAACTAACTGTAATTAGAAATTTGGAATAGTTATTTAGACAGGCAGGCAAGATCATGTTGCGATAATACTTCGATGGTACCGCGATGCAAGCGGATACACCCCATGTGCTCAAACTCCTTCAGCAACCGACTGATGACCTCACGCGAAGTACCCAGTTCATCAGCCAGTTCCTGATGTGTGATCGATAACACACGATTAGCACCCACGCCAAATAATTGTCCGAGTAAACAGGCCAGCCGGATATCCAAGTCTTGAAACGTGACTTGCCCGACAAGATGCATAAGGTCGCTTAACCGATGCGTCAGGGTCGAGAAAATTGCCTCGCGAAACGCCGCCGAATTTGCCACTGCGTTGCGAAAATCACATGAAGGAATATTAACGTAGTGGACCTCCGTCTCTGCGAGCACCTCAGCGGAGTAGGTCGCCTGGTTAAATAGCTTCGCCAGACTTAAGATACATATTTCACCTGGCTGCCCACGATAAAGCACGATTTCACGCCCGTTCGCTGCTCGCTCAAAAACACGGACGCTGCCCTTTGCCAGCAGAAACACTCCCTGGCTGGGTGTTCCTGGCCGCATGACGACGGTATTTGCCGGGAAAATATAGACTCGGGCTGCTTGTTGCGCGGATAACCATGCAGCATCGTTGATATTGGCCAGTGCAGGAAAAGTATGTAGCCAATCTTCTATTGCTAAATGATCAATACTTGTCGACATACAGTGTCTCCCCATAAACTGAACTATTTTTTATTTTCTAAGCATCTGGACGCCACGGGATAAAATATGTCAATTATAAGCTTGTGCGTCATCTCAACATCGGTTCGTATTGCCAATACGTGACAATGAGGCCGATACTGGTTAGCGATATTCGGGGGAAGACTATGATGTTAGCGAATGAAAGTCAGTAACTAAAGTCACAGAGCAATCGTTGTATAACCAAAGTGATACGCGTGTGGAACTAAAAAGGTGATCACCTATGTCGGCCAGCTGACATATCGGGATCAGGTCCGATCTGCAATCCCCGATTTACATCATTTCATTAGCGAATGTGAACAGACTCGGACTGCTTGTTGTGCAGGCAACTATGCGGCATCGTTGATGTTGGCTAGTGCGGGAAAAACATCAACACACGTGGACATGCGGTGTCTTCCCATAAACTGAAATATATTTTATTTTCCAAGACACACAAATAACTGTTCCTGATTTTCGGCCTCCAAATCTAAGAAACACATACAGCAAGGTCGCTCATCGGGTGCGGGAAAGACTTATCCTTAAAAAGTGTTACCTCCATCACAGTTTTTCGCCACTTGGCCCGTGTATTGCCGCTAATTTGCCATAACACCCCAGCGGCATGTCAGGCAGGTATAGAAATACCGCTACTGGCCGATAAAAATACCCATGGAAACATTAACCTATCGTGGCACGGAGGATCTCAGCCCAGCCCAAATTGGCGCGATCAAACGCACTGCTGCCTACGAGATGGCACGCCGCACACCACCAGCCGTCATTAGCTATAGCGCCGCCTTGGCCTGTTTATTCCTGACGACACCCTATCTTGCTGACCATCCCTGGGTCGTTTACACAGCACTGAGCATCACGGTGCCCTGTATTTTGTTACGGATGGTGTTACTGAAAGTATTCGATCAACTCTACGGCTACAGTCCACGTAGCTGGCACATCACCTATGGCACAGCTGCATTGATGATGGCGTTCAGCTGGGGCATGTTAAATGCCCTCGCCGTGTATTTTTATGGCGGCGCCTGGACTTCCTTTATCGCTGGGGTGATCACGGCGGGCGTCTGTACGGGTAGCGTATTTGGCCTGAACATGAATTTGGCACTGTCACGCGCCTATCTCGTGCTGTTATTGACGCCCGCCGCCCTGCTTGGTTTATTCTCTGGTAATCCCGAAGTACATGGACTCGGTCTGATTTTTTTCATTGGGTTAATTTACATGTTGTTTCAAAGTGGCAATGTGAGCCGTGGCTATTGGGAAGCCCTGATCAGTACTGTAAGTTTGGATGCCGAAACAAAAAAACGATTACATGCACTCACCTATCACGACCCGCTGACCAATTTGCCGAACCGAACGCTCTACAACGACCGCCTGATCCAGGCAATTCGTGATGCAAAACGTTACCAACACCAGGTCGGTGTGGTTGTCCTTGGGCTGGATCGCTTTAAAAAAATCAACGATACCCTCGGCCATCACGCCGGGGATGATTTACTCAAAGCCATGGCTGGCCATTTACAAGGCACCGTGCGTGAAGGCGATACCGTTTCGCGCTTGAATGGTGACACCTTCGCGTTGATCTTTCCCAACTTGCAACAGACCAATGACATCGCACGCATTGGCCAGAAAATTCTGGATCATCTAAAACCACCATTTGAACTCGCTGGTCTTGAGTTATTTATTACCGCCAGCATTGGTATCACCATTTATCCCCTGGACAGTGACGATCACGACACCCTGATGCGCAATGCCGAGGCAGCGATGCACCGCGTCAAGGAACAAGGCGGCAATGGTTATCAATATTACGAAGCAAGTATCAATGCCAACGCCATGGAACGGCTCCAGCTTGAAACCAAACTGCGCCGGGCGCTGGAGCGCAATGAATTCGTGTTGCATTACCAACCCAAGGTTGATCTTAGCACCGGCCAACTCAGCGGTTTTGAGGCCTTGATCCGCTGGAATCCAAACGGCACCGATCTGGTATCACCACTTAAATTTATTCCGCTGCTGGAAGACACCGGCCTGATCGTCCAAGTGGGCGAGTGGGTATTACGTACCGCCTGCGCACAAAATAAAGTCTGGCAGACCGTTGGTTTTTTCCCGGCGCGCATGGCGGTGAATCTCTCGGCACGGCAGTTTCGCGAACCACAGTTGGCGGAACTGGTGCAACGCGTGCTACTGGAAACCGGACTGGATGCGCAGTGGTTGGAACTGGAGATCACCGAAAGCATGTTAATGGACAACACCGAACAAACCATTGCCGTATTAAACCAATTGGATCACATGGGTGTACATTTGGCGATTGACGATTTTGGTACCGGCTATTCCTCACTGGCTTACCTCAAGCGCATGCCGATCAAAACACTGAAGATCGATCGCTCTTTTGTCAAAGACATCACCACCGACCCCAATGATGCCGCGGTGGTGCAAGCCGTGATTGCCATGGCGCATAATCTTCATCTGCGGGTTGTCGCCGAAGGCGCCGAAACCGCTGAACAAGTGGCGTTTCTGCGCGATCAACACTGCGATGAGATGCAAGGCTATTTTTTCAGCCGCCCGTTGCCTGCCAATGAAATACGCCACATGTTGGAAGTAGGCCGCTGTCTCCAACTAACCGACCTTGATAAACAACCCGGTAAGCCTGTCGGCGCTGTCAGTGAACTTATCAATAACAAACCCGGGCTTGAGCGCCGCAATGAAAACCGCTGAGACAGGCATCAGCAGGCTGCCGTAGCTGACATGTTTACTCTTGTTTTTTCACGCTGCCGTTGAATTGATAATAACGCCGGTTGAGATAGTCAACCACGGCGCCGGTGTCCTCCGCAGTCCAGGTAAGCTTGAGGTGGGTAGACCAGCGTACCACCCACGTTTGCAGTTGATCCTTCGATTCCGCGCGGCGATTCTGCCTGACATGTACCACACTTTCGTGACATACCTGACAGTGGTTCTCATACAAGAGTTGCCCGCGGTCCGTCGTCTCTACTGGCAACAGCGGAGGCGTTCGTTGTGGTGTGGTTGCGGGTTGTGGCAGCGCCGGATTGCTCACTGCCGCCAGCAGTGACGAACAATACATCACCGCTAAAAAACCCCTGCTCATTTGTCTGCGCATGGAAGACTCCTTGATTACCGATCACTCTACAGCAAACACGTCGGTATTTGTAGTATAGCAGGCCATCTTTCCCTCAGCCCGGCACATGACAGCGTTACCAATGACCAACGGGCGCATACTGCGCCCGTTGGTTGCAAAGCCAGGCAAATCGCTTGTGCTACTAAAAGATATAACCGGATTCATTGTGCTGCGCGTGGTCGAGTCCTTCGGTTTCTTCTTCTTCCCTGACACGCAAGCCCATTCCCAGGTCAATCAATTTGAGGATGATCCATGTCAACACTCCACTCCAGACCAGTGTCACTGCAATTCCCAGCAATTGCACACCCATCTGATGAACGATGGCCTCACCCACACTGGTGATGCCCTTCGGTAAATCCTGTACACCACCCATCGTGTATGCAAAGATTGCAACCAAGAATGTACCCAGGATGCCACCGACACCGTGCACGGGAAACACGTCCAGCGAATCATCAATATGGAATTTGCGTTTGATTAATTGGGTGGCGAAGTAACACACCACCCCGGCGGTCAATCCAATAATTAACGCACCCATCGGCCCCACCGCGCCGGATGCCGGGGTGATTGTCCCCAAACCCGCCACCATGCCGGTGACAATGCCTAATACACTGGGCCGACGATAACGCAGCCATTCCATCGTCATCCAGGCAAGTGAACCGGCGGCAGCACTGATATGGGTAACCAACATCGCCATCGCCGCACTCTGATCCGCTGCCACGGCGCTGCCCGCATTAAATCCAAACCAGCCGACCCACAACATGCCGGCACCGGCAACCGTCATCGTCAGGTTATGCGGCATCATACTGGTGGTAGGAAAGCCTTTGCGTCTACCCAGTACCAGCGCGGCGACTAATGCCGCTGTGCCTGCGTTGATATGCACAACCGTGCCACCAGCAAAATCGATCAAGCCCATTTGCATCAGCCAACCATTCGGTGCCCACACCCAATAACACACCGGCAAATAAACGACAATTAACCAAACTATGCTGAACACCAGCATCGCACTGAATTTCATGCGTTCGGCAAAGGCACCGACGATCAATGCCGGGGTAATGATGGCAAACGTCATCTGAAACATCACCCACAGTGTTTCAGGAATGGTCTTCCCCACCGCAACACTGTCTTTGCTGATTCCAGCCAAAAAGGCCTTATCGAAGTTACCCAGATATGCCCCACCATCCCCAAACGCCAGGCTGTAACCAAAGATGATCCAAATGATGGTAACGACGCAGGTGATCGCAAAACATTGCATCAATACCGATAACACGTTTTTCGAACGAACCAAGCCCGCATAAAATAATGACAAGCCCGGAATCGTCATGAACAACACCAACGCGGTTGCCGTGAGCAACCAGGCGCTATTGCCTGAATCGATCTTATCCGCCGCCTGCGCCAACAGTGGCATTGCCACGGCAACAAAAACCATGACGATTCGCTTTACGATAGAACTGATTTTCAACATGTTTTACTTCCTCGCTAATTTAATTTTTAATTATTACGTCATGCAACCTACAAAGCCTCGTGATCTTTTTCCGCCGTGCGGATACGAATAACCTGTTGTAAATCGCTGACAAATACCTTGCCGTCACCAATTTTACCGGTGCGCGCACTCTGGCAGATTACCTCAATAACGTGCTCGACCATGTCAGCACGCGTGGCAATCTCAATTTTCACCTTGGGCACAAATTCCACGGCATATTCCGCACCGCGAAATAGTTCGGTATGACCTTTCTGTCGGCCAAAACCCTTTACCTCGGTAACTGTGATACCCTGCACGCCGATCTCAGACAGGGCGGTGCGCACGTCATCCAGCTTAAACGGCTTGATGACGGCAGTAATCATTTTCATTGTCAGCTCCTCCTGTGTTTTATTTTAATGAATGCCCATCTTGCCTGGCGGAGTCTTGCACCATGATGATTCATTACACAAACTGTCTGACGCATGCGGAGGCAATGATTTTCCTGCAACGTAATAGTGGCTAAGAGGTACATGCCTGTACCTGCATGACGCAGGTGCATTGGAAGCGCCGGATACTCAAGTAGTCCACCCATGGAAGTACATTTAATAATTTTCAAAACGTAAACACAGAAGCTGGTATGCTAGCCCTTTATTTAATGCGCTAATGATGTGCATAGTTTTCCAACCCGCGTTTATATGGTGCAAATCCTATCATGAACACTGACAAACCGCTAAAAAAACTCCACCCCAATTTACTCCGGCATACCGCGCACCTGCTGGCCGAGGTGCTCGTGACCCATGCCCCGGCCGACACCAAGATCCAATTGTTTTTTCGTGATAATAAACAACTGGGTGCGCGTGATCGCGGGTTTATCGCCGAAACCGTGTACGGCTGCTTACGCCAACGTATCCTGCTTGAACACCTGTGTGGCCAACAACCGGCCTCACCGGCGATGTTGATTGCCACTTATCTACTCTATAAAGAAGGCTGGAGTGCGCGGGCCTTGGAAGACATTGGCCTGGAGATGATCGATGATATCCCGGTGCGGGCCTTGGTTGAGCATATCCGCGGCATTGATGTCAGTGCCTTGCCACTGGCCATCCGCAGTAATTTGCCCAACTGGTTGCTGCAACCACTGCTCGCCACCTATGGCGAAGAAGAAACATTAAAACTTGCGGATGCCTTAAATCAACCGGCGACCTTAGATATCCGCGTCAACACCCAAAAGATGACCCGCGAACAAGTCGCGGCCTCGCTCACTGACGAAGGCTTCCCGGCGGAAGCCACCCCGTATTCGCCGGTGGGCTTGCGCCGTGGCAAACGCAGCCCCTTGTTTCAAACCAAGGCATTTAAATCCGGTTGGATCGAGGTCCAGGATGAAGGCAGTCAATTGTTGTCGTATTTACTCGATGCACAACCGCATCTGAACACCGTTGATTTTTGTGCGGGTGCCGGTGGCAAGACTTTGCACATCGCCGCCCTGCAACAAAACAGCGGCAGCGTCTATGCCTTCGACATCTCCGAAAAACGTTTAGCGAAATTCAAGCCGCGTTTGAAACGATCCGGGCTCGATAACATCCGGCCACGGGTGATTCGTGATGAAAATGATGTCTACATCAAACGCCTGCGTGGCCGCATTGATCGCGTGCTGGTCGATGCCCCGTGCAGCGGTGTTGGGACCTTGCGTCGTAATCCGGATATTAAATGGCGTGAGATCAAATTAGACGAGATCGTTGCGTTACAACAACGCATCCTCGCCGCCGCCGCACAATTATTAAAACCCGGCGGCCGCCTGGTGTATGCCACCTGTAGTTTATTACCGCAAGAAAACCAACAGATCGTCGATCACTTCCTGGCAAATAATTCCTCTTTTCAGCTGGTGCCGGTGAACACGGTATTGCAACAACAGCACATTGATTTAACGATGCCGACGGAGGTATTCCAACTGTTTCCCCACCTTCATCATACCGATGGTTTTTTTGCGGCGGTGTTACAAAAGGCGTGATGCAGGTCGTGGATATCCAACCTATCCTCGTTAAGGATATACTACTGGGACATTAACTCCCAAGTAGAACTGTCCACATGCATCCCGCTGCTCACTCTCAAGATTTCGCGGTAATTATTCCCGCCTTTAACGAGGTGGCGACGATACGCGACATTGCATCACGTGCCCTGGTATATTCCTCATTGATTATCATTGTGGATGATGGCTCAACAGATGGGACAAGGGCCGCACTCGATGGGCTACCAATTACCTTAATCGAACATAAGACCAATCAAGGTAAGGCGGCGAGCCTGTGGGATGGGATCCTGGCCGCACGAGAGCATAAGGTAACGTACATTGTTACTCTGGATGGTGATGGTCAGCATGCGCCAGAAGATATCCCACGGCTGTTGGCCAAAACAGAAACTGCGCCCAATCACATTATTATCGGCGCACGGCTGGCCGACAAATCCCTTATCCCGCCGACACGTTATTGGGCCAACCGTGTTGCCAATTTCTGGATTGCCTGGGCGGCGGGCTATCCCATTGCCGATAGCCAATCAGGCTTTCGTATTTACCCCAGTTATTTATTCAACGATTTGACAATTTCAACTGCCAGACGCAGCAGCTTTGTCTTTGAAAGTGAAATCCTTATCAAGGCGGCACAACGCGGCATTAAAAGCCAGGCCGTTGCAATCCTGGCTATCTACGCCAAAAATGCCCGTGCCAGCCATTTCCGCGCGGCACGTGATATCACATTTATCACCCTGATGGTCCTGCGTTACTTATTCATGCGAGGCCTCTATCCGCAGGGCTTATACCGTTCTCGTATCAAATCCCGCAGACCACCTCAATAAGTTACTCGCGCTGATTTCGTCAACTGGCGGATACTTGCGGACAGAGTTGCACTTACTAACGAGGCGCATGAAATGGATACCCTCCAACCAAGACCGTCAGCCGCAGGGATGCGGCTGTCGAGCCTACACGGATGTATTTACGGCGCGTCTTGGTTGGAGGGTATCTATTTCATGTAACTTAGTAATATCACCCGCAGGCCAGAATATCGTAGCGTTACATGATACCGCCATTGACACTGATGACCTGTCCGCTAATGTAACCGGCTGCTTCTGAGCTGAGAAAGGCCACCAGTGCCGCGACATCCTGCGGTGAGCCAGCACGCTGCATCGGTACTAAGCGTTTAATATCCTCAGCACTAAATACCTCTTCGGTCATCGCACCAGCAATGACGCCGGGTGCAACCGCGTTGGCGGTAATACCACGCGACGCCATCTCAAGTGACATTGACTTGGTCGCACCAATCAGCCCAGCCTTTGCCGCCGCATAATTGGCTTGACCGCGATTACCCAGCAGACCAGCCATCGAGGTAATAGTGATAATGCGACCCCAACGTGTTTTTAGCATCGGCAACAACAGCGGTTGCGTAACATGGTAGAAACCGTTGAGGTTGACGTCGATCACATCGCGCCACTGTTCCGGCTCCATACCTGCCAACACCGCATCATTATGTACCCCTGCGTTATTCACCAAAATCTGGATCGGCCCGTTTAACAGAATTTGTTGCAGTACTTCCAATGTTGCAAGCCGATCTCTCACATCAAAATGCACAGCCGCCGCCGCACCACCCGCTTCGTGAATCTGGTTTACCACCGCCGTTGCACGTACCAAATTACTATTGGCATGCACATACACAAAATGACCCGCAGCGGCCAAGGCATGTGCAATGGCACTGCCGATATCACCGCTACCGCCGGTTACCAGTGCGCGTTTCATATTGCAGCTTCCTGACTTACCAATTTTGCTACCACTGATGCGCGACCCGTCATCAACTCTTGCTCCCCCGCTCGGACAATCATGTTATAAATCATATTACCACCATCGACAAAGAGCCTTTCCGTCTTAATCAACAACGCCACTTCAATATCAGATAACCAGCCCTGTACCAATCTGACATCACGTAGCGCCACCAGATAACCCTCTTGCATGACGACCCCGGAATCTTGGGCAAGCAGGCAGCCATGCACCGCCATCGCCTGGGCGGCGTATTCAATTAACGCTGACATTGGCAGACCGTTGGTGTTGCGCAACGGGTTATTGTTGTGGCGATGAGTAAGCGTCGTACAAGTAATGGTCGCGGTATCCCAGGCGATAACCCGATCAAGCAGACACATGCTACCGGTATGCGGAATCAGTTGACAAATTTCAGCATGATTCAACATCGGCAGATTCATTCTTCGTGTGAAACCGATAGACAAAACAGTTCATCGCGCAGATAAGGCACCATAATCTGCATCGACGCATGCTGGGACAATGCCTCGACCAATGGCAATCCACAACCAATTGGCAGCCCTGTGCGTAGTACTTCCAGCGATGGGTTACGGCACCGACTGTTTTTTTGTCCTGTCATCGACCCTTCCAGTTTCAACGTACCAAACACACCTGATTCCTCTGCCACCCCAAGGCGCAACGCCATGGCCAGTGGATACGCGAAATGCCGATATTTATCCAGCCGGTTTGCCGCCGGATGATCATAGGCAACAAATAATACCGTGCCGCCTTCTGTCTCCACACGCGTCACCGCTTCCTGTAGACCACACATGAAGGTGGCATCAGCCGCTGACAAACTGGTAGAGGATCCTTGCATTGCTGCAGCAATTGACCAGTACCCCGCCGCGGCGTTATGAACCGAGTTATGAAACAAGGTTGGCGAGATAATCTTGTTATCCTCCGCCAAGCCAGTACAAATTTTATCGACAATATCCAACTCGCCGTCGGAAGAAGCGAACACCGTCGCAACGGTACGTAAGTCATCCTGTTCACGCAACAATCCTTGTATCGCCTGTAACGCCAGATTTGTTGCGAGCGGTGTCCGGCGACGCTCATTCGCCGGTAACATGACAGGTCTTATATTCTGGTACTCCTCATGGATCCAGGTTTCTTCCCCGCGTAATATCAACATGGACTTGGCATCATTTTGCAGGCCAGGTCCAATTACTGCTATCCCATTGACATACACTGTCATCACTCACCACCCAAAAATCAGGCTGCAGTTACTCCCGCCAAAACCAAAGTTATTGCTCATCACATTGTGCAGGCTGTCGCGACGAGTGTGGCGCAGCGGTTTTATACCAAGGGTGGGGTCGGGATTTTGCAGATTGAGATTTTCCGGCAACATGCCTGACTCCAGAAGTTTGATCGAAATAATCGCCTCGGTGATACCGGCTGCCCCCAATGTATGACCGGTATACCCTTTGCTGGAGCCACATACCGCATCGGCACCAAATAATCGCATCACCGCCTTGGCCTCAGCGGCGTCATTACTCACTGTCGCGGTACCATGCAGATTAATATAACTGATATCTTTTGTGTCCAGCCTGGCTCGCTGTAGCGCCGCCATCATGGCTTGCATCGCGCCTTCACCATTTGGCTGCGGTGACGACATATGATACGCATCACTTGTCTCACCATAACCTTTGAAACTGACCTTGCCTGATTTACTGTCAAGCCGTTCCAGCAACACAAACCCCCCCGCCTCGCCGATATTGATACCCTTGCGGTTTAGATCAAACGGTCGGCATATTTCGTCAGAAACCAGTTGCAAAGAATGAAAGCCATACAGTGTCGTTAAACACAGCGAATCGACACCACCAACAATCGCCGCATCACACTGCCCCGCATTGATGTATCGGTACGCCGCAGCAAACACCTTGGCACTGGATGAACACGCCGTTGAGGTGGTATGCCCCGGCCCCTGCAAACCCAGGGAACGCTGCACATAGTCTTGTAAAGAAGCGATGTTGTGGGTGTAAAGAAATTGATAATCGTCAGGGATGACACCGTTGTGATGACGTGCATGCTGATAAGCTGCCTCGGTCGCGGCAATCCCAGAGGTACTCGTGCCCACAAACAGTCCGATACGATCTGCCCCGTATAATCCTACCGCATCGCGTACCGCCAGCCGGAACTGATCCGTGTCCAATGCCAGCCGCGCTAATTGGTTATTGCGACAGGTGTAGTGATGCAGCGACGGCTCCAATGCCACTGCCTCAACGCCAGCAACCTTACCCAACCATGTACTAAAATCCAAACTGGGATAAACTGCTTGAGACAAGCCAGTGATATTGTGTTCCAGCGCGTCCACCATTGCAGCCTGGCCCCGGCCGCAGCAACTTACCAACGTAGCGGCAGTAACCGACAACGGCTGCATACTAGTCATGTATTCCCGCCTATGCTGTCCGCCGTGCGCGCCGCTTGTAGCCATGCAACCAGAAAACACATCAAAATCCCGGCACTCACGGTTTGCCCTATCGCCGCCAATACCGGTACCGGTGAAAACGCAATGATGGCAAAGGCCGCCGAGTTAGTCACGGCACTGATGCTAATCGCGTGCAGCCGCATACACCTTTCCCGCTTATCGCCGCCGGTCTGGTTTAAAAAAAGGCTGTAGTTCAGCCCGATGCCCATCACCAGCAATAAAGCTATTAAATGAAAAACATTGATTGCAGTGCCAAACCATAACGGTACCGCCAACCCGGTAACAATACCGATAGCAACGGGTAGTAATATCCGCCCGGCACGAAGAAAACTGCGTGACCACAGCAGGACAATACTGGCGAGGATGATGACAATGATAATTAATCGTTTAAAAGTCGCCGATCGATACTCCGTTAACAACCTTGCGGTGGCTTGTTTAATTTGCACATGACTTGTTTTAACAACAGGATGACTCTCCAGCCATCCCAACAAATCGGCATCCGAACGAATACCTGCAACCCGTATCAACGATATCCACTGCTCATCATGGCGGAACAATCGTTGCGGCAATACTTCACTCAGCGGGGTTGACATGATCTTCTCATAGCCGACAGGTTGCATGTCCCGGCTTAAAACAACCGCATCCAGCCAGGGTGATAACGCCGCGCTGCGAAACGGCAACCCGTCCAAAGCCGCATTTATATTCTGTGATAACGTTGCCACAGCGGGTAGTCCAGTCTGACGGTACTGCTGCATCTGCCTTGACGGCAGTATTTGTGCCGCAGACCACCAGCCGCTGATAATCCCGGCATCCCTGGCCTGGGATAATTCGCGATCCACTGCTTCCGTGGATTGCAGCACCAACTCCATGTCATTTCCACTTAGCATAAATACATGTGAAATTTCCGCCACACCAAGAGCGTGACGCAAGGTTCGATCCCGCTCGCGCACAGCAGCCGGTACCGGACTGATTGCCTCGGCAGATCTTTCCCAAAACACGTCGGCAAATAACATCGATGACAGCGGTATAAACAACAATAAGCCAACAGAAAAAAACTGTTGTTGCTTTGACAATCTAAAATCCACCCACCACAATCTTGAATTTATCCACTCAGGCGATACGAGGTAAACCATCAGATAACGCGTCGCCAGCAATGCCATTACAAGGCCACACGCAGTAAAAACAGCAAGCTGATTTAATCCTGCAAAGCCACTCCCCAGCAACGCCAGGAATGCCAACACCATGATAATCCCACCCATTCGCAGCGTCGGCCATATCCTGGACATACTGGCATGGGGTGTTTCATTCGACTGCAAATGACTAAAAAGATAGATTGGGTAGTCCACGCAAACCCCCAGCGTTGTAATACCAAGGACAATAACAATCCCATGTACCTCGCCAAACAAAATCTGTGTCAGCACCAACGCTGCCAGTACCGCCGTCAACAGCGGAACCCCGATCAGCCACAACAAGCGCAGGCTTCGATAAGCAACAATAAATACGGCCACCAGTAACACCACCATAATGACCGTTAATTGATGCGTTACCTGTTGAATTGCGCTGCGCGTTGCCACTGCCATCATGCCAGGACCGACGATCTCCAATTGGGCGGTCGATCCGGCCGCGATAGTTGCAAATGCTTGATGAATGTCCGCGACCACATTTTGCATAACGTCCAGGTCCAGTGATTCACTGTTTACTCGCACTAATAACAATGCACTTTTCCCCTCTGGATCAAACCACACACCGTGGCGCATGGCTGGACCGGTGACATCGGATAATCGACGCAAATACTGCAGGAACTGAAGCTGCGGATCAGATACGATGTAATTACTTAGAAAAGCCCCGCCGCCGAGTTGCAAATCCTTAACTCTCTGCGTAAATGTCCTGCGGATTCCGGCAACAGACCAGTCCGCCTGATCGTTCAGGAGATAGCGGTATGGAAACAGCACATCCAGCGCCTGCCACTCCTGCACGACTTCACCGTTATATACTTTGCGAATGGCAACGCTTTGTGTACTCAGCTGCTGGTGTAACCGCTTGCTCAACGATGACAATTGCACAGCATCTGCACCGTAAATATTCAGCATCAAGGTTGTTGCGGCCGGACCGCTTTGCAGTTCGTCCATCAGAGTCTGCAACTGTGGATCTTGACGCGCGGCGGGCATGAACTGCTTTATGTCACTGACCAGATGTAATTGTGATGCAAGAAATACCAGCATTAGACCAATTCCCGCAAACCACATCAGCAACCGCCAGCCACCTCGACACTTAACGGTCATGGATGATCTCGGTAAGGAGACTATCGCCGTTGTGGTATTCGATACGCACATCACTGATACGATTGCCCTTGCCGTGTATAACAATCCGGGCGACACGGCTGGCAGCCTTTTTTTCTTTTGGTACCAAGGTCAATAGCCAGGCCGTTTTTATCTCGGTAAAGTTGGCCTCAAAGCGGCCAAGCAACCCATTAATATTTCCTTCCAGAACATCTCGCAAGGCATAAATCCCGGCCGCCAGTTCCGGTTGCTGCGACAACTCTGTGGTGTAAGTCTCGCCGTTACGCTCCAGTAACAACTGGTCACCCGTCACACGTTGCGTCACCGCCTCGGGTTGTTCTATGAATTTACTCAGCTGGCCGGGTGCTTTGTAGAGAAGCCGTCCTTTTGATACCAGCGGTTTATCCAGATATCCTGCCGTCCATGTCTCTACGAACCTTCCCTGTAACTCATGTTCGTTGCTAAAGCCAGCCAGACGATCAGCCAATGCGTCCGCTAATGCCGCGGAACCGGGTAACATGAATATCAGAAAGAACAACATCTTCATTTGCCCTCACCCCAGTAATCATAGAAATTGAACCAATTCAAGGGATAGCGAAGCAGCATGGCCTCAAGGCCATCGGCATATTTCTGCATAAGTCTTGCTACTGTTGCCGCACGTTGTGGCCGTGGCACAGTTTGTACTTCGCTCAGCAGCGTAAAATGAATGGTGTAACGATTCCCGCCTTTGTATATTCCAATAAAACTCACCACGGGTACATTTAATATTTCCGCCAGGGTAAAGGGGCCTGCTGGCATGGCAATCTCGTCGCCCAACAGAATGCAGTTTACCTTTCGCTCGTCTGCGAGTACCCGATCTCCCAGCATACCGACGAGATATTTCTGTTCCAGCGCCTCTTTCATCTGTAACAAGGCGGATGGCTCAACCAGATTAATCACCGAACCTGCCACGTGCGGGTTCAAGTTCTCAAGAATTCGCGTGATCATGGCATTGTGGCCGACGTTCATGAGTATCTTCAACGGAAGATTTTTGCGGTGCATGGCAAGGCAACGTAATAGTTCGAAACTCCCAACATGTGCGCCAAGCAGCAATACACCCTTGCCTTGTGCGACTGCAGCGTCCAGTATTCCCTCGCCGTGCACCTCCACTTCAAACTGGCTGAACTTATCGGTCAAGAAATAGATCCGATCCAACACGATCGCAGAAAAATGATGAAGATGACAAATCACCTCATAACTTGTTCCACTATAGCCGGGGATCCGCCGCAGATAACAGCGTGATGCATATCGAACCTGCGGAGACGTTATAAAATAGTATACGGTAATCGGCCAGAGCCAATACCGCGCAAACCCACGTGAGAGGTGCAACGCTATCCAGCAAATCAGTCGTAAAGCAAAAGGGTTACTTCGCTCTTTCTGCGCCGTCCATTCAATTGCCATCACAGGTCTCCGTTACGCGTAACTGTAGTTGCCCGGTCAGAACCAGTTCACCGTCTCCCTCACAGCTAAA
>JAYSTO010000130.1:0-2704 GCA_043719675.1 Gammaproteobacteria bacterium | reverse complement strand
AACCAATACACCAGCGGCGATACCATTAACGATGGGATCGCGCTTGAACACGCAGTTCGTTGGCCCAGTTGATATCGATTTCACCAAAACCGTCATTTAACTCAACAACAGGAGTAGTACCTATGCACCAATCTAATCTAAAGACAGTGATGGCCATTTCAATGGCAGTGATTTTTTCGTCGGCACCCATGGCGCACGCTGACAAGATGCATGAGTCCGTACACAAACCGGTTGAAAGCCATAAGTGGTTCGATACAGGAATTGGACCCATGCAAGCGGCAGTAGCTTATGGTGATATGACCAGCGGCGGCCACGGCACGATTCTAAAAATGCCCAAGGGTTTTTCCAGTCCGGTGCATCAGCACAGCAATGAGTACCATGCCGTCGTGATTTCCGGCACGGTCGTCAACAGCGAAGTGGGTAAACCGGATATTAAAATGAACGCCGGTTCCTACTGGTACCAAGTGGGCGATGCCAATCACGTCACCCGCTGTATTTCGGATAAGGGATGTATGGTATTTTTGATGCAGCCTGAGAAGTTTGACTTTATTACAGAAAAATAAGTATATCGATAAGCAGTGACTTCGCCTTCCCTGGACCAAGCTGAGGGGAGGCGTTGTTGTGTGCGAGTAATGTGATCAAGCCAAGGCTCAGTGACTGGAATGATTTTCCTTGTCGAGCAGCGATTTGATGTAAGCGACGAACTCAGGGTCTTCGCCATGCAACAGCTCCGGCAGGGCGGCAAGGAAGTCACCGCGTCGACACCACTCGCGCATGTAGTCTTCCCAGGAAAGCCAGCGCCGTTTTTCCTTGTCGGACATGCGTGGGTCATACAGCAGCAGGTAGGCACGTTCGAATAACGAGATGAGCATATTGAAAATGATCAGCATGCGTTCGCGTTGCTCGGGGGTAGGTTGCGGAGTTTCTTCGATGGAAAATAAGCGCAAGTCGGAATGTTCCAGGGTGGTCTTCAGAAATTCCTGATAATTATCCGACAGCAATTGGTAGACTTCCTCGTCTTCATTGTTGCGTTCCTTGCGTTGTTCATAAATAAAAACGAGTATCGCCAGCGGCAGCCCGATGACAGTGACGATATAACTCAGCAGTTCCCAGCTTTCCGAATCCATAGTGCTACTATAGTTTGTTTAGCTGTTGATTGAAAACCCCCAACGACACACCGCAACCGGTAAAATATCCGTAATTTGAAACGCGGGAACAAAAAATGGGCAAGGAGGCGGTCTTAGCCAGCCATCAGTGTGCATGATATGCGATATCAAAAAGGGCAGAATGACAGCGTCAGGCACTTGAAACCTCAATGGTAATGGTTAGTATGCACCGAATCTTTGGGTTTTCCAAATACGTTCGACAAGGCTTGACCACTATCTTCACCACGGAGCAGCGATTCATGGAATGGGGTAAACAATTTAGCCTGCATCACAACGCCAGACGTACCACGTTTAATACGCGATTACTTGTGTATCCGGTGAGCATACCGATCATAGCTTTGACGGTTTCATTATTACTTTTCCCGTATGCATATATAAATTACAACCGGGATAGTCGAGGAAACGTCGGAGTCTACGCCTACCTTTATTTCAGTTTGAAATTTCTTTTTTCTATAAGTATTATTTTCCCCGTATATATGATAATTCAGGATCATTCAGCTACCCGTTTCATTTAGCCTCGCGGTTTCTGTCTCTGCTGCGGAGCCTAAGCATATAGGGTACGCGGGCCATGAGATAACAAAACGTGCGCCACCCAAGGGTGAGTCTGCCACGCCAATGTTACCATCGTGTAACTGCGCGATGCGTTGGGCGATAGCCAGCCCCAGGCCATAGCCGCCCGAGTCACGATTGCGGCTCGTGTCCAGGCGCGTGAACGGTTCGAAGATACGTGCGCGATCAACGGCAAGGATGCCGGGACCATCGTCGTCGATGATGATGCGGCAGCAGTCGGCGTTTGTGTCAGCAATGATTTCAACACGCCGCGTCGCATAACGTTGTGCATTTTGCAGAATATTGCCTAGTGCGCGTGCCATGAGCCTGGGTTCGAAATCCATGCATACATCATCTGCAATGGACTGGACATGCAACGTGACGTGGCGATCTCCGATCCAGGTGCGGTTCACCGTTTCATTCAGCCATGCGGATAAATATTGTCGCTCCAACTTCAACTCCGGCGTTGCGTGGTCGAAACGCGCATACGTCAGCAGTTCGGCAATCAAGCCTTCCAGTTCGTCAATGTCGGTGTTCATACCGTCGATATGGCGGGCACGTGAGTTTTTATCCGATGCGTTTTGCAACATTTCCATGCCGAAGCGCAGCCGCGCGAGAGGCGTGCGCAACTCGTGCGACACGGCATTGGTCAAATCCTTGTGCGAAGTGATGAGTTGTTGAATGCGGTCTGCCATGGCGTTAAAGGTGTGCGCGAATTGTCCCAGTGCCGCACGCGGTGCAATGCAGGTGCGTGCGGTGAAATCACCGCGCCCGAACGCTTCGGCGGTGGTATGCAATTCTGCCAGGCCGCGCCATAGCGGACGTACCCAGACAAATACGACGAGTGCAATCATGATCGCCAGGATGGACAACAAGACGTGAGTGAGCTTAGCTAAAAATACCGGCACAACGAACGGGCCAATGGTCAACACATTATCAGTTGTGCCCAGGCGGTGGTGATGGCGTTCATCATCGGTGTCAGCATCGGT